>CAMNBC010000031.1 GCA_946532115.1 uncultured Treponema sp.
CGTTCTGTGTCTTGATAGCAGCAAGGTATCCGAAGTAAAGCCACTGGAATGCTTCTTTTGCTGTTGTAGCTGGCTTAGAAATATCATAACCGTAAAGGGCAGCCATAGCCTTCATACCCTTCAAAGCCTTAATCTGCTCAGCAAGCTCTTCGCGCTGGCGGATAACTTCTTCTGTCATTGTACCGTTTCCGCAGTTAGCCTTATCAGCTTCCTTCTGCTCGATGAGGTAGTCGATACCATAAAGAGCAACACGACGGTAGTCACCTACGATACGTCCGCGTCCGTAAGTATCTGGCAAACCAGTAAGAATGTGTGCCTTGCGGGCCTTACGGATCTCTGGAGTGTATACATCAAATACAGCGTCTGAGTGAGTCTTGTGGTACTCTGTGAAAATCTTGTGAAGTTCTGGATTTGGTTTGTAACCATACATTTCGCAAGACTGTTCTGCCATCTTGATTCCACCAAATGGCATGAAAGCTCTCTTCAAAGGCTTGTCTGTCTGAAGACCTACAACCTGTTCAAGCTCTTTTCCTTCCGGACAAATGTATCCGGCTGGATGAGAAGTAAGACCTGTTACAACATCTGTATCAAGGTCAAGAACTCCACTTCTTTCTTTTCCATCAAGTCCAACAGACTTTTTATTGTGTTCTGCTTTCTGTAATTTCTGAAGCTCGTCAAAAAGTTTTTCTGTAGCTTTTGTCGGGCCGGCCAAGAATGATGAATCACCATCATACTGAGTGTAGTTTGCCTGAATGAAGTCGCGTACGTTGATTTCACTCGTCCATAAACCGCTAGGATTGAATCCTTCCCATTCTGGTCTTAAAGTCATATAAAACCTCTTTTGCTTTGGGACTCCTTTATGATTCCCTCTGCCTAAATAATTACCGATTTTCGCAGGAGACTCCTTTATGATTCTTTTGCGAAATGGAAAAACTTTCCGTATCGGTTTGTTTCAATAATAATGAATTGCGTGCAATATATCAAGCATTTTTTGTATTTTCCATACTAGAATTCAAGATATACTACACTATATCTAGTGGACTTTCAGTTTTAAAACTGAAAAGATACACCAAATTTACTAAATGGAAAACCAAATTCCAGATTTAAACCAAAGAACTCGTTAAAGAACCAGTTAGCTCCCAATGCTTCTCCAAACTGGAAGAAATCTGGATTCCATTCCTGTCCCGGTCTTACAAACGGAATGTTTACACCTACACGTGTAGCTGCATACAAATCAAGACCTTTTGGTGGAAGCTGAATATGATAAGCAGCTTCGCCACCACAGAATACGCTTAAATATCTGTATTCATCTTCATTTATTTTGTAGCTGTATCCACGCATACCTGCATAACCACCAAATGTAAACGGAAGCTTCCAGATTGGCTGTGCAAACTGAACTTCTACCATTACAGGAGGAATAAACATGAAATTATTGTAAACAGCATATTCAAAATCACTGAACCACAAACCGGCACTGGCATTAACAATACAGTCTCCCTGCTGAATACCACCACCGTAATTGCACCAGCATTCTGACCAGTCAAAGTCTTTTGCAGATAATGCTGTTCCACAGAATAAAACCATAAGAATTGTAATAATCTTAAATCTCTTCATTGGAATACCTCAATAATAAGTGTCCTACTAGAATAACGAATTACACAGTGTTTTGCTAGTCCAGTTCATATTCTTTTTCCGGAGCCACAATCTCAACATTATTAAAGCCGGCTTCGGCAAGATGCTCTTTAAAGCCCTGCTGCTGGTCAAGTTCACCATGAATCAGGAAGATTTTCTTAAGTCTGCTTGTATCAATTTCCTTGAGCCATTCAATCATTTCGGAATAGTCTGCATGAGCCGAGAATCCATTACACTTCTCTACTTTTGCTTCAACCTGATACTTATCGCCAAGAATTGTAACCTCTTTCTGACCTTCGAAAATTCGGCGGCCGAGTGTGTTTTCAGCCATATAGCCTACAATCATAATTGTATTACGAGGATTAGAAATTTCATTGGCAAGATGATAAAGGACACGGCCAGCTTCACACATACCATCAGCAGAAATAATAATCATAGGACCTTCTTTTTTATTGAGAGCCTTTGAATCTTCAACGCTGGTTGTATAAATGAGTGAATTAAATCCGAATGGATTTTTATGATGCTTGAGGAAAGCTTCGTTTACACTTTCATCGTAGCATTCCGGATGTACACGGAAAACAGAAGTTGCATTGCTTGCCATTGGTGAATCAACATAAATCGGCACAACAGGAATCTTTTTCTGATCTGTAAGAAGATGCAGATAGAAAACAAGTTCCTGGGCACGTTCAATTGCAAAAGACGGAATGATGATTTTGCCCTTTTTCTGGCAGGTTTCACGAACAATGCGGATAAGCTCCTTCATAGCAAGGTCGTGATTATCGTGCAGCTTATCACCATAAGTTGATTCAAGATAAATATAATCCGGAGCCGGCATATCGGTTGCAGGGTTACGGATGATAGGTTTACATTTACGGCCAATATCACCGGTAAAGAGCAGTCGAGTCTCTTTTTCAGGCTCTTTTGGATTTGGATTTATCGTAACATTTGCAAAGGCAGAACCAAGAATATGACCTGCATCAAAAAACTCTAGCTGAACATCCGGAGCAATATACATCTTTCTATTATACGAAAGAGAAATAATCTGATTTGCTGCATTTACACAGTCTACCTCATCATAAAGAGGCTTCCAGGTAAATTTTTCTCCTTTTTTACGGGCCTGTTTTGCAAGGAATTCTGCATCGTGAGCCTGAATGCGGGCAGAATCCATCATTACAAGATTTGCAATGTCGCGGGTTGCAGGAGTTGCATAGATGTTTCCTTTGTATCCTTTTTTTGTAAGGAGCGGTAAAAGGCCACAGTGGTCGAGATGTCCGTGAGTGAGAATTACAGATTCAAGACGTTCGTGGTCAATATCAAAATTACGGTTCTTTTCATCAGATTCCTTTCGCTTACCCTGGAAAGATCCACAATCTATCATAAACATTCTGTCATCAATTTGAAAAATATGTTTGGAACCGGTTACTTCCTCTGCAGCTCCAAGTGAAAAGCATTTTATAGACATATTAACCTCCAAAATATATTGTAATACATATGCCTCTCAGCCGACCTCACCCCCAAAAAAGGCTTCCGCGCTTCGCTTGTGCAGAATTTTTTTGGGGGTGATTCGGCTTACGGCATATGTATATATAATAATTAGATTTCTTAATAAAAATTATAAAACGTTTTTCACAATAAAACAAATTTATAAATTATACGTTTTATGAAAAATCTGATTTGCGGAGCAGGAACGAGGGACAGACTGCCTCTGAACGTCTTTGCAGACTTGCATAAAAAGAAATCGAGGATTTTCGTCTGCGAAAACCGCAGATTTCTTTCAAAAAAACGTGAAGCGAGCATGTCTGTCCAACGTTCCTGAGGAAGCAAATCAGATTTTTTAGAACTAGAGCAACATTGATAACATTTGTATTTTCACAAAAAATGCTTTATAATTGAAGAATGTATTCGCGGCAGTTTACAGAACCGCCAGAGCATCTGGTGCAGAATGGAAAGGCGCACTTTGGCTCTTTTAACGGAGTCTCTCCTAAAACAGATATAAGGGGAATGCGCGCACCTTATGCGGGAGTTCCGGTTCCTTCTATCATATCTAATCTCAGAATCAAAAGTCGTCTGGAATATATTTTTTCTCTAAAAGATTTTATTGGTTTATCCCAGTTTTACGATTTTAAGGTAATTGGACTCGGTGAAATAATTTTCTGGAGTAAGGAAACCGGAAAAAAATATGTTTACCACACAATTATGCCGCCAAGAAGACGTTTTGTTCCGGTTCTTACAACAAGAGGAATATGTGCCTGCTATAGGAAACCTCGTTTTATGAAGATTTCCTGGGGCCGAGCGCATAAACATCACGCACTCACCTTTAAGGTAAAAGGTGACAGTGCAAGACCTGATGCAGAAGGCTATGTTTATTCTCCTCTTCAGGATGATATGCATACAGACTCGCTTTTTGTATGTCCATCTCCGGCATCTTCAAGATGCAGTGCAACATGGTTTTCTTCCATGAAAGTTCTGGGACACATTGCTGTAAATGGAGAAAAAACCGAAGATTCCGAAGGGCTTGCCATGATGGTTTTGAACCGCGCCTACTATAAGTTCCATTCAAAATCAACCACAACTTATGGAATTGGTGAAGTACATGGAAAAAAAGTAGTTTTTTATCTGAAAACCTCAAATATGGATGCTGCAGATTCCGATACTTATAACAGCAATATGCTTGTTGTAGACGGAAAACAGACTGCTCTTCCACCGGTTTACATAACGCATCCGTTTGGACTTGAAAAAAACTGGATCATACAGGATACAGAAAGCATGGTAGATTTAACTTTTACCCCACTTTCTGTAAATTCACGTACTCTGAATCTTATTGCGCTTAGAACAAGCTATCACACAATGTACGGCACTTTTGAAGGAGTGCTTCTTGATTCAAACGGTGAAAAAATAATTCTTAAAAATTTCCCCGGCCTGCTTCACAAAGGTATGCTCAGGCTTTAGGCGGATTTTCTGGAGGATATAGATGGCTGAAAAAATTAATGGTACTGCAGACTGGGCTCCCGGAACTCTGGACAAAACCCGTAAAAATATTGGTGAAATCAGCGATAAAGACGCTGCTGATATGGCAAAAAAACTTGGTGGACAGGTTTTATATGAAAGATCAGCTGGAGGCGGAAGCAGCGGCTCAAATAAGGCCGGTCGTATTGTAAGACAAACTTCTGGTGGCAGTTCAAATAACGGTGGCTCAGGTTCCCCGGCTGGTGGCTCAAGTTCTGGCGCAAGTGGCTTTGGTACATCCAGTGGCAGACGCAAAAAAGAAGAGCTCCCTGTAATTTCAAAAAAAGCGGCAGCAACAATGGATAAATTGATGATGTCGGCAGAATATAAAATCAAACCAAATTACGGAATGTTCAATTTTATCCGCTCGTTCCAGAAAAACGGGATGGAAAAAATAGTACCGGACTTTTACGAGTATACAATTAAACAGGCAACTGAACACATGGAAGGTTTTATTACTGTAATTAAAACCCTGATTCAAATTGCCCCTTCAACATATAAATCAAAAATCGCAAGCGGAACAGAATCTAAGTTTAAGTTTTTAAGAAATGTTGCAGGCTGGGCTATGCAGCCAATCAAAGTAGAATACATCAACCTTCAGGGACTTGGCGAACCTTTAATTGTCGCAGATTTAATTCCACTTATCCGCCAGATATATAAACCTCTTATTACGGTTTATTATTATGGAAATTCAAAAATTCCAAAACTGATTAAGGAAATTTATTCTGATGAAGCAGCTTATCCGGATTCTCCAAAGGACAAGCTTTCTCAGTATGCAAAGCAGGCCATTACAGAATGGCTTTATATTGAAACAGAAGTAATAAAAAAACTCTACCCTCTTTTGATGCGTATGTGCTCTGATTCCTATGAAGCATATCCAGCTTTCTTTAACGCAAAGGTTGGAGAAATCTTAAAATTTGTGGGACTTCATAAATTTGATCTTCTTCTTCCAGAAAAGCCAAAAGAGCCGGCTCCTGAAGAAAAGAAACCAAAGATAGCACCACCTGAAAAAGGAATTAAAGATTCTACGGTTATTACAGGTCTGAAGATTCTTGACCAGATGTTCCCTGAAGCAGGCTTTGACAGACTGGATGAGCATCCTGACATGTATCCTTATTTCCAGCCGCTTTTCCATTTTAAAGATGGTTTTAACATGCTTTCACCGGAAAATCCGATTCAGGTAATTTGTGTACTGCAGCATATTATTGAAGACTGTTTCCAGGGCTGCCGCAATATAAAATTCCCAATGCCGGAAGATCAGAAAAAAGGTGCAGACAATATTATTGCCGTTATGGATGACTGGTCTGCCTACCGGGAAGATACCTTTGAACAGCTTTACTGCGAACCGCTTTGCGACCTTGTAAATTCAGTTTATTCTCAGCCGGATTTTGATAAATCACATATCGGAAAAAAGACAATTACTTCTTTACTGTGGCAGACAACTTACCATTACATGCCAAACTTTAAGTTTGAACAGCTTTTGCTCGAACACCCGGCAGATGAAAGCAAGTATCGTCCTCTTTTCCACCGCACGGATTTTGCGCGAAAATTCCTTACACTTGTAATCAATGAATGTGACCAGAAAGCTGCAACAAAGGCAAGCTGCTCTTTAATTGAAAATCCATGGGAGCATTACAAGTTTGACATTCCAAACGAAGTTTCTAAACGTCTTGATGTTTTGCTTGGTGCACAAAATAAAACTGCCAATACAACAGCTAATAATGCAAATCTTTTGAAATACACATTATGCTTTATGGCAGTTCTTGACTGGTGGATTAACAATCCGGGAAGCCCGGCTTACGCTACTGAACCTATGCACATCTGGCGTATTTCAGAGGCAGATGGAAAACCACAGTTCTCTGTACCAGAGCGCAAGGATCAGAACAAGCTTTTTGCAGAAAGAATTCGAGCAAGCTACCAGAAGGCAGCTAAATAAAGACTATTTATAGTCAAGGGCGGTGAGTACTTCGTTGTGGTCTTCAAAAACTGCAACGGTGTGCTCTTCGTGACAGCTTACTTTTCCGTCACAGGTAAGTACTGTCCAGCCGTCTTCGGCAGTTTCAACATCAGCCACGCCCAAATTAATCATAGGCTCTATTGCAAGAACCATACCTGGTTTAATACGTGGATTAGCACCGCGGAAAGGACAGTTTGGAACACTTGGGTCTTCGTGAACATCGAGCCCTACTCCATGGCCACAATAATCATAAACTACACCATAACCATTACGGTCTGCAATTTCATAAACTGCATTTGCAATATCGCTGATGCGGTTTCCCACTACGCAGGCTGCGATTCCAGCCTTAAGACATTCAGCGGTTACCTGCTGAAGCTTGCGGACTTTTGGATTAACATTTCCTATTAACAGAGAGTGAGTTGTGTCGCTGATATAACCGTTCATATCAATTCCAACATCAATACTTACAAGATCCCCATCCTGAATAATGCGTTTTTTTGAAGGAATTCCGTGGATTACTTCGTTATTAATGCTGATGCAGGTTGCTCCAGGAAAATCTTCACGCCACCAGGCAGGCTTTCCGCCATGGGAAATCATATAGTCCTTAAACATATCGTCTACCTGTTTTGTAGACATTCCAGCGTGAATCTTTGGTATGAGTTCATTAAACATGTCGGCAGTAATATGACATACTTTACGAATGCCGGCAATTTGTTCGGGTGTTTTAAGTTGTATCATGTAAATATAGTAACACTTTAAATAAATTATGGCTATAGTTTTGTGTTAGATAAGACTTACAGAGTGTAGATAATTTGAAGCACTTCCGCTGCGAAAGGACACAATCTGCATTTGGGCGTCAGTGGAATCCGACTCGCTACAGCTCCGCTTTCGCTCGCGACGCCCAAATGCAGATTGTATCCTTTCTCCGCTCGCGTGCTTCAAATTATACATTGCAAAAAGTCTTATCTAACACAATTTTTCAGACTCTTTTAAACATATTTCTGCGGTACTTAAATCACCCAAACGTCGGTACTCATCGCTCATTTTGCGGAGGAAGAAGGCGTCATTTTTTCGGCCGAGATTTAAGTCCAGTGCGCGTTCGTATACGTCTAGTGCCAGTTCATCGCTTATTACACAGTCAATATTGTGCTTAAGTATATTTAATGTAAAATCAATTACTTCCGGAAAGAATATGTAAAAATACTGGTAGGAATATTCCATTTGAATAATCTGTTCCAGCAGAATCATTGCATCGTAGTATTCCCCGCGGATAACAAGCTCTTCTGCAAGAATGTAGCCGTAATCCATAAAATCTTCGCGGGTAAACCATTTCTTCAAACTGAAATCCGCATGGTTCATCTGCATACGCTTAAACTCAGCTACGGCTTCATCTTCCTTGTGATGCATTAGTGTATAGAAAATCAGCTTTGCGCGGCTTTCTTCATCCTGGCGGGCAGAAAGCCATTCATAATAATTAAAAGTGTCTGCACTTTTGTAGGAACGCTTAATTTTTATAAAGAAAGATTCATCAAAAATTGAACGCTGACGTGCATCGGAAAGTACACGATAAGCCTGGGCTACTTCACTAAATGCATCGCGGAGAGTCGGGTCACCAGAAAGATCTGGATGTAATAATTTTGCTTTTTCACGGTAGGCACGCTTAATTTCTGCAAGAGTGGCATTAGGACGCACTCCGAGAATCTTGTAAAAATCTTTCATTATGCTTTTTTAGAATATTTTAAAGATTTTTTCAATATCCGGCTTTTGAATAATCATAACAGGACACTTAGAATGTGCAAGAACTTCGCTCTGATCTGTAGAAAGAACATTTCGCTTTAAGGAATGCTGATTTTCGTCTTTTTCATTACCACCAAGAATTATGATATCAGCTTCAAATTCATCTGCCGCGCGCAAAATCTCCGTAAAAACCCCACCGCTTCGCAGCTCCGTCTCACAAGTCACGCCTTTGGACCCCGCAAGCATCTGAGCATAGGCAAGGTATCGTTCGCCGTCTTCCTTCAAACGATCTTCGTAATCATAGCGTTCATCAGCAACCAGAAACTTGTTCATTGAAAGATACTTAACAGTTGCAGTATCAACTACATAAACAAACTTGATTTCGATATTATAGGAGCGGGCCATCATAATAGCATACATCGCCGAATGAACCGACGAGCGATGACCATTTACTGCGACAATCATTTTTTTAAAAAAGCTTTTCGCCATAATTATATTTTATCACACCTTTTTATTTCGCGCCATTTTTTTTCTTAAGAGCTTTAAGTACAAAAACATTTTCACGATCACGCTCTTCAAGGGCACTTTCAATATATGCCTTTGTTTCCTTTGCCTGAGGAATAATCATTTTATCCAGGGCATTAACACGGCGCTGAGTTTTACGAACCTCTTCTGCAAGACGCCATACAATAGTACGAATTGAAGCCATCTGTGTAAGCAGAAGCAGAAGTTCAAAGAAACTGCTGATTGTGGCATCCATATTTGCATCTGTTCCCATAAATGAATAAAACAATTCTTTTTTGGGCATAATTACATCTATGGAAGGAAAAGACATTCCGCCGATATTCATACGTTTTTCTGTAAAATCAAAATCGTAATGCACAGCGTGGGAAATTCTCTCAATCTGGTCAGCGCCGTCTATCATAAGCATACGCTTAAATGCCGGGTATGCTTTTGCAACAGCATCATCAATATCTTTTTCAAGGAGTTTAACGCGCTCGACCAGATGCATAAGTTCACGCACAAGAATCTCGCGTTTTTCTTCAAGCAGCTCGTAGCCGTTTGTAGAGACTGCAAGCTGCTCTTTCATCATGAGAAGATTCGATTTTGTTGGTGCGATGTTTAATCTGCTCATATGTATTAGGTTTTAGGTTCTAGTTTTTAGGGAGGGGAAAGCCTTCCCCTGCGGCCGCACTTCGTTGCGTCCTACCCCTTCCCCTAGGGGCTCAGCCCCTAAGACCCCGCCTCCTTTAAATACTTCTGAATATATTCTGGTTTGATTCTTGTCAATTCTTCTACAGGAAGCTCTGCAAGAATCTTCCAGCCCAGATCCAGCGTCTGTTCGATTGTACGTTCTTCGTATTCACCCTGACCAAAGAATTCTTTTTCCAGTTTTTCACCAAAGCGCAGGTATGCCCGGTCAAGTTCGCTTAATTCCTCTTCACCAATAATGGCCGCAAGGTTGCGAATAGACTTTACCTTAGAATAACTTGCAAAAAGCTGGCTCGAAACATTAGCATGATCTTCGCGGGTCATTTCCGGTCCAATACCGTCTTTCATCAAACGGCTGAGACTTGGAAGAGCTGAAACCGGTGGATAGATTCCCTGCTGAGCAAGCTCACGGCCAAGTACAATCTGACCTTCAGTGATGTAACCGGTAAGGTCTGGAATAGGATGTGAAATATCATCATTTGGCATTGTGAGAATTGGAATCTGAGTAATAGAACCTTCACTACCCTTTACACGCCCTGCACGCTCATAGAGTTCAGCAAGGTCAGAATACAAATATCCAGGGTAACCTTTACGACCAGGAACTTCACCACGTGTTGTGGAAATTTCACGCAGAGCCTCACAGTAGTTTGTCATATCTGTCATAACTACAAGTACGTGCATACCTTTTTCAAAGGCAAGATATTCTGCAGCAGTAAGTGCACAGCGTGGTGTAATGATTCGTTCAATTGAAGGAGCATCTGCAAGACTCTGGAACATAACTACATTTGCAAGAACTCCCGACTCTTCAAAAGTATCTACGAAGAATTTGGCAACGTCGTATTTAATACCCATGCCCGCAAAAACCATTACGAATTTTTCATTGCTGTTGCGGAGCTTTGCCTGACGGATGATTTGAGCTGCAAGCTTGTTATGCGGCAAACCATTTCCAGAAAAAATTGGAAGTTTCTGTCCACGAACAAGCGAGTTCATTCCATCAATAGAAGAAATACCAGTCTGAATAAAATCGCGCGGATAAACTCGTGCATACGGATTCATTGGGTTTCCGTTTACATTGCGTTTTTCACTGGAAATGATTTCCGGATATCCGTCGATTGGTTTTCCAAGTCCATTGAAAACGCGGCCAAGCAAGCCTTCTCCTACGCGAAGTTCAAGTGGTTCTTCAAGAAACTCAAAAGTAGCTTCATCCAGATCCAGACCGGTTGTACTTCCGAAAATCTGAACTACAACTGCTTCATCAGAAATATCAACAACTTTACCAGTACGTTTTTCGCCAAGACGATCGCGTACACAGACAGTCTCATTATAAAAAACATTTTCAGTTCGCTTGAGAACAACGATAGGTCCGTCTACAGAAGTAACTCCGCGATATTCTACACCTTTCATTTTGTCCTCCCACTACCTGTAAAGCCGCTCAACTTCGCTGATCTGCGAGTCAAGATGATTCTTCACTTCATTTATCTTATCCATCTCTTCGTTTTTGTAAATCATTTTGATTCGGACAATTTCATCACAAACAGGAAGAGCCACAACCTGTGAAAGAGTTGCACCAGCTTTAATACAGGCAGCAGCTCTTTTGTAATATTCCATCATCAGTTCAAGAATGGCAATCTGCTTGTCTGTTGAACAATATTTATCAACATCATCAAAAGCATTCTGCTGAAGGAATCCATTCTTTATCATTTCTGCAACACGCAAAACAAGGCGTTCACTATCAGGCAGAGCATCCGGTCCAATGAGGCGGACAATCTGCTGAAGTCGGTTTTCATTTTTCAAAAGCTCAAGAGCTTCCTGTCGCAGACTTCCCCAAAGAGGATTATGAACTTCCCACCAGTCGCGTACTTCGTCTGCATACTCTGAATATGAATCTATCCAGCCGATAGCAGGATAATGGCGGGCATTAGCAAGTTCTCTGTCCAGAGCCCAGAAACAGCGGATAAAACGTTTTGTATGCTGGGTAACAGGTTCAGAGAAGTCTCCACCAGGTGGCGAAACAGCTCCAATAACAGAAACACTGCCTTCCTGCCCTTCAAGGGAAATTACACGACCCGCACGTTCATAGAAAGATGCAAGACGAGTTGGAAGATATGCAGGGAATCCTTCTTCTGCCGGCATTTCTTCCATACGACCTGAAAGTTCACGTAAAGCTTCTGCCCAGCGCGAAGTTGAGTCTGCCATGATTGCAACAGCCATTCCCATATCACGGAAATATTCTGCAAGAGTGATTCCTGAATAAAGTGAAACCTCGCGGGCTGCAACCGGCATATTAGAAGTATTTGCAATAAGAATCGTTCGTTCCATAATAGAACGGCCGGTGCGTGGATCGATAAGTTCCGGGAACTCGGTAAGTACTTCAGTCATTTCGTTTCCGCGTTCACCACAACCGATATATACAATTAAGTCTGCATCACACCATTTTGCAACGGCATGCTGAGTCATTGTTTTTCCAGTTCCAAAGCCGCCAGGAATAGCCGCTGTTCCACCTTTTGACAAAGGGAAGAATACGTCAATTACGCGCTGACCTGTAATAAGAGGTTCTGTTACTCCAAGTTTCTGTGAATAAGGACGAGGTTTACGAACAGGCCAGTATTGAGCAAGTTGAATTTCTTCGTCGAGCTCTGTGGTGGCAATCACATCGTTTACAGTGTAGTCACCAGTTCCCTTGAAGGACTGAAGAACACGACCTCGCACTGTAGGCGGAACCATAATTTTTTCAGTAATTGATTCAGTTTCTTTTACTGTTCCAAGAACCATACCAGGCTTAATAGGAGTTCCCTCGGCTACACCTTCGCTGGCAACAAAATGCCATATCTTAGTTTCATCGAGAGGCTGAGTTCGTTCACCCGGCAAAAGGAATCCGCCCGAATGTTCATACATTGCCTTAAGCGGACGCTGAATACCGTCGTAAATATTTCCAACAACACCAGGACCAAGACGCAGAGAAAGAGGACGCTGTGTACACACAACTTTTTCACCAATGTGCATACCTGTATCTTCCTCGTAAACCTGAATAGTTGCATTTCCCTTGTTCTGGCGGATGATTTCACCAATCAGTTTTTTCTCGCCAACGTCAACTACATCATAAAGACCGCAGCCGTCAAGTCCTTCTGCATATACAATAGGACCGGAAATGCGGGTAATTTTTCCTTCTATCATAAGTCACCTCCGAACAAGGTGGCTGAAAGCTCTGCACGATTTGAATCGAGCAGTTTTTCAATCACTTCGCTTAATGTAAGCCGGCAGCGGAAATTCTTATCTTCTGATTCAAGAATAATTCCCTGAGGTTTTGAAAGACCAATCTCATCTTCAAGCACACTAGCACCAAACTTTGTTTCACTGCATGAAAGAAGTTTGTCTCCAAGCTTTGAAGAAAGGAACTTTTTTGCACTGTCAGCAGAAAAACCGTATACATAAGCATTAAAACGGTAGTCTGTGTTAAAAGTAAAATTACGTGCAACCAGTTCAAGTCGTTTTTCTTCCGAAAGTTCTTCCAGATACTTATTGATATTCTGAATTACAGCATTCTGAATAAAAGAGACCTTAAAACGTTCTTTTTCCAATGGCACAACAGCCTGACGGTCTTTTTCAAAAGCTTCAAGTTTATGTGCAAAAAACTGCTGTTTTTCTTCAGTGGCTTTTTCAATATCTGAATTGACAGAGGCAAGCAACTGTTCACAGTCGCGGTCTGCCTTTGCCAGCATGCGCTCTGCTTTTTTGCGCGCGTCCGCCTGAATCTCTTTATCTAAAATATCTGTAGATCTTAATTCCTGCATTCTAAACCTCAACACCTACGGCTTCTTTTATAGCATCAGAAAGAGTCTTTTTGCCTTTCAAATGCCCGTTTAAGCCAGGTACTTCTACAATCAGAGGAAATTTTCCTGTTTTCTGCCACGCGATTTCTTCGTCTTCAATATAACTGGCCGCCTGCTCAGTAAGAATGAGCACTCGCGGAATCTCACCGGAAGGTACATTAACAACACCACCCTTGCCGGTTACACGGTTAAAAGCATCCAGAACTTCGGCTCTGTTTTCTGCAACACACCCTTCTATACCAGTCAGCTTAAAGGCAAGTACAAGCTCGCGTTCGCCTATAATATAAAATTTCAAATCAGGCACCTGCCGTGGCTGTTCAAACTATCTGAACAGAATGAGAACTCCAACGAGCATACCCCAAAGACAGATACCTTCTGCAAGACCTACGAATGGAAGAGCCTTACCTGAAAGCTCTGGGTTTTCACTCATTGCACCCATTGCGGCAGCACCAATTTTACCTACAGCCATACCACCGGCAATACAAGCAAGACCAACAGCAATTGCAGCTGCAAGGTATTTAATAGCACCAGCGGCAGCAGCACCAGATGCGGCAGCTTCAGCTTCCTGTGCAAACATAGCAGCACCCATTCCAAGAATTGTAAGGAAAGAAACAAACTTCTTCTTCATATCTATACTCCTTTTGAATTTCTTACAGAGCACACAGAGGGCACAGAGTTTTTTCTCCTTTCCTCTTTTACTCTGTGAGGAATTTCTTATTATATTTCAAACTTAAATGGTTTGAACTCTTTACCAGTTTCATGGAAGAACTTACTGAAGAATTCGTAATACTGCAAACGAATTACCTGAATTGCAACAATCATTCCTTCCAGAACTATAATCAGTGCATTTCCTGCAATAAGAACAATAATTCCGCCAACACTACCCGGCCCGCCTACCATATTGGTAAGGGTAAGAATTGTAAAGTTCAAAACTGCATGAGAAAGTGCAAATGCACCAACTCGCACAAAACTTATAGTATTTGAAAGATAACCGGAAATAACTTCGATTATCTCAACTATGCTTGAAATAACATAAGTTCCAAAACCATTTTCAAACAAAGGCTTTTTTCCTTCCATTGCACGCTCAAAAGGCTCTGCAAATGCAGCAAAGAAAAGAGAAACTGCAATTATTATAATGTCGTAAGCGGCAACACTATGTTTTGCAAGAACTACACGCAGAATAAGAGCAATAACATACCAGAAGAAAACAGCTCCGGCAAGTCCATTTTTTCCAAAAAGGGCTTCAGCAAAACGTTTCTGTGCAAAGTTATTTATGATATTCAAAAGCAGTCCGCAAGTATTAATCACAAAACCGATTGCAACAGCTACCCCAAACACACCGAACATTACATAAATTGATTTAGGGTCAGCAGAAGGCATAAGATGAAGAATTGGTGCATGAGGCGTGCCAAAGAAACCTGTAACCCATTCTGCAAATGGCTCAAGTACAGTTTCTGTTCCAAAGAACTCACCTGTCAGTAATCCCATAATCGAACTGGAAATACCAATTGCCATAAAAATTGGTGCAAACTTATTCCATGCGCCAACTTTAATTACATTACAAGCCATCAGAATTCCAAAAAGGACAAAGAACATTCCCTGCCCAAAATCACCAAACATAATTCCAAAAAGAATGGTAAAGAATACTGCAACAAATGGTGTCGGATCAATTGTACCGTAAACAGGAGAACCATATGAGAAAATCATACGTTCAAAACTCTTTACAAATTTTCCATGACTAAGTTTTACAGGAACCTGTTCCTTGCCCGACATAACAGAAGGAACTTCATAAGGCTCATAGGCACGAATTGCAATGCGGCTTTCTGTAAGTTCATCGAGCCCTTTCATATAATTTTCTGTTTCGTTTGCAGGAATCCAGCCAGTAATGCGGTAAACAAGTTCTGTAGATTCAAGCCGGCGGGTAACCTCATCAATCTGAACGGCAATTGTAAAACAGCCCAAAAGATGCTCAAGCTGCTGACGATGTGTTTCAGCAAAATTTGCCTTTTCGATATTCAGTTCATCAAGAGCAGCCTGTGCCTGAGCTTTCTTTTCTTCAAGCCCCTTTAATGCCGATTCAGGAACACCCTTAAAATCAGAAGGGACTTCAAGTTCTACAAAGTTATGATTTTTAAGCTCAGCATCCAGAGCAAAACGACCTTTTTTAGAAGAGGCTACCAGAATGTGTGATGAATCATTTCCAAGTCTGATAACAACAGCAGAACCTTCAAGACGGTCTTTCAAATCTTCAAATTTTTCTTCCGGAATCCGACCAATTCTGAGAGACAGAAAGGAGAGATGTTCCAGTTCAGAATAAGAGACCTGAAGATTAGAAAAAGCCATTGCTTCTTTATAAGCATCGCTGACTTTTGCAAACTCCTCAGCAGCTTCTGACATTCTTGTCTTTAACTGAGTATAAGCGGCCATTAAATCTGCAGCCTTTTTTCGGTCTTCATCTCGTGGTGCAGAACAGTTTTTAATATCATAAGCAGCTTCATCAAAACCAAGTTCTTTATAAGCCTTTAAAAGACCATCATAAAATTGAGAATCTATATTTAAGCTTTCAGAAGAAGCCTCAACTGCATTGCCTGCAGCACCTGCTTCAGTATCTTTTAATTTTGTCTGAAACTGAAAATTTTCACATTTTCCGATATATTCTATTACAGAAGAAATATCATCTTTAAGAACCATAAGTTCAAGAAGTCGCATTTCTGTAGTTCTAGCCATTCAAGCCTCCAATAGCATCCATTGCTTCTTCGGGATTCACATTTAATCTTATACTTTCAACAGCAGTACGTATACAGCTGAGTTCATAATTCTTAATTTTATACCAGCCGATAAGAGAAGCCGGTTCCGAAGGAAACTGATGAAAAAGCTTTTTTGCCTTTTTATTGATTTCCACACGGTTTCGTCTTTCAATCCAGATTGGATCAATCTGCCATACAGAACCAGGTTCATACGGATTTACAAGTTTTGCATAACGCCAGTTACTCCATGGCTCATATTCATCAAGCGGTAAGTCCAGAATCTTAAGGGCAGGAGAAGCAACAGGATCAGCATGGCCTGGTTTATCTGTAACGTAAATCAGATTTTTTACGATATCTTCATTCTTCATATTATAATAAAGTCTCAATCGTAAAACCCAGATTACATTTTTAATAATAAATTCCTGACGATAAAGCTGACGCAAAGAATCCCCTGCTTCACCCTTTTCTTTTAATGCAGATTCCCAGAGATGGCGATAAATCTGAATATCAATTTTAAAATCAAGAAGCTGCTGTTCGTGAATATCTGGTATTTCATTATACCATGAAAATCTGCTGCCTTTTGTAATTTTTTTAATATCCGGCCAGGCAGAATAATTAAGAGATGAAAGTTTTTTTAAATCCGTAACAGGAGGACATTTTGTTTCCCCCTTACACAAAGCAGCCCCAATTTCTTTTAGATTTTCACCTTCATATTCAAGAAGCTGATCTATCAAAACCTGAGAAGGAGAATCATACATATTGATGAAGTTTACATACTGATTTATAAAATCTGAAAAAGCTTTTTCTTCAATCTGCTGAGAAAGCATAACTTCCGGAACCATAGGTGGCTGAGAACGAAAAAGCAGAGTCCACAATTCACCAAGACTTTTTACACTAAAAAGTTTTTGGGCGCGGCTACCTGTGAACGATTTACCTAAAATTCCATTTGCTTTTGCATAAATAAAAGCACCAGCACCAGTCTTATCCATAAAGAAACTCCTGAATCAGACCAGCTTATTAAAATATACACTTGTCAAGCAGAGATGAAAAAGCCTCGTAGTTCTGAGGTTTTGCGGCAAGTGATTCTTTATAGGAATCAATTTCTTTTTGATATTTTTCTGCAATCTGATTGTGGTTCTGCTGATACTCAGATTCAAGTTTAGCAGCAACCTCATCATAGCGGGCTTTATATTCTGAATTGTATTTAGAGCGGGCTTGTGAAAGGCGGCGGTCAACTTCCTGCGCGGCATCGTTTATAAGTGCCGATGCATTTTTTTCAACCTCAAGCAGATGATTGATGGCATCAATTTCCATTGTTGTTTCTGCCATATACGCCTCCCGTGATATCTAAAATTCCATAGATTCTATAAGGTCATATACTTCCTGTGAAGTTTTGGCCTGCAAAACATTTTGTACAAAATCCTGTCGACTCACAATCTCCAAAATGTCTCGCAAAAGATGCAAATGAGTCTCGGTATCTTTTTCTTCAAAAAGGATTTCAAAAATTACATTAACTACAGGATGTTCAGGATTTGATTCCGGCTCGGGAGATTCAAACTCAATACCCGAGCGGCTGATACCCATAGCAACCATAGTGCTTCCTGCAGAACTGCATAAAGCATGGGGAACAGCAACGAAAGGAAATACAGCAGTACTCATCTTTTCTTCCCTTGCAATAAGGGCATCCATGGCTTCCCTTCTGTTTAAATCAGGATTTTTAGCAACCAGGATTTCCAGGAGTTCCGCAAAACTTTCTTCTTTTTCGGAACTCTCCAGCCCTACTTTTATGCTGGCCGGAGTAATGAAACTGCTGAGCATTTAGCGCTCCTTATTCAGCAGACTCTGATTCTGCCCACCAGTCACTTGAACCAGTTTCAGTTGCAGATTCTGTAGATTCAACAGCAGTTGCTGGAACCAAGTCTTTTTCAATCTTTGGCTTTTTGTTAACCATAGCAAGTGCAAAAGAAAGAGCAAAGAAAAGGAAAACCAATACGAAAGTTGTTTTGGTAAGAACACTAGCAGAATGAGAACCAAATGCAGCAGTTCCACGACCTCCAAGAAGTCCCATTCCATTTTCACCGTCGTCCTGAATAGAAACAAGAAGAACCAAAAGCAGACAAACGATTACAAAAAACACCAAAAGAACAACACCAATTGTACCCATAATTTATTTCTCCAATAATTTTTAATCAAACAAAGTGTATTATATTTTAGTGAAAACATGCCGTTTCGTCAATTGTTATACTTATATATATAATAGTTATCTGGAGGCTACCGGCAGCGTCTCTACTAGCCGCCGCCGGTCGGGCTTTCCGCAGCTCCGGCTCCCGCCTCCGAACCCGCCTGTGGCGTGTTTTCGCTAACGCTCACTGCTCCAATCCCTAGCCCGCAGAGATCTAAACACTAAAAGACCTCCCCTTAATCAACGAATCGCAACATATAAGGAGACAGGAGTACCCAATCCTCCTCATGACCACCTGCACAAGCCAGAAAAGCCATTACACAGCAGATAGATTTTCATTTTTCAAAAATCTATCTGCCAGAGAACCACTTCAAAAAAGCACCCTACCCACTTTCAGCAGATAGAATTAAGAAAAGCGCACTTTCTATCTGCCGAAACACAGCTAGAAGTCCCAGTTCCCATCATTTTTCACCTTCATAAGCCAGAAAAAGACCTCTAACCAGCAGATAGATTTTCAATTTTCAAAAATCTATCTGCCAGAGAACCACTTCAAAAAAGCACCCTACCCACTTTCAGCAGATAGAATTAAGAAAAGCGCACTTTCTATCTGCCGAAACACAGCTAGAAGTCCCAGTTCCCATCATTTTTCACCTTCATAAGCCAGAAAAAGACCTCTAACCAGCAGATAGATTTTTAATTTTCAAAAATCTATCTGCCAGAAAACAAAAAAGAGCTCATAAAGAACAAACCTCTGACAGATAGAAATTAATTTTTTACAATTCTATCTGCTCACATTGTTCAAAAAACACAAAAGCCACAATAAAAAAAACGGAAACCATCATGCAGAAATTACATTTACAGCATTTTTGTATATTGAACACCAGATTCACCTTTTTTTTCATTCCGGCAACTCTTTACATTTTTGTAAAAAAACATATTTCAATTTTCAACATCGCAACAAAAAAATCCCCGCTACGATTTTGAAGTGCACCCCAATTATTGGACACTTTAACTAGGCTGATTTTAAGGA
>CAMNBC010000032.1 GCA_946532115.1 uncultured Treponema sp.
TACGAACATAGCAGAGAGGTCCCATTTCACGGTCATACTGAATCTTAAACACAAGGCCAAGAGGCATTTTCGAAACATCACATGGAACATCAACTTCTTCTTCAACTTCTTTCTTTACACGAATTCCCTTTGCTGCAGGAATATCAGTTGGCGACGGAAGATAGTCAATTACAGCATCAATTAAAGGCTGAACACCCTGATTGTGACGTGCACTTCCCATTACAAATGGAACAAAAGCACGGTTAATAGTTCCTGCACGAATAGCTTTCTTAAGCTGATCTACACTGATATCTCCGCCTTCAAGATAGATTTCCATCAGGGCATCATCACTACCGGCAACAGTTTCAACAAGCTTTTCACGCCATTCCTGAGCCTGGGCAAGACGAGAAGCATCAACATCAGTTACATCAAAAGTTTCACCTTCATCCTCTTCGTGCCAGCGGATTTCCTTCATATTCAAAAGGTCAATAACACCTTCAAAATCCTGGCCCTGACCAATAGGAATCTGCAATGCAAGACAGTCTACGCCAAACTTTTCGTGCACATCATCCATAGAGCCAAAAAAATCAGCTCCAATGCGGTCCATCTTATTCATAAAGCAAATACGTGGAACCGAAAATTCATCAGCCTGCTTCCATACAGTTTCAGTCTGTGGCTGAACACCATCAACCGCACAAATTACGGCAACCGCTCCGTCCAGAACACGCAGGGAACGTTCAACTTCGGCAGTAAAATCAACATGGCCTGGAGTATCAATAATATTAATCTGATGGTCGCGCCAGTAAGTAGTAGTTGCAGCAGAACAAATAGTGATTCCACGCTCCTGCTCCTGAGCCATCCAGTCCATGGTAGCCTGGCCGTCATCAATTTCACCAATCTTGTGAATTTTACCAGTATAATAGAGAATTCTTTCAGTAGTTGTGGTTTTCCCAGCATCAATATGCGCCATAATTCCAATGTTGCGCATTTTATCCAAAGAAATAGTAGCCATAAACAGTTCCAAAAATAAAATTTAGTAAGTAATTATAGTGATTTTTCGACTCTTTGAAAAGTTAACGATATTTTTCCTGAGGTTCCCGGCCGCGTCCCTTCGGGCCGCAGCCGGTCGCTACGTCCACCATTAATCGAAGTTCCGTTAAAAACGACAGTCCATTGCGACTGTCGTTTAGGAACATCAAAAACTGGGGTGTGAGATTTATCGAACCTTCGCTACGCTCACCGTCCTCAGTCAGTCGCCTAAAGGCTCCTTCCCTGCGGTCGGCTGCTTCGCAGGTGCTCCCATCGCTAACCTTTTTGCCCTTTTCCACCGCGAAAACTTCATAAAATCGTAAAAGTGTTTCTATATTAACTATAGGAAATTGTAAGTCATCAAATCAAATATTTTCCAGGGAGCTTAAATGGCAGAGAAAGACAAAATTCAAAAAACACTTGAATCTTACAACGATGTATTTGCAGACATTGTAAATGTACTGCTTTTTAATGGAGAACAGATTGTAAAAGAAAATGACCTAACCGACGCCCAGACCTTTTCGTACTATAAAATGGATACTAAAAATATTCATAGTCAGGAACGCGATGTAGCAAAAATCTGGAATAATGGAGAAATCAGAATCAGCTTTATTGGGCTCGAAAATCAGATGAAACCCTTCAAATTTATGCCATTTCGTGTAATTGGATATGATGGTGCAGCTTATCGAAATCAGCTGAATGAAAATCTTAGAGAAAAAGGATACCCTGTAGTTACACTTGTATTATATTTTGGTACTAAACGCAGATGGAAAAACTATAAATCACTTAAGGAAATAATAGAAATACCTAAGGCTCTTGATTCATTTATAAATGACTACAGAATAAATGTCTTTGAACTGGCCTGGCTTTCTGATGAGCAGATAAACAGTTTCACGAGTGATTTTCGCTATGTAGCAATATTGTTAAGAAGACTTCGTACCGGTAAGCCATACCCGTTAGATAATGTTAGTTACAGGCATGCAAGAGAAATTCTTGACTTATTTTATGTTATGTCTCAAAATAACAGAGATTTTGAATCATTTTTTGAAGAAGATTCAAAAAACGGTAATATTTTTACAGGGAGGACAGATATGAACAAACTGATACAAAGTTTTATTATTGAAGGTGCTGAACAAAAAGCCATCGAAGACGCAAAAAGCTTTTACGCAAATGGCGCATCCATAGAACTCATCTCCAAATCCCTAAAAATGACACCAGAGCAGGTAAAAGAAATCGTCAAAGATGTGGTTATAGAACAGGCTTAACAGTTTAATATAATAAGAACTTCATTTTGAATCAAAATTAATGCATTTAAAACCGTCCAAAACAGGGGCGGTTTATTTTTTTTCCACCAGGATGCAAATTTAATTGATATCTTTTTAGCATAAAAGACCAAAATCTCAAGAATTCTGCCCCCAATGCCGATAACTCTAATGATAATTCTAATTGTGAAAACTGTGAAATTACAAAGAAAAAAAATCAACTAGGGTGAAATCCTTATATCGTGTTTTTTAACGCGACAACGTTTTTTTTTTTTCTTGACTTCGCAAATTTCTCGTGTTAGAATTAAAGAAAAAAGAGGATTTCCACATAAGGGTCGTTGACTCGTGGAGTCCACAAATAAAAAGGAGGATTTTTTCAAATGAAAAAAATCGTAATGGGAATTGCAGCTGCAGCTTGTGCAGTTTCAATGTTCGCAGTTGACTTCAGTGCAACTGTAAAAATGGATACAGAAATCGCTGCTAAGAACGGTGATGCTGTTGATTTCTTGAAAATTAAATCTAAAGATCAGAAAGATAGCGATGCATTGATTATTTCTGGTTCATCAGACAAAGCCGGTGGACAGTTCCAGTTGTGGTACAAGTATGATGGTACAGATGGTCAGAACGACTACAAAGATTGGACTAAAAAAGAAAAGGGTACATCTGCTGGTTCATGGGAAGATAATAATTTGGCAGTTGGTCCACACGGACTTCGTATCCGCAATGTAAATCTTTGGTTCAAGCCAATTGATCAGATTAAAGTTACAATCGGTAACGTTGCAATCGACTCATACAAAGAGCAGATTTTCTGGTGGCACGGAGTTTATGGTGCAAAACCAGGTAGCTGGGGTGCATTCGGTGGTGAATACATTGGAACACAGGCTGGTGTAAAGGCTGAAATTAAACCTATTGACAACTTGACATTTGAAGCTGCCCTTTTCCAGGGAATTGACACTGCACAGTTCTCTACTGTTTCAGATTATGCTTACAAAGGATATGCTGTAAAAGCAAAGTATGGTTTCGATGGCGGATCTGCTGCTGCTGTATTTGCAGACAAGGGAAAAGATGGACAGAAGTATGTAGCAATTGGTGCTGACTACTCTGGAATCGCTGGTCTTTACTTCTTCGGTAACTTGAGCTTCAATTTGAACAAAGATGGTCTTCAGGGATTTGCATTTGATGACTATGTAAAGTATTCAGCTGATGCTCTTACAATTCAGGCTCACCTTCCATTCGTAATGTTCAAGGAAAAAGATGCATTCAAAGCTGGTATGTATGCTACACTCAAGCTTTCATATGCTATGGATGGATTCACACCATACTTGCTCTGTACAACAGAACCTGATGGAGATGCTGGTTGGACATTCGACGACAGCTTCAAGTTCTTCATGACATTCAAACCTGGTGTTACATTCAATGTAGGATCAGCTGCATTTGATGCTGCATTCAGACTTGACTTCAACGACGCTAACGAAGGAAGCGCAAAAGTTAACTGGAGCGTTCCTGTAGGAATTACAGTTGGTCTCTAATCTGATTTAGGGTATAACTAAATAAAAACAACGCTCCTCGCAAGGGGAGCGTTGTTTGTTTAACGAACAAAGTCAGCAGAAAAATCACAAAGAAATCCATTTCTTTCCCAAACTTTATCCGAAAACCTCAAGTGAAACCTAATATATATATGGAGATTTTTATAAAGAACTGAAAGTCACTGCACTTTCAGTTTTTTTATCTCTAAATAATTTTACAAGAGGTGATTTATATGTCCACAAATTATTCATCTGAAATGAGTATTCAACCTATGTACCGTGATCATTTGTTTATTGCGATTTTTGGAAAAGATGATGAACGAAGTAAACGCTGGCGGCTGGAACTTTACAATGCACTAAATGATTCTAATTATTCTGATCCAGATGCTCTTGAACTGAATACATTGGAAAATGTGATTTTTATAAAAATGCATAATGACGTTTCCTTTCTGATTGATTCACAAATGACTCTTTATGAGCATCAAAGTTCGCCCAATCCCAATATGCCGCTGAGGGGGCTTCTGTACTTTGCTCAACTCTATCAGAAGTATATTTCTCGAGAGAAGAACAGTCTGATAAGCGAAACGCTGAGAAAGATTCCTAATCCGAATTTTGTTGTTTTCTATAATGGCAAAGCTTTAAGACCCGATCAGTATGATTTACATCTTTCAGATGCCTTTATATGTGAAGATAAGTCTGGCAACTTTGAATGGACGGCACACGTAATAAATATCAACGAAAAACAAAACTTATCTCTTCAAAAAAAATGTAAACCGTTGTATGATTACATCAGATTTATTTCACGGATAAATCACAAAAAGGAAGAAGACAAAATGACAGCCGAAGCCGCAGTCAGGGAAGCTGTAGACTGGGCAATTAAGCAAAATCTTCTTGAAGGCTACATTAAGGAACAGAAAGAGGAGATTATAGGTATGTTATTAGAAGAATACGACGAGCAGGCCTGTATCCGAACATGGCAGGAAGACGGATTCATAAAAGGACAGCAACAGAAGGCTGTCGAATCTGCTAAAAACCTCTTAAGAATGAAAGTTCTGACACCGAAACAGATCTCAGAAGGAATAGATTTACCTCTTGAACAGGTGCTCGAGCTGCAGAAAGAGATTGAAGTTGCAGGATAAGTTTCTTAATGAATATATTTGTAAACTGAAGAGGATATTATAAGTATGTTACTGGAAGAATATGATGAACAGGCTTGCATTCGCACCTGGCAGGAAGATGGTTTTATAAAGGGACATGAAGCTGGTCTACAGGAAAAGGCTGTGGAAGCTGCTATTATGCTTATACACGATTTTAATGTAACACCTGAAGTCGCTGCTCAAAAGATGGGAGCTCCATTGGAAATCGTACTTGCTTCATTAAAAAAAATAGAACAGTCACTAAGGAATAATTTTGTATTAAATTTCATTAATGAAAACACCATCTTGTGTTTTATACACTTGATGGTGTTTTTTTATACTATGACTGTTAAAAAAACAACGCTCCCCTTGCGAGGAGCGTTGTTACTAATATCTATAAGGAATTAGTATGAAACTGTGAATACTAATGGAACATCAACATTTACCTTATCACCTGCAACGTTGATTTCAACTGCACAGTCGAATGCACAAAGACCAAAGTTCTTTGTCAAACCAGGCTTGAATGTGATGTCAAGTTTATCAGCCATGAAGTTACCATCCCAAATCTTAAGATATCCACCGAAATCTCCTACTGGGAAACCAATGTTGAACAAACCACCTACATAAGCTTTTTCAGCAACAACGTGACCATTTGTCTTAGCAACATCCTTATCCTTTGCAAATGATGCAGAGAATGTCTTTCCTGCATAACCACCAGCTACGAAACCTTTGAGGCTGATAGCGTCAATGTTTGTTTCAGCATACAATTCACCACGGAAAATACCAAAGCCTGCATCTGAAAGTCCAACAGAAGCATTTACGAACATTGATACATCACCGAATTTATTAGAGTAACCTGCACCAAATTCGTTTACGTTCTTCTGGCAACCTTCATTGAGCTGTGCATAAGCACTAATAGCACCAAAGTCAGCTGCATAAGCGAGTTTGAAATACATTTCGCTCAATACAGGATCAACTCCATCCTCTTTAACCAACCAAGCCTTAGAGATACCAGCTCTGTTCCAGCCGAAGTTTGCTGGAGCCCAACCAGGAAGCAAAGCTGCATCAAGAGAGAATCCGTTTGCACTGAATGAGAAACCAAAACCATCAGTATCAATAGAAGTTGCACTGTTTGACCAGTTGATATGTTCCTGATTCAAGTTTGTTTCAAACTTACCAACACTGATTTTGAAAGAATCTACTGGCTTGAACCAGATCTGATAATCTACATTACTTACTGCACCAGTTGCACCTGAATCAAAAAACTTCATCCAAGCACCTGATACATCATCACTTACAGACATAGAGAACGATGGGTTCCACCCCTGTCCACCTTCTGCTATAGCAAAGCTTGAAATTCTTTTGCTTGCTCCATCAAAATGGAATAGATCTCCAAGAATGTTTACTTTAGCAGAAACATCTGCTGCGAATACAGAAGTAGCAAGAACTGCTGCTGCACTCAAAATTCCAACGATTTTTTTCATTTGAAAAAATCCTCCTTTTAAATCGAATGGAGGTGTTTCACAAAATGTGTTTCACGGGGGAAATTTGGGGAATTTTGGAAAAATATAACAAAATATTATAAATAAATTACTTTATTTTTGTATAGAAAAAAAACATTCAAAAAGGATAAAAAAATCTCCACCTTGTGTGTGATGCCGGTGGAGATCTTTTATGTTATTGTGTAACTATCAATTAATATTCATCAGACATTGTTGGATTCAGAATAAAATCAGGATCATTATTAATAATCTGCTCTGTAATTGTTTCCTCTGAAATCATATTTAATAACTGGCGTAATTGAGCTCTTGTGAAATAGTATTTAACAAAGTTTGAGTTCCTTGTTGTGGCATCGCCGGCACGTTCGTAATAATTATTATAGAAGGAATAATTGTAAATAGTAAAATAAGGAGCACCCTTTACAAATTCGTAGCCACAGTAGCCCTCGCCTACTCCGTTATTTGGAGTTGAACTGCTGATTGTTCCCCAATGCAGGCTGTAGCCGATTTTTCCGTAGGTTTTGTCAGTATTTTTAGCTTTTCGCTTAAGTCTCTTGTTTTCAAAATCAGAAAAATAAGCTTCGGCCGCTCTTGCCAGAGTTGCACGATTTTCTTTATCAAATACGACATAATAGTACATGGCAGAATTATAACTTCCAAAACCTGCCTTGTGATTATCATAACGAATTACTACGTTAGCATTTTTTTCTGTAAGACCTGTGAGTTCTTTTGTAAACACAGTTGTATTATCATACATAATGTATTCATCTTTATTTCCGAATGTAAAGAAATCTTCAATGGCATTCTTTTTCTTTTTGCCTTTTGCAGGAACAGGTGCTGTTTTTTCAGTTACATTTTCTTCTGAATTTTCAGATACCGATACAACTTCTTCTTCACCTGTATATGCATCCGGAACAGACTGAACCTCCTTTGTAGTACCGCAGGAAATCAGAATAGCTGATACTACAAGAAGTCCAATACCCAATATTGTTTTTTTCATAATAAAAACTCCATTTATTTATAATTTTTTCTATATTATAAACATTTTTGCTGATTAAGTCGTTACAAAACCAGAAAGATTTTCTTAGTTTTTATCAAAAATTTCTTAAATAAAAAAAAGGACTTCCGTTACCGAAAGTCCTTAACTGAGCTACACTGGATTCGAACCAGTGACCCACGCCTTAGCTCTGTATTTCTTTGCACACTTTCTAAATGCCGTTCACAGACAGAATAGCAGGCAGCATAAGTTTTGCCGCGTTTTCCTATACATTATCGCCTAAATTTATTATATTTAAAATATGGGTGCTAAAGACATTACAGAAAAGAATCTCGAAGCATATAACGATGTATTTGCTGATATCGTCAACGTTCTCTTGTTTAATGGCAATCGTCTGATAAAAGAAAAAGAACTTGAAGCAGATACAAAAGACTCTATGTTCAAGGCTGATGGTAAAATCCATCAACAGGAACGAGATGTTTCTAAGTTCTGGAAGAATGGAGAAATCAGAATATCAATTCTTGGTTTTGAAAATCAAACTGTACAGGATTATAAAATGCCACTCCGAGTAATCAGCTACGATGGAGCATCGTATAAACAGCAGCTCCTAGATAAAAAACTTAAGAAGAATTATCCGGTAGCAACTCTTGTTTTATATTTCGGTACAGATACAAAATGGGTTGCACCTAAAAATCTTCTAAGTTGCTTTGATATTCCAGAAGAACTTAAACCTTTTGTAAGTGATTACAAAATCAATGTATTTAATATCGCCTGGCTTAGCAAACAAACAATTGATATGTTCCAAAGTGACTTTAAGTTTGTAGCAAACTATTTCAGATCTAAAAGACTGAATAAAAATTACGTTCCATCATCCGAAGAATTACAGCATTCAGACGAACTGATGAAAATGTTTACAGCATTAACAGGTGACAAATCATTTGAAACCGCTTATAATAAAGTCATACTAGAAAAGAAAGGAGGTATTACTATGTGCGATGTTGTAGAAAGAATTGAAAACAAAGGTGCAGACAGAGGTCGTATCGAAGGTAAAGCAGAAATCATTAGAAAAATGCTTGATACTAATTTTGCTACCGAGCAGCAGATAGCAGACCTTCTTAAGATTTCTGTAAAAGAAGTCAAAAAAATTGCAGCTAAAGTGCCTGTACAGGCATAGTTTTGTTAAGGGGCAAGAGTGCCGCCTTTTAGTGGTACATCGAGTTTTCTCGCTTGGCCCTCTTTTTTTGGTACCATCTTTGGTACCTTTTTGTTTTAACAAACGCTTTTATCTAATCATTCAGATTTTTAAAATCAAATATTCAAGACGGGAAAAAGCAAAACTGTCATAAATCTTTATAAGATATGGAGTTAAATAAAAAAGGACTTCCGTTTCCGAAAGTCCTTATCCTGAGCTACACTGGATTCGAACCAGTGACCCACGCCTTAAAAGCCAAGGGCGCTCTGTATTTCCTTGCTTTCCTGCTGAAAGTTCCCAATTTTCCTTTTGCAAGAAACACTATATACAATTATTGATATTTTTTCAATAGTCCATTTTGAATAATTAATTATTCTTTTTGAACATACTCTAAATCTTTGGTACCTTCGTTGGTACCTTTTTTGTACACTCTCTTACACACTTCATAAATGTCGCTCGCTCCAACCGTGCCATAAGGCACCGTTTCCGCTCTCTCACATCCCTCGAGTTCTCAAAAGCTCCATCTTCCAAAAAGGTAGCAAAAAGACAGCTCTCTCATTCACTCATTCCGTTCCACTTCGCTCACTTCCGCTGCGCTACAGTTCCCTCCGTTTCACTCCATTCGCTCATTCGTTCGCAGACTTTTTGCATATACTAGAAAGCTCGCAGGTAGCCCGGCAAAGCAGCAGAAGCACGCGGGCCTTGTCCGGGCAAAGCAGGGAGCAATGCAAGCACAGTCAGCCCAGTCGCTGCGTGCATCTGCTTCACTTCGTTACGCAGTAGCACTCCGCTTTGTGGTCTGCCTGTTTCCGCAGGCGGGCCATCGTTGCAGTAAGCACTCTTTTTGCAGAAGCCGCCAAAGGTCCGCCTCGCGCTGAATACTTATCGTGAACAAAAAAAATATCGTCCGCGAATATCGCAACTTAAAAACGAGGGTACGCAAAAGGTTTCCCCCTTCCCCCCTGCCGCGGGGCACCCCCCCACAACCCCCTTCCAAAAAATAATGAATGCTATATACCGCTCTCGGGGGGATTAAGGGGGCAACCTTTTGCTCAGCATTGCAGCTGCCCCTCGTTTTTAAGATGCTCAGAAAACCGTACAAGGGCGGCTTGTTTGGGAACTATCTTTGTATGGGACAAATGGTTGCTTCAGTCGCACAGGCACCGCTAGTGCCTGCGCTCCCTCAGCAAGGCGGCTCTGTTGAGCCGCCTGAGTCGTTCGCATACCTGGCAAGCCAGGTACGCTCTCTCCCTGTGGCGCAGAAAGAAAAGCTGTAAGCAGAACTTGCGCCACATCTTCCACGCTCCAGAAGCAGACTTGCCAAATGCCTAAAATCGAAGAGCCGTTAAAAAAAATGCACAGCATTTTTTAGGCTCATCGAAATAACGGCTCGGAACAACTGGTTGTTCCGTTGGCCGCTTCGTGCCCTTGAGTTTGAGGCAAGACTGCTTCTTCCGCATTTTTTCTTACATCAAAAAATACACCATCTCAGTCCGCCTCCGGCGGACATCCTGATTTCTTCCGCCCATACATTTCCCATACCATCTCCGTTCAGACCTGCCTACAATCGAAGAGCCGTTAAGAAAAATGCAACGCATTTTTTAGGCTCTTCAAAAAATTGGCTCGAAACGATTTATCGTTTCGCTCAAAAGCTGCGGATGCTTCGCAACCGCTTTAGTTTGAAAAGCAGTCCTCACTCCGCACTGCAACGTCCGATGTCGCCGCTCCGCGGCTCCCTGATGATAAACTTCAGCCACCTCCCTGGCAACAGTCCCCTAGAACCTAACACCTAAAACCTATAACCTAATTCCCGGGGGGAGCGCGTGCAGCGGTCAAAAACACATCAAAAAAGTTTCACTTTCAAACAAAAAATTCAAAAGTACATATCCCAAATTAAAGGCCAGTACACATACATTTTCTAATATATTCATATATGCCTTATTAAATAAAAATCTTTTTCTTTCAAAATGTGTACTAAAGAAAAATTAAAATATAAAGAGTACTTTGAATGTATCTTCAAAATATGTCAAAGCCACTCAAACACTATCAAATCTAAAAGCCGCTTTTTATTTCAACCTGTACTAAATCCGTAGCAAAGTACACATTATCCGTACTTTTGGCAAAAAACGCTCTTTTTCAAAAAGACATCTTACTTCATAAAACTCACTGCCTACAGTACACATTCGTACTGGCGAACCATTCAGGGGGCACGGGGGAAGAGCCGCAGAGGCGGAAATGAAAAAGGGAAACAACTAGCACCAAAGCACCAAATCTGTTATAATGTTCAAAATATGAATACTGATGTAGCAACATTACAAAGCATAGCAGCCACACTAGAAGAAGAACCAATGGCAAGCCAGCGAGTCTTAGCAGAAAATGCCGGAATGTCCATCGGACTTATGAATGCAGTGCTAAAACGCTTTGTAGAACGCGGCTGGATAATGCTTACAAACGTAAACATGAGAAAGCTTGCCTACGCAGTAACTCCGGAAGGAATTGCGGAACTCACAGCCCGCAGCCATTCATTTGCAAAACGCAACTTTGAACTCGCAAATAAATATAACGACTCTCTTTGTACTTTGATAAGTAATGCCAAAGATGAAGGTAAAACCACAGTAATTCTTTATGGTCAGAGCTATATCCGCTTTCTTTTAATTTACGCCTGCGAAATCCTGAATGTAACCTTCAAAGAAAAAACGATTGATGAACCACTTGTAGAAAACGCACTTTGCATAGTCGGAGAACTTAACAGCGAAGAAGACATAGACCGTCTCGAAAAAGCAGGCTTCACAAATCTTCTAAATCTTCTCAACGAAGATTAAGGGAACTCCCATGAACCAAGAAATAAAATCTCGGGCAAAATATATTTATTGCCTCTGGATAAAAACCGGTGAAGAAGACTCCTACATAAAAGAAATGCGCCCCTTATTAAACTCTCCGGAAACAGGTCTCAATGGACTCTTATATTTTTTCCGCCAGCAAAAGAAACTAAAAAAAGGAAAAGAATATTTCGAACCATTTTTTCCGAGCTACGTCTTTTTTGAAACAAACGAAACCGATCAGATAAAACTAAACAGACTTTCAAAAGGAAGAGGCTTCATAAGCTTTCTTCCAAACAACGACGAAATCAAACCCTTGAATCAGCACGATTCACAGATTATAATATCAATCATAAATTACGGTTCCCTGGTTCCAATCGTCCACGCCACATTCGACTTAAACGATAGAATCCAGATTTTAGACGGCCCGTTCAAAAATGTACCGGCAAAAGTAATAGCCGTAAACCGCCGAAACAAGCGCGTAAATATAGATGTAGAATTCTTAAACGGAATCCGCCAATTCGGCTTATACTACGAAGAAGTACAAAAGTTAGATGACACCAGAGAGGAGAATTAAACAATGAACAAATATGCCATCCTTATCGGCGATGCCCCGGAAAACTACCGCATGAAAAAAATCGAAGACATGTACGACTTTCTCCAGACACCCCAAGGCGGCACAATTCCCCGCAGTAATATCATCGGCTTTCCAAACGGCATCTCAGAACTCTTCCTGGAAGCAACAATCGACCGCTGCATGAATGAAGAAACAAAAAGCATCCTCTTATACATCTGCACAAAAGACCCAGTCTCAGATACCTCAGAAACCATCTGGGCCGGCGGCGAAGAAATCCGCAAAGACGTAATTGCCCACTACCAGAACCTTGCCAAAGACATGGAAATCGACTTCCAGCTAATCTACGACACCGACCACGACATCAAACCCGAAGAAGAATTCGGCTACGAAAAAGTCTAAGTCTATTACGATTAGTTCTTTTCTTCTGTAAAACTCAATAAATCCGTATAATCTCCTGCATCCGCTTTACGCAAAGCAGCAATATAGTTGCTTCTCACTTCAGATACATTAACAAGATTAGTGTTTCCCCAGTAAAGTTTCTTTCCCTCAAGTTTCTCTAAAACAATATCAGCCATAAGACGGGAAACACGCCCATTACCATTCGGAAATGGATGAATCTGAACAAGCTTATGATGGAGGCGAACAGCAATTTCTCTGTTTGAATAAGTTTTGTTATTAATCCAGAATCTAACATCATCAAAAAGCTGCATAAGCTTCATAGGAATCTGATAAGGAGCAACACCAATATTTCTTTCAGTAATCCTGTATTCGCCAGCCCACTTCCATACATCACCAAACATCTTTTTATGTAAGTCGCGCAAAAAGGTATCTGAACATACTTCCTTATTCTTATTTGATAAAAGCCATACTTGAGCCTGTGCAATATTGCGAGCTTCTGCCTCGTTCAATTCTGAACGCAGCGTAATCCATTTGAGTTTCAAACCGTCTTTTTCTTCAGCTGTCAGGGGCGTTGAATTATCATCTGCTTCAAAAATATCCATATTTTAATCCCATATCCTTTTAGTATTTTCGTTTATAAAGTCATTAGCCATATCATTCACAGCTTCCTTAGTCTGAATATCCTGATTTTCCAAAGCCATATTCAAATTCACGCCAAGCAGGATTTCTTCAGCTTTTTTCATAGCCTGATTCTGAACAATATCCTGGAAAGTGGTTTTCGGTTTAAAGTAATAAACAAACTCACAATCCAAAGCTTCTGCAGCCTTTTTCATTGTAGAAATCTTTAAGTTTTCTTCGTTTGATTCTAGCTTTGCAATTCTAGGCTGAGTAACACCAAGTCGTCTTGCAAACTGTACCGCTGTCATACCAATTGCTTCACGAACTGTATTTATCCAGCCAGTACTTTTAGGAACAATATTCCTGGCATCCGAAAGAGAAGAAGTTTTTTTGTCTAAAGCTCTAATCTGCATTATTCGTGTATTCATAATATAACCTATAAGTAATATTTCTAATATAATAATATCACTTATAAGTTATACAGTCAAATCTATTTTATTACCTTTATGTTATAACTGATTATGGATTATATAACTTATCTGTAATATTTTATAATACATTATATAACTTATATGTAATATAATTACGCATTATTTATACCCTCCATTCATCGCGAAGTACCAGTCCTAGCCAGAACCGCTGACTGTTACTAACACATCTCTTAAAACCTTTCTCCTGCATTCTTATAGTCAGCGACTTCTGCGACACCGCTCTTTCATTATTCTTAGAACACCACTTCAAATAAGTATTATATAAAATCGTATTATTCAACTTCCATTTCATCGATGCATCAATAGAAAAACATTCCATAACAAAAGTTCCAACGCTATCCATATCAAATCTGTATTCCTGATTCGCCTCAGTAATTGCAGAAGGCTCATCAGTTAAACCTTCCTTAGCCCACATTGCATACCCTTTAATCAACCAGTTCAAAATCCCACTGTTTTCAGCAATCAGCTTTTCAGTCAATTTCTTATCTCTCTGCTCAGGCGGAATAGTAACCGTAAAAGGAATCATCTTAATACGCCGCCAGATTCCGTTATCCGCACCCCGTATTTTCGGCTTATGATTAGTAGCCATAAAAATCTTAAAAGTCGGCTTAAAAGAAAAATACTCGCCATACAAAAATCTTGCCGTAAGCTCATCCTCACCGGTAACAATCTTAATCAAGCTTTCACTAAGTGGCTGTCCCTGTTCAATCTCACTGGTCGTAACAAGTCTTGCTCCTTTAAGACGTGCAAGGTCATTACTTTTTTCAGAACTCTTTTTCATAAAAGTTTCAATCATTGTCGAACAGGCATAATCTCCAAACAAATGCTGCAGCACATTCAAAAAAGTAGACTTACCGTTAGCACCGGTTCCCCACAAAATAAAAAGACACTGTTCACTCACGTCCCCGCTCAAAGCATATCCCACAGCCTTTTGAATAAAGCGGATAAGCTCCATATCAGAATTAAAAATCTGCTGCAAAAAAAGTTTCCAGGTCGGACAGTCCGCATCCTTTTCAAACTTAAACCGGCTTTTCTTAGTTATCAGATTCAAAAAATCCGGAGCCTTCGCCTTAGCAGTTTTCAGATTCAGAGTCAGTCCTTCAACATTAAAAAGATAATTATCCTTATCAAGCTCCCAGTCTTCAACTTTGATTTCCTCGCTCATCTTAAGCATCCCGACCATAGACTGAATTCTTCTGTAACTTTCACTCCTAAGCAGATGAGCTTCAAAATCAATTCTCATTTTAGTATCAGTAATATATCTAAGCCCTCGGTACATCTGATGAATAAACTTTACACATCTTTCTTCAACACGGCCCCGGTTATCAATATCCCAGCAGGTCCCGTTCCAGAACAAAAACTTTTTCCAGGTAATACAGTAACGTACATCATTTCCATAAGCTTTTAGAAAATAAGAAGTATTAGTAATATCAGTAAATTGAATCTTACCGTCAACAAATTTATTTGCCTTCAAATCGCGGGTAAGTTCAATTACTGCTTTCCTTTCCTGTTCCTTAAAATCTTTTTTAGTCATATATCATACCGTGCGTTTTCAAAATTCCATAAAACAAAGCCATCTTCATCTGCAGCTGCTCAAATCCATCCAGCATATTATATTGCCCGATTACATTTTGAATTCTCTCTATATTTTCAAAAAGAAAAATCAATGAATGCGGATATTTCACATAACATTTCAAATCCCACCAGGCCACAAACTTATCAGCATCAAGAGACCTTTTTATGTTAGTAGTCATTTTGAATTTATTATAGATTTCCACATCTTCATCCATCTCTTTAATAAGTTGCCTTGCTTCAGTAAAAAGCTCCGCATATATCTTTTCCTCATTCTTCTTTTTCTTAGCCATTACCAGCCTCATACACAAAGACCCGGCTCGCTCTTCCCGCCGCTGTCCTGTCATCATCAAACAAAACTTCCACCCAGAAAGTCCACCAGCCGCTCTGATCTATATCGCTTTCACTTTGTACATCATAAAAAACAATTCCGTTTTCCCTGTCCTTAACAACAGCCGGAAAAGTCACCATAGATTTATCAGGTTTTCGGGCACAGATTCTTACTTCCTCATAACCAGATAAATCACACTTAGTATCAATAAGGATTCTGAGTTTTGTTTTACACTTAAATACATGTTTCATATCCGGCTCTCCAATTCTATCTCTGTCACAATCGGGCAGAATAAAGTAACAACATTGTTAGCTTCCCGAATCTTCCCGCGAAGCCAGTCCCAAAAACTCATAACTGTTTGAACCGCTCTATAGAATATTCTGGATGCAAAAGGCCTTGCTTCAAAATCAACTTCATCTCTAAAGCCTCTAAAGTTATCTCCAAAGCGGATTATATTTTCTTCATCATCAACAATAGATTCCGGCATCCTCTTGTAATCAGCTATATGATTCAGATTATCCAAGACACCGCCACAAGAGAATGCAGAACGAATAATCAAAAGAAGCTGCTGTAAATAATCTGCAAAAGAAAATCCATCAGATTCTTCAATTCTCATTCTATGTGAGCGAAAGTTTTTAGCTGTAATTTTTTCCTGATTATCAAGGCTTCTAGAAAAGAAAAGCCTCTTATCAGAAGAATCAGAAAAACTCTGGCTGTCTCTCGTCCTTCTAAATAAATGATTAGAACTGTATGTATTTGTCGTAACAATTTCATTAGAAGCAGCATTTCTCTTCCACACTGATGTTCTATTATTCCTTGAACTCAAATTCCATAATCCTGATATAAGGCGTTTCCATTTAAGCCTTCTGTAATTTGAACTTGCCGCTCTAACGTTTCCCAGCACAGTTCTTGTATATGCAACAGATTCAACTTCATTCTCATATTGCATATAAATGCACATTTCATAATCAGAAAAAACATTTTGCTGTTTTTGAAGCCATTCCGCAGAACTAACATATGCACTCTGAGAAGCGTAGTCTCTACGGTGGGCATTACTCCAGTAGAGGTAACACATAGTAGTATCAGGATCATCTATATAGTCGCCGACATATCCCAGAATATCTGAATAAACTCCAAAAAAGATTCTTTCATCTTTATACAGTTTACGTTTCAGAGTAACAGGCAGAGCTATCCAGCCATTAGGTCTTCCGGAAAAGTTTGTTTCTGAAAAACTTGCATTAAGACACTCTCGTAGTTTCCAATCAGAATCACAAGTAAACACGACAGGAATTGCCGGTTTATAATCTATTCCGTAGGTGTAATCCCAAAACCATTCAGAAACAGGAGCGTAGTAATAGAAGTAGATTGTTACAGAATTAGAAGCAGAATTTTTCGGACAAAGAGCCCGATATCCCAGAATATCCTGTTCATCCACCAATTCACCTTCCATCTCTTCTGTGTCATCATCAACTTCAACTTCCCATTCTGTTGTAAAAACTACAGGCGCACTGTTGTGTCCAACAATTGAATTACTCATATCAAGAACCGCTTACAGTTATCTGCCAGTCAATCTGAAGACTATCTGCAGAAGTCACATTTACACTTGGTGTAATCTGAGCATAAGCCAGGCACTTTGCATCAATAGTGTTACCATTCATCAAAGCAACTTCGTTTATTCCGTTAGCATTCAAATCACCTGCAGCAAAAGAACTTCTGTACAAAACAACATTCTGTCCGGAAGAACCAAAGGCAGCCTGAGTTTTTGGAAAGGTAGAATCAAGCTTCTTAAATGAGCCAGTCGGAGTATTCACCCCAGTGTTATTCTTCGGAGTAGACCCGGTCCAACCGGTACCAACACGCATATATCCGTTAGTAGCATCCACCTTATTTTGAGTAGGATTACTAACCAGAAGATCCGCAATCAATCCATCCCCCTGGCTAGTAATTGTATTATGATGTTTAATCACCATAGGCTTTCTCGGAAGATTAAAAAGAGTCCTCCAAAACCCATTCTTATAATATTTCACCTTCCCATTACAATCTCTAACCGTAACAGTAACCAAACCTCGTACTTTTCCTTTACTGTTTATCATTCAAATCTCCTCGGTGGTTGAGCCTGTCGAAACCACCTTTTTTGTCATTCCCCGACTTGACCGTTGTCATTCCCCGGCTTAACCTTTGTCATTCCCCGGCTTGACCGGGGAATCTATCTAACACTTCCAATAAATCCATAAACAAGAGATGTAATAATTACAGCTCCCGAACCACCAATCAAAGCTCCATAAAAAAACTGATTCTGTTTCTTCTGAACTTCCGCCTTCAACTTTTTATTCTCCGCTTCAAGTGCAAGCTTTGCCGCTTCCATCTGGTCAGCTCTCTCTTTTTCAAAAGCAAGCTCGCCACCAACTTCCAGTAAAGCAGCCTTAACTGCCTCTTGAGCAGTACGTTCAATTTCTTCTTCCGCAATTTGCATAACTTCCTCAATCGTCAACTCCGGTGGTTGAGCTTGTCGAAACCACCCGTCGTCTGAATCTTTCTTTTCCATCTGCAATTGCATCGCAGACTGGCCCATAAGATTCTGCAAGAGTCCGAGCATCAGCACGCTCAATACGAGCAATCGCTTCCTCCCGTTTCTGTGCAGCACGTCTATTAATCTCATCAGAATCATCCTCCTTCAATCCATCCTTGCGTCCTGTGTCATTCCCCGACTTGATCGGGGAATCTGCACAAAACAGAACAATAAAAATTGCACTGAAAATTGCACCAAGCCAGCAGAACACTTTCTTAATCACTTCCCAAAGCTTCTTCATCAGATACCTTCCTTGAAGTTTTGAAGTCCTTAAACTTCTGAATCTCTCTTCCTGCAATAACAGTAAGAGCCACAGTCAGCCATTCGCCACCACCAAGAACACCACAGCAAAGAAGTACAGTTGCAACAATAAATATTACAAACTTCACGCTAAGCAGCTTTTCAACCAGTCTCTGAAATCTAAAACTAATCACGCTCATTTCTCCTTGCTCAAAAGTTCCGCAAACTCAGTAAACTCATAATCAGCTCCAAACAAATCAGAACGCTCATCACTAGCTTTCTGCAGCGCACGTCGGTCCAGCCCGCGCACCACAACCGTGTAATCCATAGCGTTATACACCGGCCTCATATCAGAAAGGGAACGAAGCACCGCATAAGGCTCCACACAATTCAGTACAACATCAGTTCCGGCAACACCAGCTACGTGAGCGCATTCACCCTCATGGTAGAGTCTGTTACCAAGTTTTCTGTCATAATTAGAAATAAAGAAAGCCGCTTTAATGTCTCCGGCATCCGGCTGTTTCTTTGTAAAAAACTTTCTGTACAAGGTATCTGCCGTAACTCTAATCCCGCACCCAGTTGCAAGAAGAAGAGCAAGACAGACAGAACCCGAACAGTCAGCTT
>CAMNBC010000033.1 GCA_946532115.1 uncultured Treponema sp.
TAGAAGGTGTTTGCGACAAGTGTGGTGGCGAACTCTATCAGCGCGATGACGACAAACAGGAATCAATCCTTCACCGAATGGATGTTTACCGCGAGCAGACAGAGCCTCTCATCAACTTCTATAAAGAGAAGGGAAAGATTACAGACCTGGATGCATCAATCGAAACAGACATTCTCTTGGGTGAGTTCAAAAAGATTTTTAGTAAATAATAGAAATCTATAAATAGCATACAAAATAAAAACAGCGATGATCTACCGATAAGATTATTTTGACAAGCGGTCAAGCCGCTTGCAAAATAACTTATAATGTATCTCACCGCTGTTTTTTATTTTATAATTCTAATTCTCAAAAATTATTACAATCGTTTTTAACTCACACAATAAACTGCTCCACGTGAGTATGAATCTTTTCTACAGATTCCTTGTTACATACTGCAGAGATATCTACCTGCGAAACTGTACTCTTCATATTTTCTGTTGCTTCCAGACTTTCCTGAACCGCCATAACCGTAGACTTAGAAGCCTCAACTACAGACTGCATAGACTCCCGCAGCTTACCTGCACTTTCAGTTTCTTCTTCTGCAAGATCGCGGATAGCATGAATAGCTTCAACCATTTCATCTGCAGCAAGTTTAGTTGCCGAAGCATCATTATTCTGCTCCATCATGGCATCATATATATTCTTTACCAGTTTTGCGTTTTCAATAACATTATCACGAATTCCCTGGAAAGCTGTACCCGCAGAAACAATGGCTTCTACACCAGCCTTAGTCTTTTCCATCATTTCCTTAATTTTTACCTGAATATCCCGGGCACTGGAAGATGAAGAAGAAGCCAGAGAACGAACCTCATCAGCTACAACCGCAAAACCTGCACCAAATTCGCCAGCATGAGCCGCCTCAATTGCTGCATTCATGGAAAGAAGGTTTGTCTGCGATGCAATTCCCTGAATGACAAGCAGAAGCTTTCGGACTTCTTCAGATACAGACTGAATTTCCTTCATTGTATTAACCGCATGTTCAACCGCAGTATTACCAATCTCAGAACGTTCAGAAAGCCCCTGCGAAACCATCTGAGCCTGCCGTGCGGTTTCTGCTACATCAGCAATACTGTCAGTCATCTTGGAAATTGCAGAAGAAATGCTTTGTACAGATTCAGTCTGCTGAGTTACGTGAAGTTTTACAGTATCAATACTGTCTGCAAGCACTACAATATTCTCATCTGTTATTTCAACAAGTTCACTCTGACGCTTACTGTTTTTATCAATATGCTGAAGAGAATGAGACACAACCCCAAGTGCACCACTTGCATACTGAGCAGACTGAGAAAGAATCTGTGCAGATTCAGTTACAGAATTCGTTTCAGTTTTAAAGTCCCTTATCATACTGCTCAACTTCGCAATCAGCTTATTTATGGAAGAAATTAAAAGTCCAAAATCATCAACTACTGTAATATCAATTCGTTCTGTAAGGTCACCATTATCAGCAATTTTATTAAGAAGTCTTCTGGTTGCCCTTACACGTTTTGAAAGCCCATGTAAAACAGTCATAAAAGGAATTGCACCAATTATCATAGAAAGAATAATACAAAGCGCACCCTTCTTAAAGAAAGCCTCAAGCAAGTCTCCCTGGAACACACCGTTGTGAGACTGCAAAAGAATTCCATAAGGAACTGTCAGCATATTCATGCCAAGAAAATAAATTGAAATAAAGAATACAATACCAATTGAAAAAGAAATACCAAAAGTATGACCTTTATACCCGGCAGTAGAAGAAATTCCAAGCATCTTTCTCTTTTTAATCAAAGAATAATCTACAACCTTAATTGAAGTAATTGCAGAAATACCTCCAAAAGCCATTGCCTGGGCAATTACAAGAAAAACACGGGAAAAATAATACACATTATTACCATTTGCAATTCCAATCCAGACAATAATAATCTGACCAATAAAAAATCCTATTACATTCGCAGCAATTATCAATCCGATAATACCTTTATAACTTTTAAGGCAGACAAGAACTTCTTCTTCCGTAGCACGTCTGTTTTCGGCTTTTATCTTTTTAATAACCTGGTCAAATGGCTTTGCTATAAAATATCCTATTGCAACCGCAATTAATAAAAGAAGTGAGGCAACCATAATGTTTGGAAGAGTTCCACCCCACATTGCTCCAATATCATTATAAATAAACTCAAGAGCAAACCATCTCAATGTCAGTACACTTACATAAGTGACCGTCAATAAAACAACTGTAAAAGTGGCGAATACTGTCATAACCACTAATTATAAGGGATAAAATAGCTTTTGTACATTTTTTTCTATTGTATAAAAGCGTCAAATGTGGCATATTTGATAATCATTATCAAATTTATGTAAGCCCGCTGGCGGGCGGTGTTAAATCGAAAACCGTTAAAAAAAACGCGAAAGCGTTTTTTAGGTTATCCACCTTTTTTTTACAGGAGCACAATGCCTCAACTGGAATGTAAAAACCTTACTCTTGGGTATGGTACAAAAACAATAATAGAAAACCTCAGCTTCAGTGTAAACAAGGGAGACTATCTCTGCATTGTCGGAGAAAACGGCTCTGGCAAAACCACACTGATGAAAACAATTCTCCGTCTATTAAAACCTCTCGCCGGTACAATTACAACAGGCGACGGACTTTTGCCAGACGAAATCAGTTACCTGCCTCAGCAGACAGACGTTCAGCGGGATTTTCCTGCAAGTGTACGCGAAATTGTACTTTCCGGCTGCCAGTCACGCTGCGGGAAACGCCCCTTTTATATAAAAGAGGAAAAACAACTGGCTGCGGCTGCAATGGAAAAACTCGGAATCACGCACCTTGCTAAAAAGTGTTACCGCGAGCTCTCGGGTGGACAGCAGCAGAGGACGTTGCTGGCGCGCGCGCTTTGTGCCGCACAAAAAATGCTCCTGCTGGACGAACCAGTTACCGGCCTGGACCCTGCAGCCACAGAAGAAATGTACACGTTAATCGAACAGCTAAACAAATCGGGCATCACAATAATAATGATTTCGCACGACACAGATGCCGCGCTCAAATACGCGAGCCATGTACTCCACATTGGTAAAGACGGAGAACAGACTTTTTTTGGAGACGTAAAGGAATATGATAGACACCTTAGCACAATACTTTAGTTTTGCATTTGTAAGATACGCCTTTATCGTCGGCGTGTTAATTTCACTCTGCTCTTCCCTGCTCGGAGTTACCCTTGTACTCAAACGCTTTTCATTTATAGGCGACGGACTTTCCCACGTAGCATTCGGAGCAATCTGCATCGCCAGCGTTTTAAACATAACAAACAATATGTACCTGGTTTTGCCAGTCACAATCATCAGCGCAATCTTATTGTTACGCACCGGCAAGAACACAAAAATCCAGGGAGATGCTGCAGTAGCAATGATTTCCGTAGCCTCACTTGCAATCGGCTATCTCTTGATGAACATCTTTTCAACCTCATCAAACCTCACAGGAGATGTATGCAGCACCCTTTTCGGTTCAACTTCAATTCTCACCCTAACCCAAGGCGAAGTCTGGCTTTGTGCCGGCCTCTCAATTGCCGTAATCATTGCCTTTGTAATTTTCTATAATAAAATCTTTGCCGTAACCTTTGACGAAAATTTTGCAACCGCCGTAGGAACCCATGCACAGGCCTACAACCTCGTAATTGCAGTCATAATCGCAATAATCATCGTGCTTGCAATGAATCTCGTAGGCTCACTTTTGATTTCCGCACTCGTAATTTTCCCGGCACTTTCTGCCATGCGCGTTTTCAAAAGCTTTCGTTCTGTTACAGTTTGCTCGGCAGTTGTTTCAGTAGTCTGCTCAGTAACCGGACTTTTAATTTCAATTTTAGCCGGAACCCCGGTAGGAAGCACAATCGTAGCCACAGACCTCGCCGCCTTTTTGATATTTACAATAGTGGGAGTTTTGATAAAATAAAGGTATGAAACAAACTCATACTCTGTCATACCTGCGCAACGCTTTGTCATTCCCGTGCTTGACACGGGAATCTACACCTCACAGTCCAGTACAGATTGTCGGGTCAAGCACGACAATGACACAGCATATCCTCAATAAAACACTTTTTATACTTCTCTTTTCCATTATCTTCATTTCCTGCAGTAAAAAAACAATCGCAGAATCTTCGGGTTCTACGCCGGCTACCGCCGCCCAGTCCCCGTCTGTTCAAGTTCAGAAAGCAGAACAACCGGCTTCATCAACAACCAATGCAACCTCCTCATCAAAACCCGACTTCGACCTCACAAAAATGTCCGCCACAATGATATATTCTACAATCTTCGACATGCTCATAATGCCCGAAGAGTACGTAGAAAAAGTGATAAAGGTAAAAGGCTGGTTCGAAACCTACACAAACCCCGAAAGCGGCGAACTCTTTTACGCAGTAGTCGTTCCAGACGCCACCGCCTGCTGCCAGCAGGGCCTCGAATTCATCTGGCCCGGCGACCACCACTACCCCGCCGACTTCCCCGATCCAGGCCAGGATGTAACCGTCACCGGCCGCTACAAGCTCGTAGACAAGGATGGCTTTGCATATAATTATCTGGAAGCAACGGAAGTAGAATTCTAATTATTCTTTGCAACAGCAATTGAAGCATTTTGATGATTTTTTCCTCTCTTACCATAAAAGGTATGTTATAATTAATAACGTGAGGTAAAAATAATGCAGGAAAATTTAAAAACCACAGAAAGCTATATCGCCAAAACAAGCGGTTTGAAAGCAAAGGATTATATTGGCTATGCAATGGGAGATGCCGCCGGGTGTCTTGTTTTCAGTCTGGTTACAACGCTACTCCAGAAATTTTATACAGATGTATTTCATATCAGTCCGCTTTTTATAATGATTATGTTCATCTGTGCCCGTATATGGGATGCCGTAAACGACCCGATTATGGGTCGCATCTGCGATACTGTAAAGACAACAAAGTATGGCCGCTATCGTCCCTGGTTCCGTCGTGTGGCATTACCTTTGGCAATCCTTTCAATTCTGATGTTTACAAAGTGGCCGGGACTTGGCGGAGAATTGAATTATACCGCCACCTGCATTTATGCTACTATTACTTATATTCTGTGGGGCATGTGTTATACTGTTTTGCAGATTCCTTACGGCTCTCTTGCTTCTGTCGTTACAACAGATGTTCATGAGCGCAACAAACTTTCCGTATGGCGTGCAATGGGTGCCGCTGCAGGAAGTATACCTGTAATCGGCATTTCTTCTTTTGCATACGCAAAGCGTGTTGATGCTGCCGGAAAATTTGTAATCGGCGAAAACGGAAAAATCATTACTGATCTTCAGTATAAACCAGTAATTATCGGCGTTATAATTATGTCGGTATGTTCAGCACTGATGCTGCTGCTTACTTTCAGACTGAATAAAGAGCGCGTAATTACAAAACCCGCAGAAAAAGAAAAAGGTAGTGCAATTCGCGTTCTCAAACTGCTGCTTAAAAACAAAGCCTTTGTTTCAATCAGCCTTGTTGCAATGCTCCTGCTTGCCGGCCAGATGTTTACTCAGAGTTTCTACCTTTATCTTTTTAATGATTATTTCAACGCAAACTGGATGAATCTTGTTTCCATGGCGTGTACCTATTCTCCAATGCTCGTGCTTATGTTCTTTATGCCACGGCTTTCTCGCGCGCTCGGAAAAAAGGAAGTCTGCGCTGTAGGCATGTCACTTGCGGCTATTGCAAATCTTCTGATGTTTACCCTGCGTGGAATGCAACCATCAGCTCTTATCATGCCATTTTTAATTCTCTGCTTTATCAGTGGCTGCGGACAGACTACGGTCGTTCTTCAGTTGTGGTCTATGGCAACCGACACAATTGATGATATTGAAGTACGCACCGGTAGCCGCGATGATGGCACTGCCTATTCAATTTTCAATTTCTTCCGAAAGCTTGGTCAGGTAGTGGCAGCAATCTGTGTAAACGGCTCTCTTTTAGGAATGCACTACAAGTACGGAAAGGGCGAAGTTCAGACTCTCGAAAACCTAAAAAAAATGTACGATATGGCAACCCTGATTCCAGCCATAATGTTTGCACTTATGGCATTGCTTCTTTTTGCAGTTTATCCGCTTTCAAAGTCAAAGGTTTCTGAGCTTCAGATTAAGAAAGAAGAAAAACTAAAAGAGTCGTATGAAAATAAAACTATTGATATTCAGTAAGTAAGCCACTCCTGACAAAGTATACCGGCAGGTCATCCGGCGAGCATGGAATTTCAACTTCGCCGGAATAACTCTGTGAGCTCTCACCGCGTAAATACCAGCCGCCTTTATTTTCCGGAAGCTTCACTTTTACAGAGGTTGCTCCCCTGTCAAAAACAGGACATGCAAGAATATCATCACCAAAGAAGAATACGTCGCTTTCTACATCATAATCAGGGTATTTAAGGAATACCGGATAGATTACAGGAGTGTAGTCGCGGCGGCTTTTTTTCATCTGTTCATAAAGATACGGCACAAGCTTTTCACGAAGATCAAAGAGTTTTTTTACAGTCTGGATTTTTGATTCATAAAGCCACGGCATGTTAGAACTGCCGTCCGGATTCCATGAATGCAGGACAAAGCGCGGAGTGAAAATGCCGTACTGAATCCAGCGCAGGAATAGTTCTTCGCTCGGACGCGGACCTGCAAAGCCACCAATATCCTGACCAAAGTTGTATATGCCCGAAAGACTCATAGTCATTGCCATTTTGTGATTATATCGAAAATCATCCCAGGAAGTATTGTTGTCTCCGGTCCAGGTCATACTGATTCTCTGAAGGCCTGCAATTCCACTTCGGGTAACGGAAAATGGCAGTTCTCCGTCCTTTGAGGCTGCAAGTTGTGCATCGCGGCTTGCCTGAGTCATCAGATATGAAAACAGCGGACGGATTAATTTTGCCGGAATCGGATTTCCCCAATTGTCGGCAAACACTTCTTCATCACAAACATCGTATTCGTTGTTGTCGTTCCAGATATTTTTATAACCCTTATCTACAAGCTGATTTTTTACGCACTCTGTCCAGAAAGCGTAGGCCTCGGGGTTTGTAAAATCAAGGTAGCTGCCGTAACCGGACCAGAACGGAAACTGTGCCGGAGTTCCATCCTTATAATGAAGGAACCAGCCTTTTTCTGCAATCTGATTATACAGAAAATGATCTGTAAGAAATGCCGGTTTTACGTTCGGCAAAAACTCTACGCCGTTTTCCTTAAAGAAAGCAGCAAGGGCTTCGGGAGACGGAATCTTATCTTTGTTCCAGTTGAAGACGTAACGCTTTTCGCCAATTTGAGTGTAGCCGCTAGAAAGGTAAAAGCCCCCGGGCTTAAAGCCGTATTTATTGCACAGTTTAATAAAACCACGAAGCTGATTGTCTGCATCCGGGGCGTCGGTGTAGTTCATTGTACTTCCGCAGTATTTAAGACTCCATTCAGGGGGGAGCATATTTCGTCCGCACATCCATTCAAAACGTTGAAGGATTTCGGGTACATCACCAAATATTATATAGAAAACAAGTGTATCTTCTTCAAAACGTGCTGACTTAAACGGAATGTAATAGTTGTTGTGTTCTACTCCAAAATCCATTTCGCCGTTCGAATAAGTGTCGTAGTAAATGCCATAGGAACCTGCAGAATTCCGGCAGATGTAAAAAGGAATCTGCTTGTAAAGCGGGTCACTGTAGCGTGCATCAAAGCCCATTGAATCTGTTGTTGCAATTGTGAAACGTCTGTGATTTTTGTTTACATCTCCGGTTTTATCTCCAAGTCCAAAAATCTGCTCATCAGCTTCGCGCGAAATAAAATGCATTGAACCACGACCAAGCTCGTGGTCCCAGTTGTAAGCGATATAATCCCTATCCTTATAAAGCAGCCGTCCATCAGGAGTTTCAACCTTCATTCTGAAGTTGTGAAGCTCAATGCTGATTTTTGCATCTGGTGTTGTAAAGGTGACAGAGTCAGGATTTACTTCTGTGGAGGGAACTTCACGCTCAAAGCCTTCGTCACTCAATTTTGTACGACCGTTTTGCGGCATTTTTGTATCGCCCGGACATACGGAAAAAGTCGGCATGAGCCGTGAACCATCTTTGAACATTGCAACGCGCAGTATATGTTTAAAAAAATCTAACTGAATATTATTATCAGCTTCCTTAAAAAGAATCGGGCTGTCTGAAATCATCTTAAAATCATGCTGGAATTTCATATCTGTTTGCCTCCAAAAAGCATGTTACAAATCAATCTGAAATACGGCGGTTTTGTCATCCTTGTTTTTACTCCGCCTTTGTTAAAGAAACGCAGTGCTCTTTTGCCCCCGCATTTCCATTCTTTTCTTTCGCCGCCATTCGGATCTCCGGTCTTCACAAATGCAGCAATATAATCCTGCATAAGTTCTGCAATTTTTTTGTCATTATCATCATAAGGCCGCCAGCTTTTTTCGAGCGTGCCAAGAATAAAGCGAAGGTCCGAAGAATGAAAGGCTTTTCTGTTATCCTCCCCTTTCGGATTTACATCAAAAAAATAAACATAACCGTTGTTTGCTCGTGCGAATTTATGTCCGATTAAAGCCATAAGCGGCGCATAAAGGTCGCAGTTTGTATAACCGAGCATGTAATTTAATTTCAAAGGATTTTTGATAAGAGTTTTAACCGCATCCTCAATCAATACTCCATCAATTACAGGCATTGTATTGTAGGTGTTGTCTTTACGGGTCAGTTTAAACTCATCCAATGCGTCAAAGATTTTCCGGGCATCCATTGCCTTAAGTGCTTCAAAATCAGCTTCTTCCGAGCCGGTATTAATACCAGCCGCCTGCATAAAAGCCTTCCAGTAAGAACAAGTCTGTTTTCCCGGACGTGGAAGTGCAAAATCCGGGAATTTGCCACCGCCAGAAATCATAAGCGCATTTTTGAAAAGCCCTTTGTTTTGATGATTGAGACACAAATATTGAATTGAAATTGCACCCGCGCTCTGCCCGGCAACCGTAATATTTTCAACATCACCACCGAACGCGCCTATATTTTTCCTTATCCATCGGATTGCTGTAAGCTGGTCATCCAGGCCGAAGTTTCCGTTACGTCCATAACGCTTCTGAATTTCCGGATGAGTCAAATATCCAAAAATGCCGACCCGGTAATTTATAAATATACATACAATCCCGCGTTTTGCATAACAGCTTCCGTCAAAGGGGCTCTCGCTGTTTGCCCCGGAGTCGAAGCCACCACCATGAATAAAAATCAGCACAGGGTAAAGTGCACTACCAGTACCCGAGGGCTCTGCATCCCCCGGTGTCCATATATTCAGATTCAGACAATCTTCATCATAATCAAAAGCAAGTCCATCGCGGAATTCGCGGTGGTAAAACCTTCTTTCTGCAATTTCAAGATGTTCATGATAAGTTCGCATCTGCGGGCAGGCATTTCCAAATCTCGTTGCGTCCAGTACACCATCTTTATCAGCCCATTTAGCCCAGCTTGTAACCGGTTCAGCATATTCAAAACGTCCGGCTTTTGCATAAGGCACACCTAAAAAAACATTACAACCGTCTTTTTCAAAACCGCAAACAGTTCCGCAGTCAGTTTTTATTGTCAGCATAGAATAATTTTAACATAATTCATTTTTTATGCAACTTGCATATAATTTTCTATAAATTGCAGCGTTTTTTTAGATTTTCACAGCGAGGCCAGTACAACAACGTCCTTTACAATATCCTGAACCTGCTCAATTGTCATATTCATAGATTTAGCAATCAGTTCCACAGAAGCACCGTTAGCATAGAAACTTTTTACATCTTCTATAGCCTTTCGCTGCTCGCCACGACTTTCAATTCGGTCGAACATTTCGTACATTTCATCTTCGGTCATAAAAGTACCTCCTGCTTCTCTATTATTATTAAATTCGTCAAAGATAACTCCGATTTTTTTGTTATTTTGAGACATAACACGGAATAAGTCAATAATTTCTCTGGCATGCTTGTAACTTTTCGTACTCATCTGATTTTCTAAACCGATAAAACTGATTCTAATTTCGCCGTTATTCCAGATTTTCGCGACATCCCTTTCCTGCCCGTGAACTTTATTCTCATCCATTTTGTAATAAGAAAAGGTCTGTACATCCGTCAAATCTTTTTCATCTACAACTCTCTTACCATTGAACAACAATACATTTACAATATCAGCAAACACATCATTGTAGGCTTCCAGAGTCTTTTGAATTTTATCTTTCTCTGCCATATTAACCCCCGTAAGAATATAAAATCCTCTATAGTTAATATGGATGCACTTTTGCAATTTACTGCAACGATTTAGAAAAAAATCCGGCAAAACCGCACTCGTAAATTGCTTACGAGAGATTTTGCCGGATGAGAGTTATTTTATATTGACATTAAGACTAGTAGGTTACATTTCGGCAGATTCGCATACCCCAAGTCTTTTTGTTATCATTACTATCTCCCTGAGGTGGTTTAGAATAATCATCATCTGTATGAATTTTACAATAAGAATTTCCTCGATCATATGAACCACCCATTAAAAGAATCTTACCACTATTATCCCTTACATAGGTTGAAGAAGTTTTACTTGTGTTATAACCACACCATGGATTTGTAAACGTGCCTTTATTACTATCCCATGTATTATCCCAATCTGAAGTCCATTCATAAACATTTCCACACATGTCATATAGCCCAAGAGTATTTCCAGTTTTTGTGCCAACTTCGTGTGTTGTACCACCAGCTTTACTATTTACACACCAAACATAGTCGGAATAACTATCAGAACCAGCATATGTATAGATCCAGGCAGAAGCACTAGGATTTCCACCCCTAGCAGCAAATTCATATTGAGCTTCAGTTGGAAGATGATAACCATTAGCATTTTGATTCAAAGTGGCAGCATTCCATGTAGAATTTGATGCTGTTGGAATGTCAGACTTCTTTATATTTGCCCAATTACTTACACCACTAACAGAATAACATGGGGTCAAACCTTGCAAAGCACTCAATTTATTACAGAAAGCTATTGCTTCATACCATGTAATATTATTGACCGGATACAGATTATCATCAGAATAACTTGCATTTAAGTTACTTGGATTGTAGCCCATAACTGCGTAGAATAAACTCTGGGTAACTTCATATGCACCTATAGAATATTTAGTTAGAGTAATCGTTCTATCACTATTAAAGGTACCCTTTCCGTTTTTTGTTAATGTCACACCACTTGTACTGGTTATAACATTCTTTAATATAGTCTTTTTATATTCTTTTCCATTCACATAAAGGTTTCCACTACTTGTTTTAAGGTCAACCTTTTTCTTTGGACCATAAACAGTTGTTCCACCTTTAGTATGATATGGCTGGAGATAGAAGGTATAAGAAGTACTACGAGTATAATTTGGAATTGTTACAGACTTTGTTGAGGCATTTCCACTACTATAAGATACAGCCCCCTTATCAGTACTGCCAAGGAAAACCTCTATGCCACTAATATCGCTTCTTCCAGTAGCATTTATCCACTTTAATGTAACAGTACTCATTCCATCATCATAATAAATCATTGGCCAAGAATAGAAGGTCATTTCTCCTGGTGGCGCATAGGCTGATACTATTGATGAATCTGGTGAAGAAGAACTATCTGGTTCTACATAATTTAAGGCCCTTACCTTGAAATCATAATATTCACCCTTTGCCAATCCACGATCACTAACGAGTGTACTATTTTTAAAGGTAAATGACGTACCATTTTGGTCAATATAATGGATTCGACTATAATCCCAGTCTGATTCTGAATGTTTTTTAGAAAACAACCAATAATCCGTATGTGCGGTAGTTGCCCCCGAAGGAGCTGTCCAGCTTACTGTTAAATCACCATTATTATCAGTTGTAACTTTTAGATTAGTTGGTGCTGCAAGTGAAGTTGTATTAGAAATAACATCTGATGCAACTTTATTATCCTCACTTCCATACCAGCATTCCAAATATGCATTCAAAACAGTTCCTGTACTTAAACTTGTTACAATATAAGATTTATCTGCAGCAGTCAGAGACTTCTTATTATAGCTAGACTGACCTTCTTTCTTCCAATAGAAGATGTAACCATCCACATTACAATCAGGGTTCCATGAATAGCCCAATTGAGTATTTGTTCGCAATGATTCAACCAGACTAATTCTTGTTTTTGTTGGTCTTGTAACACCATTAGTTGTAGCGACACTTGTTGTACCAACATTTGAAATTCCAGTAAGATAACTTTCAACCTTGAAGTCATATTTATTTGCAGCTTTTAATCCCAAAACTGTATAACTTGTAGAGGTATTATCTTCATAAGTTTTTTCTAGTCTCCAATCATTAGCAGACTGTAATTTAGAATAAATCTTTACTCCCGTATATTTTCCAGCAGGCTTTGTCCAGGAAAGATCAATTTTTTCTTCAGGATAAGAAGTATTTCTGGTAGCTTTAAGATTGGTTACAGGCTGCGCAGGTGTTGTTATTGACACTGTTTTGACATTAGCATTATTAACAATATCATTACCATTCACACCTCTTATTTCAAAATTATATGATGTTCCACCACTTCCAACAGTATATGTATAAGAGGTTGTATTATGAGATGGATTCCAATAATCTATTTTAGAACCATCCTGGTAAACATAAATTTTGCTCCAGGCAGTTGGATTTGTCCAGGTTAATTTTACAGAATTTGGACCTGTAGCAACAGCAGTTAAACTTTGAACTTGAGTAGCCAGAGTATACCTTGACGTAAGACTTTCTGCTTTAAGTTCAGTTACAGAGCCTTCAATTATAACCTTTTTGTATGTAGTTACAGTGAAATCATATTGAGTGTTTGCGTCAAGCTCAGATATTGTATATGAATTTGATGTCTTTGAAATAGAAGGAGAGCCATCTGTAGCGGCAAGTAATGTAGAACCTATATAAACTCGGATACCATCATAACCAGATACGTCTGGATTTGTCCAAGAAAGTTTTATTGCCGAAGTAGAGGTTGCAGTAGCAGTAAGACTCTTTACTGGATCCAATGCAAGAGAACAACAAATTGGTGCAGATTCTGTTTCAAGACTACCTATATATGTACTTACCTTGATATACAGAAGAGAATTAGCAGCTGCTGATTTATTTAATGTAATTGAGTTATCTTTTGCAACCGTTGTTGGAGTTGCAGATGAGAGGGCTGCTACAGAATTTGCGATGTAATATTTATAGCCATCATATTCGCCAGATGCAGGAGCCATCCAACTTAGAGTATATTCTGTATTAGAACCAGTCTTCTTTTCAGCATGTAGATTCTGAACAACATTTGGACGAGTCGTTATACTTGGTATTGAAGTACTATTTTCCTGTGCAGGAACTTCGCCAATTGTATGAAGCTCAAAGTCATAAGCAGTACCACCAGCCAGACCTGACACAATTGTTTCAGTATTTCCTTTGCTGACTGATACACTGTTTGCATATGTGCTATCAGAATGTTTTTTATAATAAAGTTTATAAGATACAAAATTTCCTGCTGGAGCAGTCCATGAAACCTTCATACTAGAACTTGATTCAGAAACAGCTTTCAGGTTTGTTGCAGTTGCACACTTAGTTCGAGTAGAAGAATAATTTGTAGCAGTTGTATTTGCCTGGTTTTCATAATATGTAAGAACCTTGTAATAATACATACTACCCGCTGTACGAGTATCAAAGGTTGCTGTAGTTGTCGTGCCATTTGATATAGTTTTTTTGGATGTAACATTTCCAGTTGGGAAAGAAGGATCTGTAGAGATATAAACAATATATCCAGTACAGTTTCCTTCAGCTGGCTTAGACCAGTTAATCGTTACCGAATTTACACTAGAAGAAGGTGTTCCAAGTACTGCAGCATTTGGAGCCGCAGTGAAAGTTGGATATGTAGTTTCTGTAATATAATATGGGAAGCTATACTTTCCCTCACCTCTGACATCATAAGAACATACTTCAAAGATATACTTATAACCTTTTGCAGGTGTAATTGTCTGGCTACCGCCAGATTCTGTTATACGAGAAGGATATTCTGTCCAATCATCAGAACTACCATAAATCTTGTAGCGGATTCTAAGATTTGTACAATTACCAACATCAGGATTTGTACCAGTTAATGTTACACTAGTACCATAAGTTGTAGAAAGCATTACACTCTTAGGTACAGCTGGACGGGTATAGGCACCATCAGCAACAGGAACAGACTGTATATTTCCTGCATAATCTTTATAGTCAGCTACAATTTCATAACGAGTACCTTCTTTCAATCCTTCAATTGTATAAGTCTCTCCAGAAATTGCAGCCGAAGGTTTGTAGTCTTCTTCACTTCCCCATTCACGCCACTTGATTACAGCTTCCTTGTAGTCTACAGCTTCTGTTTTATCCCAACTTACAACAAGAGAAGTTGCTTCAGAGCCATCTGCAACAGAAGGTGCAGACATAGCAGGAGCTGTGCTATCAAGACAGAAATAATACAACTTACCATCATTTGGAGATGTAGTTTCATTTTTAGAACCATCCTTTACAGTTATAGAAAAACCATATACTCCGTCTGCCAATTCTTTATCTGATGGTTTTCTAACTTCTGAAATATTGCATGAATCCGGTTCTGTAGTTTCATTTGTCTCTTTTCCATAAATACCATATACACCATAGTAATTTGAGTAATCTACAGTTCGATATATTATATCAGGTAGTGGTTCTAATTTATTATAAGAAGAATCGTATATTTGTTTTAAGTTAATTGTGAAATTAGTACTTGGTGCCTGATCATCTTGAACATTCAGAGCAAGATAGAATTCTCCCTTTTTGAAGAAATTCAAAGAACTAACATTAGCAGACGATACTGAAATACTTGAAGTTGCAGTTATCTCATTTTTCGCAGAATCCAAAACCTTAATAGAAGTAATATCTGGCTTTGATGTATCTTCTTTTCCATTAACAAGATACAGCCATTTTTTAGCCTGGCTCATAGAAACATCTTTGCCATAAATGGTATGGAAGAAATCTTTTTCAAGAGTTACCAATACATTTAATCCTGCCGGTAAAACATCTTTTACAGAAATTGTTAATGTACGTGGAGTCTCAAAAACAGGAGGCTCAAATTTATCTAAAATATTTTTATTATTACGAGAATTGATAATACTAATATTCTTAAAATATATTTGATTATCCTTTTCATAACCATAAAATTTCTCTTCACCATCTTTTATTACAGAAAGAAGTTCATCGAAACCTTGTAATGCAAGCTTTGTAAGTTCCGGCTTTGTATAATAAATAGACTGCTCATTCATATCATGATCAAACATTACCTGTATAGATGTCTTACTTAAGACACCCTTAGCATCATAAGCAGGTGCATTTGAAATTATTTGAGGTCTTTCAACTATAAGCGGGTTTAATTCAAGTTCAATATCCGGAACTGCAATAAAAGTAAAATCAGCCTTTTCCTCTGAAAGATTACCAGATGCTATATATTTTTCAATATCAGCCTTTGCAAATTCTTCCGTTCCATTCATAACCCGCCATCTGATAAATTCAAAATCACTATCCGGTTCATATTCAATATGATATGTCTTGCCAAGTTTATAATTTTTCTCACCCTTTTCCGGCGTGAATTTTCCGTGAGATCCATCTATAGTTATTTTAACATCTGCAATATATTCCAGTATTGGTTGAACAGTAATTAAACCATCTACTGCTCCATTGATAATAATTGATACTCCTGCTGTGCCGCTAGCACCACCAGATGAAACGCTCAGATTTAAATAATCAAACTTCTGTACATTGTTTACAACAATTTTTTCTGTTTGAGATTGGCCGACTGCATCTGTATAAGTATGGGAAAGCTCCCACTGCTTAAATTTCCAGTTAACTGCATCATTCTCGTCAAGATTGTATGTTATTGAAACAGTATTTCCAATGCTATAACTATACTCAAATGTCTCTGAACGACCTGCATTGTTTACTTTTAAGTTTCCAATTGTTTTTCCATTTTGATCTTCATACAGCTGAACTTTAATCTTAGTTTTCTCTCTGGTCTCAGAACTAATCTTATATGTATATGTCAAATCAGATGTAAGGCCGACGTTATACTTTTTGCCGTCTGTGGTTTGTGCTTCATAAATGAAATCCGAAGCTGGCAAAATCAATGTAATTGTATTTGTTTCATCAGAAAGAAGAGGAATAAGCTTTGTTTTTTTAGCAGAAATTGTAAGCTTGTTTTCTGCTAATACTGCAGTTTCAAAATAATCTGCAACTTTACTATCATCTTCTCCCTGGATTTTTATTTTTAATTTATCTTTAGAACTTTCGAGTAAGGAATGATTAAAGGTTAATTCTATATTACTGTCTCGATAATAAGTTTTTTCTGCATCAGAATTATTAAATGCTGTAACTGCAAGATTCTGAATAATAATCGGTTTTATAGAAATAATATTATCTGTATATTTCAAAACCGTTATCTTTGCCTGAGCAAGTCTTGTGCTGCTATCGTATCCGTCTGTTGAAGCTGTATCTTCATCAAAAGAGACCTTTATTCCTAATTCTTCCAGCGAATCTTTTGTAAGTATTTCTGTTACAGCTTCGCCTTTTTCGTTAGTATAAGTTCTTTTGTAATCCCATCCAAAGAAGCTGTAACCATCCTGAGGTTTACAACTTAGATTTACAGATTTTTCTACTCCATATTCAAGCGTCTGTTCTTCCTGTGTCAAAGCAACTGCGTCAGTCTTATAAGCAGCAACACCTTCTGCATCTTTCAAGAATTTTATCTTTACAGGATAACAGACTACAGGCACTACAGAAATAACACCGCTCATATATTCTTTAATAGTAATCTGCAACTGTGCAATGCCGTTTGAAACATCTGCATCAGAAAGTGTTAAATGTAATCTTGGATCATCCAGCGCAATTTCAGCATTATTGTACAAAAACTTCCATTTGCTGAAAGTAAAACCTTCTGCCATTTTACAACTCAAAGCAAAAGATTTACCAACTCCATACTCAAATGACTGTTCTTCCTGTGCAATTGCAGTTTTATCTATTTTGAAGTTATCTATTCCAACTGTGCCTTTTACAATTTTGATTTTGACCGGATCACAAAACACTGGAGCTACAGAAATAACACCGCCCATGTATTCATTAATGGTAATCTGTAACTGTGCAATGCCGTTTGAAACATCTGCATCAGAAAGTGTTAAATGTAATCTTGGATCATCCAGCGCAATTTCTGCATCATCATACGAAAACTTCCATTTTGTAAAAGTATAACCTTCTGCCATTTTACAATTCAAAACGAAAGATTTACCAACTCCATATTCAAAAGACTGTTCTTCCTGTGCAATTGCAGTTTTATCTATTTTGAAGCTGTCTATTCCAACTGAGCCTTTTACGATTTTGATTTTGACCGGGTCACAGATTTCCGGAACAATAGTAACAACTTTTTCCATGTAGTTATCTACTACTATGTTCAAAATCTGAAGGTTTTCAGACTCTGCCTCTTTGGTATAGGTCAGTTTTAGGTTTTCTTCTGTAAATGGATTTCCCTCTGCATCAAGGAACTTCCAGTCTATGAAAGAATAATTATCCGGTAACTGGTAGCGCAGGGAGATTTTCTGACCTACACTATACTCGTGATTTTTATTATCAAGTGCATCTCCATCAATTTTTAAGATACCAAGATCCTCTTCTCCATTCTTGCGGACCTTATAATTAATTACAGTTTTCTTTGAAGTTTCCGGACCGATGATAAATGTTTTTGATATATCAGAATCAAGATAAACTCTTACTGGAGTTGTGTACTGTTCATTTACATACCAGATCTGCTCTTTCGGAATTCTTACAGAAATCATTCTCTGATTATTTATAAGAGGAATATAACTGAATGATGTATCTGAACGGAATAATAACCTTTTATTGGTAATTTCAGGAGGATTAAAATAGGTTGAAGCATCTACACCGCCGGTCAGTTCCTGAATGGAAACATAGTTAGAAGCCTTTACTTCTTCTTCAGCCGTTCCGGCAAGACAACCAGCTGACAAAGCCTGGTTGAAATTAAATTCGATTGAACTGTCTTTAGGATAAATAATTCCACCATCCTGCTCGAAGGTATAAGTAAGACGTGGTGGACATACCGGACGGATTACAATTACTGAACCGGTAGCCGTTGCCTTTTTGAAAGTTACTTTTGTTTCAAGACTTTCGGCATTTTCAAACTGAATATAATCAGAAGGACTTTCCCCTTCTCCAAGTTCACTGATTACTGCTTCCCAGCGGATAAACTTGCAGGAATCTTCCGGTTCAAAACGTACCGGAAATACATCCGTTACTTTCTTTTCCACTTCACCGGTTGCAGGAGTTTTTATTACACCGGTGCCTTTTAAAGCCTCTACGTTTATGGTGTAAGACGGGGCGTTGTTGTATTCGATTGTTTTGGTAATCTCTTCCTTTACGTCTTCGCCCTGCAGAAAGTTTTCACAGGCAGTGAATGTTAAGAAAATGGAAATAAAAAGGAAAATTGATACAAAAAGTTTAGAAGTTAAGTTTAAGCGACGAGAATAATTCATAATGTCATCTCTCCAAAAAAAAATATTGTTAAATCTTAAACTTTTTGTTATGTGTAATTGAAACCACTATACATTCTACCCCCCCCCATTATCATTTGTCAAGCAAAAAATAAATTTTTTGTTATTTTGTATTCTCTATTTCTATTTAAAAATACATATTTTCACTAATCAATTTTTTCTATATAATGTCGTAAACATT
>CAMNBC010000034.1 GCA_946532115.1 uncultured Treponema sp.
CTGCACAGGCGTGAACTCCACCATCAATTTCGTAGACAATATAATCTTCGAGGGTCTCAGAAATCTGAGCTTCGGTGCGAGGAAGCAATTTTCCGCTTTCTACAAACGGTTTCATAATTGAAAGTACAGATGGAATATCTGTCTGTTCCATTGAACGAACTTTTCCGTAGTTTCCAGTGTAAATCATCGTTCCAGAACCAAGACCACTGAAAATTTCACACGGCATAACGCCATCAATATTCCCATCCAGAATATGAACACGGGTAACTCCGGCGCGGCAGGCTTCCTGAGAAGCTTTAAATAGATTTTTGATTTCTGAATCAGCAGAAGGATTTTCTGCTATAAATCTATCAACTTCTTCGAGACTCATTGCCGGAATGTTTCCGCTTTCTGAGAGGGCAAAGCCTTCTGGAATTATATATTTTTCTGCATTAATTTCTTCATTAAACATCATGAAGAAAAGTTTATCTGCCTTTAGTGTCATGGCAACTTGTTTTGCAAGCAGCATTGAAGAAATGTTATAAGGATGACCTGCGGCGTTCCAGCCAATACATGGGAAAATAGGAACAAATCCATCATCTAAAACTTTAAGAATTGCTTCAGTTTCGAGCTTATCAATTTCACCGGCGGTTCCGTAGTCAAAGCCGTTAAGAACTCCACGGCCTCGAGCGCGAACCCAGTTTCCAATTACTGCAGAAATATTATTTGCGGCCAGGCTCGTCATTACTGTGTTTGAAACATCAAAAGCGGCCATTTTGATAAGCGGCATGGCTTCTGCAGACGTAACTCGGAAAGTTTCGTTGTAACTCCATTTGATATTTGCATTTTTAAGAATTTCGTCTATGCGGCGGCGTGCTCCTGGTATTAACACAACTTTAAGTCCAGCCTGATGAAGCAGGGCTATATCCCTTATATGAGATGAAAAAAGTGGTGAGCTGATTGTTTTATCATCAAGATAAATAACCAGAAGTGCATTCTTGAATTTTTGAAGATAGCGAATTACGTCGCGTACATTTTCTGCAGTTTTTGAAGTTGTCATTCTTCTATTATAGCAGAATTCTTATTGTTTTTGGAATAAATACAGCCGCAATAGTCTTGTCGATACATTCCATATTCTGCGCTGATTTCCAGGCTGCGTTTGAAGCCGCCTTTCTTTTTGAAATCTGAAGGAAGCCAGTGCGGGATTTTATTTGATTGATTTTGCAAGCTTTCATTGGTGTTCGCTTTGTTCTTTGTGAGGGCTTCGTGTTCCAGTTGTTCGCCGATTGTGTTTAGTTTTTGTGCATCTTTGAACGGGCTTATGGAAAGGGTTGTGCAGAAGTAGTCGAATTGGTGTTGTGTGGCGTATTCAAAAGCCCGCTTGAGTCTGAACTCGTAGCAGCGGCGGCAGCGTTCGCCTTTTTCGGGTTGTGTGGCGAGCTCAGGATTTTCGCGTGTACCAACTGCAGTGTAAAATTCCTCCGGATCGTAATTCAATTCTACGACCTGTACTTTGCCTTCAAGGGCTGGTGGAAACTTTTCATATAATTTTTTTAGTTCTGCGAGGCGACGTTCATATTCAGCAGGTGGATAAATATTCGGGTTATAATATAAAACAGTTATATTGAAAAATTTATGAAGATATTCGAGAACATAGGAAGAGCACGGACCGCAGCAGGCATGCAATAAAAGAGTTGATTTTTCCGAACTAACGTTAGTTAGTAAATTGTCCAGCTTTTTCTGGTAGTTTATTTTTTTTTCCGGATTTGTTTCCATTGAGTTTAAAATAATGAGAAAGGATTTCCGGGTCAAGTCCAGAGTTGGTACATATTATATATGTTACTAAGGACTAGAAAAATGGTATCTAAACCTATAGAATATAACGCATATAATGTTTCAGGAGATTTTTATGAAAAAAATTTGTTTTTTATTAGCTGTTGTATCAAGTTTATTTTTGATTTCTTGTGCAAGTACACATCCTTATCCAACTGTTGCTCATTTTACAGAGCTTGCACCAGGTTCTATGCCTGCGAATCGATATATTGTTCTTGGTGAAGTTTCAGCAGAAAATACATTGATTGTTGCAACAGAAGATATTACAAAAGAAATGGAAAATGAAATTTCTCCAGAGCCTAAAATTCTTTCTATAAAGACTATGGGCGATGATGGAAAATATGGTTTTATTGGTAAACCTACAAAAATGAAATTGAACATATATGAGAGGGCAGAAGCTCTTGCTGAATACAAATTAATTGAGCTTGCAAAATATAATAAGGCAGATGCAATTATTTGTTTTAATATTTCTACAGAAACTCAGAGAGATGGAGCAAATACAATGCTTACAACAAAGGCTTCTGGACTTGCTGTAAGAATTGTTGCAGATGAAGGTTATTCTATTGAATATCCTGTTTCTGATGTATGGAATCCTTCGGAATATGAATATACAGATGAAGAACTTGAAGCTGAAGCTGCCGCAGAGACAGCTGCTGAAGAAACTTCTTCTGAAGATGAAGTAGAAAACGTAGAATAAAATCTATTTGCGGGCGAGGGCAGTACTTACACAACTGATGTAAACAAGACTGCCTCGCTCTGCACCTTTAATTGCCGGAACAACAATTTTGTTTTGTTCAATCATTTCTGTTACGATAGGACGAGCTTTTTCACCGTCTAACCCGTCATTTTGTAAAACCTTTATATCTTTTATTTTGTGATTTTCAATCTGAATCTCAAGTTCCAGGTGTAGAAAACTTGTCTGGGTTTTACCTGTATAAATCCCGTCTTCAATTTCTGTAAGTTCAATTTTGTAATATGGAAGATTTGCTGCTTCACGGAGCTGTAATTTTTTGCGGTTGATAACATAGCCGCCAGCCATTAAAAGAATAAGGGCAACAATCATTAAAAATTTTGATAAATCAATCATTAAGTTTTTTTTCATAAATTTTTCCTATCTGTAAAAATTATATTGAATCAACTCCGGGTGATATTCAAAATGCATATTATCATAAATTACCCATTTTCCCCCCCAGATAAATCCCTCATCTTCAAAAATCTTTATAACAGATTCCGGTGGCATCCAGCGTTTTCTTAGTGGAATTAACATCCAGGTATCCGGGTATTTATCTGCTGCCCAGCTCCAGAAAATCTGTTTACCGCCCTGTGATTTTGGAAGTACATCCAAAGCAATTCCAAGACTATGAAAAGATTTTCGTTTTGTACCTTCTATTATGCGCCAGTAATAAGCATCGTTGGATTTTAGATTTTCAAGAAAAGCTTGAACTTCTGAATCTGTTTTTGAAAGAGCCAGAATTTTTTCTTCAACTTTTTTTAGTGGTTCCTTCATACGTTCATGAACATTTGTTTTATTACCAAGGAAACTTATTCTTATAATGTGTTGTTCTAGAGAACGTCGGGTTGAAGAATCATAAACAGCATCAAAGAAAAACATTGGAGTTCCGGCTCCATTTTTACGGCTCTCTTTTGAACTGAAATTTTTTATTCGTTCGCGTTGTTCTTCCGAGTAGTTTTCAGGATCTGCAAGTTCTTTAGGATAACCATATAGAAGACTCCAGTAATTATCTTTATTTGCAAATTCTTCTGCTGGAAGAAAGCTTCCGTTTGCCCAGTAAAAATCATAAGTTTTTCCTGGACCATTTTTGTCGCCAGGTATATCTGGAACTTTTACGGTGATAATCCATTCACCTTCCTGAACATTAAAACGGCGTGTAAAAGTTAAATCTGGATATGCACGTTCAAAACAGGTTAAATTTCCAATGCCAATATTTTGATTTGTTTGAGCTGTGAGCTGAAAAAAAATGAGAGTTGAAAATATAATTGCAAAAAATTTTTTCATCAAAGAAATTATATCAAATTTTATCTTCTTTTTCGCTCTGGAAATTGTTCATAAAATTTCTTTTTATCTTCGTACATATTTACATCAGCTGCTTTCATTGCTTCATAAATATAGTGGCTGTCTTCTTCTAATGAAATACCGATTGCAAAACTAACATTATCTGTTGTGGCGGCAATTTCTTTCATCTTTTTTGCAGAAGCTTCCAGTTGAGGAATTGAAGTATCGCGTACAAGCACCATAAATTCATCACCACCGGCACGATAAATTTCATCGTTAGGGAAAACATCTTTTAGAATTTTTGCGGCATCTTTTATGAGTTTGTCTCCTGCTGAATGACCGTGATTATCGTTCATTGTTTTAAGACCATTCAAATCTGCAAAAATTATTCCGATATTTTTTCTTCCAGGGCGAGTGTCTGCACTTAACTGCATAACTCTGTTGTTCATTTCGTTTCGATTAAGAACTCCGGTTAAGAGGTCTACAGTACTTAAGATTCTGAATTTATCAAACATCTGATAGCTGGAAATTTCTGAAGCAAGGAAAAAGGTTGTAAGTTCGAGAGTTTCTTTAATGTGTGCAGTTCTTTCAGTATCAAAATTATTGGCCCAGATATAACCTAAGAGCTCCATTCCATTTTTAAGGGGAAAGAGCACAATACTTTCGACATTTGCATCTTTTAATGAGTTATACCAGATCAGATTTTTGGATTTTAGAGTCTCCATATCCTGTTCATCTTTTAAGATAATACAGTTGCTTCCCGCAATTACATCTTCCCAACTTAAGGCAATAGAATAAAAATCATCTGAAAGCCAGTTTTCTTTATAATTGTTTTTCCGGAAATCGTCAGAAACATCTTCACAAAGTAGAGAACAGCTTCGTGACATTTCGTTCATGCTTAAGATTGCACAATAGGATGCGCCACAAATATTGCGAATGTCTTTTATTACCTCGTGCATTGTTTTTTTGAAATCCGATGTACCGCGCAGTTTGATACAAGTACTTAAGACTTCTGCCGCCGTATCATGTGAAACATTTGACATTTTTTCAGATTCAACTTCATGGGTCAATTCCTGGGTGTAGGTACAGTAGCAAAGGTTTCCATCATCAGCATCGAGAGGCAAGGAAAAAAGATTGAACCAGAAATCAAAGCGTTCCGGGTGAACGTATGAGTGCTGTGGTTTTTTAAGTACGGCACTGTTATATATAAAGAATTCAAAATTTAAGTCGTGGGGAAAATAATTCTGGTAAAGACTGTTCGGAATGAATTTTTTTGTCAGGAGAGCAGGCATATCCGGCATATTTTCAATTGAGTCAATATATGCCTTGTTGCCGGCAACAATTCTGATTTCTCCATATTTGCCATCCGGAAGTTTTTCAATTGACACTATACAGGTCATAGGTTGAAAACTGTCTACAAACTTTTGAAAATCCATTCATCCTCTCCTTTATTGTCTTTTAGAATAGTCAATTTATTAATTTTAACATGAAAATTCGAAAATAACAAATTTGTATTATAAAGGGTGAATTATTGGTTAATGCTTTACAAATGTGTGCTTCTTAAAGTTTTTTTTAATAAAAACCGGATTATTTCTGAGAGTAAAGTATTGAATTTTCAGAAGAGTTAATCTATAGTCTTTTTCACTGTAACAAAAAACAAGGTTTTCAACTGTTTGCAAACCTTTTCAATTATTCAGATCTGTTTATCATCTTTATTAAGCTTATCAGTTTATCAGTTTAAAAAGCTAAAATTCTATTAACAGAAAGAGATTCTAAATGTCTAAAAAGTTTACTCTCATACACTTGGCCGGTGTCTTATTGTGCCTGTCAGTTTTTGCTGAACCAGATAATGGAAAGTTTTTACCAGAGACAGAACTTCCGCTTTTACATCATGCATTTATGGAAGCCGGAGTTGGAATGAATTTTCCTGTGATGTTTTTTAATCAGGGAACAATTGCTATGACAAGTTTTGGCGGAGATGCCTTTATTGGTGCCGGATATAATTTTTCCGGCTGGCTGACAAGTGTTCATTATACTCATGATATGTGGGGACAGGGAAAAGGCAATTATGCTTTGATGGAAAACTTTCACAATAACATAGTTGAATTCCGTCTTAGAAAAATCGTTTCCAGAAAGTCTATAAAATGGTTTCCTAAAATGCTGGAAATGATTCCTGGCATAGGGCTTGGTGTAAACTTTATTACTACTGATTATTATCCGTCTGTACGCGCAAAAGAAGATGGCCGCATGAATCATGTGCTTCTTGGAGCTGAAGGCGCAAATTGTTTTTTCTATCGTGCTGGAATTGAATTTGCAATAAATGGAATTACAGATATGTTCATTCCGTTTATTGGAGCTGATTATAATGCATTTTATGATACAAGCATTGGCGGTGGTTTTGCAGGTTTTGCCCGTGTTTATGCAGGAGTACGTGCATATCCTCTTGGAATTGTAAATGATATAAAGCGTATAAAAGAAGAACGCTATGAAAAAATGATTTCTGAATGGCCGGAACCGTCTGCAACAATTACAGCTCAGAATAAAAAGGATTTTACGCCGGACGGTGATGGGATTAATGATGTTGCAATTTTTGATTTAAGAACGGAATTTCTGGAAGCAGATCCTGAGAGTTGGATTGTTTCGATTTTTGATCAGAAAGATAAAGAGATAAAGAGATTTGAAGGAACGGGCAGAGTTCCTAATCAGGTTGTGTGGGATGGTGAATCAGAAGATGGAGAAATTGTTTTCTCGCGAAATAATTATACTGCCAGACTTTTTGTTGTTCCTTCAGAAAAAGACAGAGAAAGAACCGGATGTTCTGAATTAACTTCACAAGATTCTTTTAAGACGGGAATTCTTTTTCAGATTGTAGTTCCGGATAAACAGTGGAAGATTATTGTAAATACAATTTATTTTGATCCTGATCGTGCAACTTTTGAAAAGATTTCTGAAGAACAGCGGCAGGAAAATTTTGAAACCCTGGACAGCATTGCAAAACAGATTCTTGAGCATGGAGATGTCGATGTTCTTGTAGAAGGATATGCAAATAATGTTTCAAATACGGAACGTGAAAACCGGCTTGAATTGATTCCGCTTTCAAGACTCAGGGCAAAAACAATCAAGGATATTCTGGTTGATAACGGACTTGATGAAGAGATTCTTTCCTTTGAAGGAAACGGAGGAATGAATCCTATAGCAAAATGGGAAGACCGTGAAAACTGGTGGAAAAACCGTCGTGTTGAATTTATTGTAACCAAAAAAGAATCATAAGGAGTGAATATTTTATGAAACGCAGATTAATTAATTTTGTTTTTTCAGTTTTTGCATTAATTGCTTTTAATGGATGTTCGAATCTTTTTGAAAATATTATTAATGATGATTTATCCTTTAAAAACGGAGATGATTCTCTTTTTGTAAAAAATAATGGCAGCGATATTAATAGCGGACTTGTTGTAATTAAATCTTCACAAAAGACTGTAAATCAGATTATTTATACACCATCACAAAAAAATTATTTTGTTGGAAAGGTTCCGGCAGGTTATTCTGATTTTAAGATAAATTATGAAAATGGAACGAATGTAAGTTTTTATGGAAAAGACGGGCCTGTTGAATTACGTTGTTTTGTAAATGATGTAAATGCAAAAATTCAGTGGAGTCTTTTGCAGACCTGGACATATATCCCTGAATATCAGATTTATACAACAAAAGATTTAGATGGAAACGAAATTGTATATCGTGGAATAAAATCTCAGCGTGTAGAAAAATTTGAAAACCCGGTTACAGTTAATTTTAAAGTTCAAAATACAGGAACAAATTCATTTCTGACAGCAGATCTTCCTTATGGCGTAAGTGTTGCAACTTGTAAGGTTACAGCAGATGATGAGCAATATTTTACAGAATACAAAATCATTCTTACAAAAGAATACATTCCTTCGGTTGCAGATTCTCCATCTGAAGATGCAAACAATGTAACAGAACATGGTCTTGTTATAATTAAAGCAAGTGACCCTGGCCGCAATGCTATAAACTTCAGCAGTACAAAATATGAATATGAGATTGGTGATTCTACAGGTAAAGATATTTCGTTAGATTTAACTGGTCGTGATGACCCTGTAATTTTTAAATGTTTTTCATTAGATAAAAATGCAGAACTTACCTGGAAGGCTGTTCAGACAAAAGAATATGTGCCTGAATGGGATTCAAACAAAGGTGGAATAACTGCTCAGCAATTAAAAGAACTTGGAACTCCTGTGGATTTTGATTTTATAAAGGCAGAAGAAAATTATTCCGGAACAAATCCATTTATGCAGTTTACTTCAGATTCTAAAGAAGCTGTAAAATCAAATCTTCCTTATGGTGTTACAGAAGTGTATGCAAAAATTACTTCTTATAATGAAGATGAAAATAATATGTTAGTTCCAACTATCACACAATATAAAATTACTCTTACAAAACGTTATATAATTACCACAGGGATTAATAATGCATCTGGTGAAGATACAACCGGTCTTGCAGTTTATGCAAATGGAAAACAGGGAAATCTTATTTCGTATAATCCGCTTGTTCTTGATTATTCTGTGGAAGGTTTAAACGGCGCAAATGATCCTGTAAGAATTGAATTTCGTCCAAAGGAACCTGAGTTTACAGAAATCACCTGGACAGCAGAAAAAACTCATTCTTATGAACCGGAAATTGAAAAATATACAAACGGAAATGTTAGTTATACCTTACAAAAGAACGGAAAATTTGTAAAGCTTGATGAGTCTGTAAATATTCTTAATTCCTTATTGTTTACAGAGAAAAAAGATGGAACATATTTGAACACAGGAAATCTCCCGTATGGTATTACTGTTGTATCTGTAAATGCAAAATCTTTTGATGATAAGAATTCGTCAACAACATATAAAATTTCTTTTAATAAAAAACAGGTTTCTACAAATATAAATATTATATCTGCATCTGGAGAAGAGATGAGTACAGTGGTTGATCGTGGACTTGTTGTTCTGGGTGCAAAGAATGAAAGCTTAAATCGAATCAGCTTTAATCCTTCTAAGACTGAATACAATATTGATGATGTTGTTGCTGCTGATAATGATATGAAATTCCGCTGCTATCTGGCAGATACAGATGCAAAGATTGAATGGAATGTAAAACAGATTAAGGAATTTACAGCAAAGACTGCAACTTATTCAGAAGAGGTTGTTGATTCATTCCTTGGAAAGAAAGAAACAAAGACCTATACATACATCAGCGGACAGACTGAGACTGACTGTGAGAAAGAGATTAAGTTCAAAGCAGGGACTTCAAGTGACGCTGCCGCTAATGAAATTATTGCAACTCTCCCATATGGTATTACAAAGGTAACAGCTACAATTACTTCTGAAAAAGAAAGCACAAGTGTATATACAATTTACCTTCGCCGCGATATTTGTAAAGAGACAGTAAGCGAAGAAGATTTTAAGAAGACTCTTAAAGATGGTGAAGGAGCAGGAAATTATTCTCAGCTCAAGGAACTGGAAGTTAAGATTGTTGATGATGTAGACAAAGAAAATACAAAAGCAAAACTGACTCCAGAATTCAAACCATCAGTTACAACATACAATCTTAAGGTAGATGAAGAATCTGATAAGATCAGTATTGAAGCAATTGCAGCCGCTGAAGGTGCAAAGATTGATCAGCCAAAGGTAATTACAAAATATGGTGAAGTTACAGCAGTTGATGGAATGACCATTAACCTTGTTGGTGGAAAATCACGAGTTACCTTTACAGTTACCGATGAAACAAATATTTCCCGTACTTATACAATTTATGTAGAAAAGCCGGAAGATGGAGATACTACATTAGAGAGTCTTGATATCAGTCCTAAAGTTGGTTTTGAAAATGGACTTGCTCTGGATCAGGAATTGATTACATCTGAAAAAGGTGGAAGTGATTCCGACAAAGCAAAGTACAATATGACTCTCAGTGCAGACAGCCGTGTTGATGTATCTAATGTAATCTTTAAGGCAGTACCAACAAACAAACGAACGGTCGTAAGTTATGCTATCTCTGATTCTTATGATAAGATTCCTGCAAAATGGACTACAGAATTTAAGAAGGCAAATCCTGCATCAGAAACAGTTACTCTTGGTGATGATAATGTTGCAACAATCACAAAGGTTTTGTGGATTAAAACTGTAAGTGATAAATATTATCACCCGACTGCAACAGGATATGAAACTGAAAAAAGATCAGATACAACTTATCATAAGATTCAGCTGACAAAGGCTGGTAACAAGAGCCAGGAGCTTACTGCTGTAGCAATTGATGTGACTTATGAAGATGGTACTACAAAAAATATTAATCTGCAGACTGCTAAAACAGAGGTTGCTAAAAAGGCGGTAGATGTAATTACTGGTATCGATAAAATTACAACTTTTGCAGATGTTGTTGAGATTTATTTCAGACCTTTGGATAAGGATGCAGAGATTACTTATACAGTTAATAATACTGAAAATAGTGAAACTAAAGATATTACATCTGAAGCAAAGTTCGAAAAAATTAGTGGTGCATGTGATAAATTTAATGATGGCTCAAATGAATATTACAAACTAACTATCGGTCGTAAGGATACTACACTAAATTCATCTGTAGATTTCCCTCGTGGTGAAACTAAAGTTACAATCTGCGGAAGAACCTTTACTTTCACAAAGCCAGATATTAAGAATGTTACTTATAAGCTTGGTTTGAAAAGTGGAGAATTAAAATGGTCTAATTATATTTATTTGAAATATACAGAAGACTCATTGAACATGACTCTTACTTCTGAACAGCAGAACCAGATTCTTAGTGTAAAGAGTTGCAGTTATTTTAAGGGACCAAATAATAAAGAAGTTACCCAGGCTGAGATAGATGAAAAAAATGTAAATCTGAAATCAGAAATTTCAGGACCTGAAAATAAGGTAGTTTGGACTAACGCTGTAACAAACATTCCTGTTGGAACAACAAAACTTGTGATTACAGTAAAAAATGGAACAGAAAGAGATCCTGCAAGCAAAGATTATACATATTATATAGTTCGCGCAGATTCAACAGAAACCCGTCTTAAGACACTTTCATTTGGAGGAGTTACTCCAACTGCTTTTGCTACAGACTGGAATAATGGAATGAAAGATGCAGAATATACTTATGTTTATTCTACAAAATTGAATGTGGCTGCCGGAGTTAAAACCTTAAGTTTTGAACCAGTAAATTCTGAGGTAAAGGTTACCGTTACAAGAAAACATTCTTATGTAAGCGGATTAACTGTTTCGAATAGTACTGATTGGAAAGAAGAAAAAACAGTTGAAGTAATTAAATCTGCTTCTTCTCCAAAATATACTTATTCAGAAGAATTCAAAGAAGAAAATGGAGATGATAATGCCGGTTCAATTATGTATTCTGTAAAAATTGAATCTGATGCAACTACAGAAATTCATACTTATAATATCATCATTTATGTAGAGGCAGATAAGACTGTTCAGCTTGATGCTCTCAAGATTATTCAGATGGGTGAAACAGATGATTTGAACAGAACAATTCTTGCAAATTCATTTACGTCTGAAGAATTAAACTATAATAATTTGCCTGCAAGCTTGAACTATAAGGGTAATATTGTTATTACTCCAACTAAATATGCTAAGGCAAGAATTATAAAAACTGTGCTTAAGTGTGGTGATGAAGAAATTACTTCAACAAATACAGCTGGAATCACAATTGCAGAAAACGGAACAATTACAATTCCATATTCTGCTTACAGTGAAAAGCTTGGAAAGACTTATACTGTAAGTTATGAAGTTCAGGCACAGGATACAAGTGTTGCGACAAAAACTTATACTGCAGCAATTGCAATTCCTGAATACGAGACAATTACTGAAAACAAGAAAACTAGAAGTATTAAAGAATTTAGCTATGATGTAGTTACTGGGGAAAAAGGTGGCCTTGGTTACAGATTTGGTTCTGTAATTGCAGACCAGGCATCTAAAGCTAAAGATTTATTTGGTGGTATGGATATTGTTGGTACTCCAGATGGAAATACCTGGTACGAAAGCAGCTTTGGTGGCAGCGGCTTCCAGTTTGTTTTGAATATTGATGAAAAAGATTACTGGGTTAAGCTTGGTGCGGATGGAAAACTTTCTACGCTTTATAGTTATATAGAAAACCCTGAAACAAAAGAGAAAGAGTGGAAAGTTGTTGATAAAGTTAATAAACCTGAAGGAATTGATTTTGCAGTTGTGCCTGAGTTCAAACTTGAAGGCGAGACTCAGTATCTTGAACTGAAGTTTGATGTAACTAACACATCTGGTAAAGCTGTAAAGCTTGGTGCTGCAATTGATACTTTGATTGGTACTGTAGAAGAATCTGCGGTGGCTGCAAATGACCGTGTTAAGGTAGTTCCAACTAACAATGGCTTTACTATGAATGGAAAGAAATACAGCTTCTCTGTACTTTTGAAAAATGCTTATGGTGTTGATGATGTAAAAGAATTCTGGTATGGCGCTTATGATCCAGATAATTTACTGATGAAGGTGTTTGACGAAACAAAGAAGAGCGGCCTTAAAACAAATGAAGATAGTGCCGCAAGTTTCTATTGGGACATTGGAGATGTAAGTAGTTCTAAGACAATTAGAATTACTATGGAGAGTGTAAAATAAATTTACAAGTCAGGACTTTTGAATAATGCGGTTGAAATTATCTTCAATGATTTTTTCGAGTTCGAGTTGCTGCATGTTTAGAAGTCCGGCGAGTTCTTCGTAGACCCGTTCGATTAATCCAATGTCGTTACGGGTTCCACCGAGCCATGGTTCTGAGTCGGGATTATCTGTTTCGGCAAGGAGCAGCTCGAGTGGTGTGTGGCCAAGCAGATTCTGAAGGTGCTGGGAACGGATTGTTTCTACACCGAAGGTCTGTGGATAGCCGCGACGAATGAATTCGCGATATATTGATTCGGGACCGTCGTACCAGTGAATAATCGGGCGGGCGCTCGGGTAGTCGGTTAAGATGTCGCAGATTTTTTCTTCTGCATCTTTTGTGTGGATGACACACGCTTTTCTTGTCTTATTGCAATATTCCAAAAACCATCTGAAAACTTTTTCCTGATTTGCGGGCGAACTCTTAGACCAGCAGAAGTCCATGCCGATTTCGCCTATGACAGGGGATTGGTCGAGATATTTTTCAAAACTCTGACTTGTGGCCTGGTCGTCGAGGAGGGGCGCATTTTCGTCGGCGCGGTTGGGGTGAATGCCAAAAGTCGGGATGATGTGGCAGGCGCGGGTGGTGGTTTTGCAATATTTTGAAATCTCAAGATTATTTAAAAAGCTTTTTTCATCTACTGAGGCAGCGACAATGGTTCCGGAGAATTCGGCGAGTTGAGATTCAAGTTCGTCTGGTTTGTAAAAGTCTAGATGTGTGTGAAAGTCGATAATCATTTTATTTTTCAAATGGGGGTTTTAGGGGGATAATTCCCCCTAGGAGGAAGGGTAGCGCGCAACAAAGTGCGCGCGAAGGGAGGGGCTCCTCCCTCTTATAAACTATTCGAATCTCTTGTCTTCAATACGCTTTGTCTTTTTTTCACTTCTTGGCAGCTCGCCGATTCCTACAACTTTTACTTCCGGAGTCATGTTGTACTTCTGCTTGAAGTTGTAAGCGATGGAGAGGGCTACTTCTGTGCGGTCTGTGCCGCCCTCTACTTCTACGGAGAGGGTCATTTTGTCTTTGCCTTCTACGTGTTCGATTACTGCGCGGTATTCGCTTGAAGTGCCTGGAACATTTTTAATTACATCTTCGATTGTGCTTGGGAAAATGATGTTGCCCTTAACTTTTACCATGTCGTCGCTGCGGCCAAGAATCTGTGTAATGCGCGGATACTTGAGGCCTGTAGGATTTGGAGTTGTAACGAAGGCTGCAAGGTCGTGTGTGCGGAAGCGGAAGAGAGGAGCGCCTTCTTTTACAAGAGTTGTCAAAGTGATTTCACCAATTTGTCCTTCCGGAACAGGCTTACCTGTCTGAGGGTCAAGGATTTCGATGTAAACGTAATCGTCAAAAATGCTGATTGCATCGTCGCCTACTGCATTGATTCCGATTCCAGGTCCGTAACATTCTGTAAGACCATAAATGTCGTAGAGCTCGATTCCGAGAATGCTCTGTATGCGGTTGCGCATTTTTTCGCCCCAGCGTTCTGAACCGATTACACCTTTTTTGAGGTGGATTTTATCTTTGAGTCCGCGGGCTTCTACCTGTTCTGCAAGGAGGAGTGCATAAGAAGAAGTTGCGCAGATTACTGTTGATTTAAGATCCTGCATCATCTGAAGCTGCTTTTCTGTGTTACCTGGTCCCATTGGTACTGCCATAGCACCAAGGCGTTCACAGCCAGCCTGGAAGCCGATACCTGCTGTCCAGAGTCCGTAACCCGGTGTAATTTGGATGCGGTCTTTGTTTGTGATTCCTGCAAGTTCGTAGCAGCGGGCAAACATGATAGCCCAGTCTTCAACGTCTTTCTTTGTATATGGAATTACTACCGGGGCACCTGTTGTACCGCTAGACGAGTGGATGCGGACAATTTCTTCTTCCGGAACTGTAGCGAGTCCGAGAGGATATGCGTCGCGGAGCTCCTGCTTTGTTACGAAAGGAACGAGATTTTCAAAATCTTCCTGTGTTTTAATATCTTCCGGATTTACGTTAGCAAAACGCTTTGTATAAAAAGGATTTCCAAATTCCTTAACGCGCTTAATCTGTGCGCGAATCTGTTCAAGCTGTTTTTCGGTTAATTTCATATAAGTCTCCTATTAAGGTTTGTCATTCTGAACTTGTTTCAGAATCTAATTTAATAGATGCCGAAAAAAGTTCGGCATGACACTAAACAATGCTTCTATTTATAGTAACAGAATAGCACTGGAGATTGTTTCTGTCAATAGAAACTTTTGAAAAGTTAATTTATCACACGATTTTTTCCGCTTTGTTTTCCGATGTAAAGCTTGTCATCGGCATCGCGTAGAACTTTGTCTATATCATCCCCATTTGAGAAGGTTGAAAGTCCAAAAGTCATTGTAACTTGAAATTTTATACCATCATATTCAAAGGAATACTCCTGAATATCTTTACGGATTTTTTCCAGAAATGAACGTGGTTGCGGATAATTATTTTCCAGACGACCAACAAAAAGAAATTCTTCTCCACCCCAGCGGCAGCATAAAATTTCAGTGGAAGCCAGTAAGTCGCCAATTGTTTTTAAAACATAGTCACCACAATTGTGACCGTAGGTATCGTTGATTTTTTTAAAATCATCAATATCAGAAATACAAAGCCAGAACTGGCTTTTATCATTTTTAATGCTATTGAGCTGTTCTGAAAGATAATAGCGGTTAGGAAGACCGGTAAGCTTATCATGAGAAAGCTGATAGGCTAGTTCCTCTTCTGAAGAATTTGTGATAATTACCAGAAGCTGAAGTACTAATGAGGAAATAACAAAAACAATAATGCCCCATAAAATATTAAGCCAGAAAACTACGTTTTCAGAAAGAGAATAAAATGGTGAATTAAAATGCATATAAATATAAGAAGCAAGATACATTATCATGCCTAATACACAAAGAGGCATAACTTTGAGGTATTTTAGTTTTAGGGAGCGACCGGTGTATTCAGCGTAAAAGGCAAGAACGTTCATTCCTATGAGAGTTACCTGGAAACCTGTATTCCAGCCAGTAAGAAGGATTGCAAAGGTCATATGTGCAACAACTTCAAGATAAACAGATATAGTAAATAAAGGAAACCATTCTTTATGAACAACAAATAAAATCGCAATATAAAAACAGATGCTGAAAATATTGAATCTTACAAGGGGTAGAATTTTGCATTGCAGAAAAATCAGGAGCATAAGGATATGAATTAATAAAAAGCAAACAGAAATACAGTAGGCTAATAATTTCGCCCTTTTTAGATTCATGAACATTAAAAACGCCCTCCAGAAAGCAGTATAAAATACTGTTGTAATATTATAACATTACATTTTGGAGGGGTCTAGAAATTCTTAAAAAAGGAATATTTATTAGAATCGTGTTATTTCTGTAACTTCATTCCGGTAAAAGTGGCAAAAGCAACTTTTGTTCCCAGTTCATCAGAAATGTTGATTTCGTAAAGGCAGGTTGAACGACCGTCTTTTATCAGGCGCGATTCGGAAATCAATTTTTTGCCTTTAGCCATGCCAATAAAGTTTATCTGACTTGTGATAGAAACTGTCTGAGGCTGGTTGAAGTTTGAAGAAACTGCAAAGGTGTAGTCGGCAAGTGTAAAAATAGCACCGCCCATAACTCCGCCGTAAGCGTTTTGATGGTTACGGGTAATTTCAAATGAGCAGCGGGCAAAATGCTCCCCAACTTCTTCAATAATAATTCCAGTGGCTTTTGTAGCAAAAAAGTCGCCGTCAAAAAATTCTCGTGCTTTTTCTAAATCTGACATGAAAGGCTCCTATGGAGCTGTCCTGAAAGTTTATAAGACTTTGTGCAGGACAGCTTTTTTATTTTTTGTACCATTCTATTGCGCGAACGTTGAGTTCGTAGAAATCAGGTTTTACTAACTGTTTTATGGCGGCTTTGAGTTCTTCAATCTCGATGAGGCCGACACGACTTGCGGCACCAAGCAGTACCATGTTTACAACTTTTGTGCTGCCGAGTTCGCAGCACGCCTCGTCCGTATCCACAGCAACAACCGCGGCTGCCACTTTCTCGAGATAAGAAACCATTTCGTTTTCGTCAAAAGCTTTTCCGTTCAGGCTGGCTGTGACCGGCTGAACAACCTTTTTGTTTACAATGACTGTTCCGCTCTGTTTGAGATATCCTATGTTTCGTACGGCTTCGGCTGCTTCGAAGGCTATGAGCAGGTCGGCCTGGCCTTGTGGTACGAGTGGTGAATATATGTCGCTACCGATTCTAACGTGGCTCACAACTGAGCCGCCTCTTTGTGCCATTCCAATTGTTTCAGCCGAAAGTACGCGTTCTCCGTTTGCAATTGCAGCCTGTGAAAGTACCTTTGCCGCCAGCACAGTTCCCTGTCCACCAACTCCGCAGATGATTATATTTTTTGCCATGAATAAGCTCCTGTTTCTTTATATAGTAATATATCATTAAAACAATAAGATTTCAATTTTTTATATCTGATGTTATAATTATTTAATTTGGAATTAAAAATGTTAAAATACTATTTTACACGAATATTTAAAACTTCTTTTTTATGTTCTCTGTTTCCGGCAATTGTGTTAGGGCGGGCAAATGCAGCTTCTGATTTTGATTTTTTAATCCACACGATAAATCAACTTTGTTTTTTAGCTCCAACCGTAGGATTTTTAATAGCAGCAATTTTTTTACGACATTCCTGCAAGCAGATTAAAATTCTTGCATTTAATTGCAATATTCGTTATTCGACATTAAATTTTCTCTCGTTTTTATTTCTTTTTGTAATTTATGTATTAGTCTTTATTGCTGCTCATATGGTAATTAAATATGTTTGAATCATTTACAATAGAGAATTTAAGTTTTCAGTATTCAGATGGATCTCAGATTTTACAGAACATTTTCTTAAAAGCTCGTGAAGGCGAAATCATTGGATTTTTAGGAAGAAATGGTGCTGGCAAAAGTACATTTTTTAAGTCATTGACAGTTTATAATGAGGGACTAGGTTCAACTTTTATAAATGATGTTTATGTTTCAAAGAACAAATTAATTAAAAATATAGCATATCTTCCGCAATATACATTTCTGCCTAAGGAAAAATCAGTTAAATATATTATAAACATGTTTCCAATTTCAAAAGATAAAAAGCAGGAAATTTTAAGTGAAGAGAGAATTCATCCTTTGTTGAAGCAAAAATTTGCTTATTTATCTGGTGGAGAAAAAAGATATTTAGAGTTTCTTTTGATTAATAGCCTGCAGAAAAATATCCGGATTCTTGATGAGCCATTTAGTGAAATTGAACCTATTTACGAACATAAGATTTGTGAACATATACGTAATAATCAAAAAGGCAATGTCTACATAATTACAGACCATAAATTGCCAGTTATAAAAGAACTTTGTACACGCGTTGTAATGCTTATTAACGGCGCGCTTATAGAAGTTTCTGATATTAGCGAACTGGCAAAATATGGTTATGCGTTTAATTGATTGCCTTTACCGGGCACACCTGTTTACACAAGCTGCATCCGGTACAAAGCGATTTATCTATCTCGACTAACTGTTTGCCTTTGGCGTTTGTTGTATGACTTACACAGAGTGCCGGACATCCAAGTTCGTTGATACACTTACGGCAGCCGATACACTTTGCTGTGTCTACAGATAGTGCATGTGGTTTTTCCCAGCCGACCTTCTGTGCAATTGCGATACAAGGTGCCTTGAAAATTATTGCACTTACACCTGGAGTTTCGCTTGCAGTCTTTACAGCTTCAAGTGCGGCTTTCTGGTCAAACGGGTTAACTGTGATTACTGGGGTAACGCCAATTGCATCCAGGATTTTTTCTATACTGATTTTCTCAACAATTTCGCCCATCATTGTTACGCCCGTTCCCGGGTGAGGCTGATGACCTGTCATTGCAGTTGTGGAATTGTCGAGAATACAGATTGTCTGTTTTGCCTGATTATATACTGCATTTACAACACCGGTGATTCCGCTTGCAA
>CAMNBC010000035.1 GCA_946532115.1 uncultured Treponema sp.
CTCTTTCGTTTACAGCGATTGATGCAAACGCAAATATTGCCGGAGTTGCAATTGCCCCTGGAATCCGTACAGCCTTTAATTCACTTTTTGCAAATGCTGCACAAATTCCAGCTATACCTCTTGATATTCCACCAACAAGTCTTGGTAAAAATACAGTGGTTTCTGTTCAGAGTGGAATTGTACTCGGCTATAAAGGCCTTGTAGAAGGGCTGCTCAAACAAATGAAAGAAGACCTGGTAAAAGAAACCGGTTGTAAACTCGAAGAAATAAAAGTAATTGCAACCGGAGGCTTAAACAGTATGCTCTCACCAATCACTAATGCATTCGATTATATTGATAAAGATTTAACTCTGTGTGCGATGAAACGTATTGGGGATATAATTAATTAATTTGTGTCATTGTCGGGCTTGCCCCCAACACGGGAATGACACTAAATAAAATCTTCAAAATGAACTCCGGCTCCGTCTTCTACATCGTGAGCCAGTGTTTTACCAATCATTAAATCATAAAATTCTGGAGAAATGCCAGGACTCAGGATTTTTTCTGTGCGCAAAATTGCAATATCCCCCTCACCCACAATTTCACCTTTTTTCATGGCACGCATAAAATGCAGGCTTCTGTTTGTACGGCCGTAGTTCGCTTCTTCTGCCAGAGCAAGTTTTTTTACTCCATCACCAAGAGCAGCTTCAACTTTTTCACGACCAAACTGCTCGCTAAGCTGATCTAATGCACGTTCAAAACCAACTGTCTGCCCGTAATGGCGGAGAGTTGCTTCTGTCTGATGAACAACATGCACCATAAGGGCAAACTGTTCTGGTTCAAGCGCAACCGGATCATCAAGCCCCGCAGTTTTACGGCTCAGAGTAATGTGTTTTTCTATTACAGTTCCACCGCACAAAAGGCTTAAAACAGGAACTAAAGTTGGATCAAGACTATGGTCACTTACACCTGTTTCAATTCCTAAAATATTTTTTAGATTTGTAATTACCCGTAAATTATATTCTTCTTCAGGAGCCGGATAACTTGTAATGCAATGCAACAGTGAAACTTCTTCGCGTCCCACAATTCTAACAGCCTTATCAATATCAGCTAAGGTTGAAACTCCACTTGAAAGCACAACCGGTACCATAGCCTCACCACGAGATTTTTGAGCATCACGCCAGTCTCGAAGCTGCTCCAGCATTTTATAGTGATTTAATTCAGGGCTTGCAATCTTCACATAATCAGGTTTCAATTCCAAAAGCTCTTTCATACTGCGAAGCCCAAAAGGTGAACAGCAGAATTTACAGCCTTTAGAATGAACATAATCAATCATCTCTTTATAAAAAGAAACCGGACACTCCAGCTGCTTAAAACGCTCATAAAGCGGAATATCTCCTGTTGGAAGTTTTACAAAGCCAGTTTTTGGATGCAAAATCTCATCTGCATAAACCCACTGAAACTTAATTGTGTCAGCCCCGGAATCTGCAGCAGCATCAACCAGAGCACGAGCTTTTTCAATTGAGCCTTCATGAGATGTTCCTATTTCTGCAATTATATTGATTCTGCTTTGTTTCATTTTGTACCCGTTTTAATTTTCGCTGTTTAAAAGACCATTAGAAACAGTCTCTGCCTTGTATCTGTTACTGAAAATTGAAACACAGCTTTGAGGAAGCCATCCGCCTTCAAAATAGTACCAGGTATCTTTAGCGGCATCTACAGCCTTACCTTTTACCTGCAAGATTTCTCCTTTACGGCAGTGCCCCGCAGTTGCAGCTCCCCATTCATCGGTTTCCTTAAAAACTGCATAAGGTTCTACAACTACAGCCCATTCAACATCTGGAGCAAGAGCCAGTGGCTGACTGTTATCAAAGATGATTTTTTCTTCAGATTTTTTTGTACAGGAAATAAAAAACGAAACAAGAATTATCAAAAATGCACATAAACAAACTTTATTTTTCATTTTCACACCACTTTTTTACATCATCATAAACAGAAAGATCTGAATCAACGAAGTTCAAATCAGGAATTTCATTAAGCTCTGCCCACCTGTAATCTGTATGCTCAGTTAAAATAAAACGCTCTTTCATTCCGTCATGAGGGAAATGAATTGCCAGAACATCCAGGGTACAAGGCTTGTTACGATGAGTAAATGTGCCGCTTGTGATTTTCTGCCCTACACTCACAGTAACCCCAAATTCCTCCTGCATCTCCCGGATTACAGCAGTTTTTAAATCTTCGCCTTCTTCTATTTTACCACCAGGAAATTCCCAGCGTCCGCCCATATCACCTGTCATCTGGCGTTTTGCTATAAATATTTTTCCATTTCTATAATCTATGCAGGCAATCGACCGGCTCATAAACTACCTCTTAACCTCCGCAGAAAGCTCCTTTTCGGTGCCCCCCGCGTTCAAAATAACATCAACTCTTATTATATCATAATCCGTAAACTTTGTACGAATATACTTTTCACCTTCGTCATAAATAAGCTGTCCGGTTCGTTTATCGCCCACCTGATTATTCGGATCAATTGCAAAAAACTCAGCATCCACAGAAACGGGCATACTAGACCTGGCGTTTTTACTACGTTTCATCTGCAAAGAGACATAAACCTCTTCTTCATAAGAAAAAGCAGTCAGTTCAAAATTCACCCCCTGCAGCGTTGTACCGGCGCGGGTTTTATTAAGACCTGTATAAATCCATGCAGCACCTATAAAAAAAATCAGAGCAAAAAAAATGTATCTGTTCTGCGGTGTAAAAAAAATCCGGAAACCACGTACAGGTTTCAACTTACCGTTATAATAATCCTGTACAAGTTTTGGAGCCTTTGCAATACGTTCTTCGCGGTTATAATAAAATTTCAGTTTTTTATCGGCCTCATTACCAGGCACAATTTCTTCAACATCTTCAAACATAGATTACATCGCTCCGCTCGTAATGACGAATTGTCAACTTGCAATGCCGTTAGTTTTTCAAGATTGCATCAATCAGATTATCAGTTCTGTACCATACAACTCGAGCCTTTTCTTTTTCCAGATAAAGAGCAGTAAGTATTCCATCCTGTGAAAGACACATTGTATCAAAAACAATATTTGAATGAACTGCCTTAAAATGACGCCTCATAATTTTCTGACTTTCGCTCTGAATCATTTCAATATTAAAGCCATCTTCTGTTTTTACAATAAAGAATTTCCATCCGTTTCTGGTTACACCAAGAAAATCATATGGAATGCGGTAAGTAAGCTTACTGTAATCAGAAACGACAGATTCTTCATAAGGTGGAACCGAAACTGGTTCTTCATAAGTACCACTTTCTATATTCAGAGGATACAAAAAAGTCTGAATATAGTTTATCCCGGACTGTACTTTTGATTCTTCATCTACGTAAGTTGAATAATAATCAATCTGAACATAAAGTTTATAAGTTACCGGGTCCGGCACAACATTCTGAATTGTCAAAAAGCTGTCTGTATTATCATCCTTTAGAGCAACAGAAGGTGCATCATGTGTAGTAACGGGAATCATATATTTTAAAAAGCCGTCACTTGCAAACCAGTAAACTAAAAGACCGCTCGAAGAAGACGCTACAACCACAAGTTCATCTTTTGAAGTTGTGTAGATGTTTTTGATATAAGGAAAAGGAGTTCCCCCCGGTCCCTGCTGACCAATATAATCTACAGAAGAACCGTCTCTGGCAAAACGAAGCACTGTGTGACTGTAAAGAGTTGTACTGTCATCACTTTTTTCCTGACGATCCCACGGAATGGAACATACTGTGTAAACATTTTTATTTGAATCAACAGCAACCATTCCCGGATAATCAAAAGGATACGAAATTTCATGATGAATACTCTTATCCGGACGTTTAGAATTGTCCAAAAGTCTGGCAGTCTGAGAATCTTCATTATAAAAAAGGGAAAGCAGATCTCCGTAAGAATTAAGTTCAAGAATTTTTTTTGATTCACCGTTTACGATATAGAAAAAGCCGTCCTGCATGGCAATTCCAAAACGAACGTTACCAACATCATTTAAATCTGAAACGCTTAACTGCTCTTCAAAATTGCCATAAGGAAGTGAAAATAATTCTGTTTCGCTGATAGACTGAACAGTTTCGTTACCAAGGCAGGAAGTAAAAATGATGCCTGATATTAAAAGTCCAGCTGCAAGCAAAGTTTTTCTCATAAATATCATTATATAAACAAATAAGATTTTTTGAAAGTAGATTATTTTTGTTGCCGACGCGAAGAATAATATAGTAAATTTAATAATTATAGGTTATAATAATCTATCTAAAATTTGAATTTTAAGGAAATTAAACATGTTTATCGATAAAGTTCTTACTGCGATTTTCGGTACTCAGAATGACCGAGATGTAAAAGCCCTTAAGCCTATTCTGGCCGCTGTAAACGCAAAAGAAGAATGGGCAAAATCATTAAAACCAGAAGAATTCCCTCAACAGACACAGAAATTTAAGGAACGCCTTGCAGCAGGCGAAACTTTGGATGATATTCTCCCAGAAGCGTTTGCACTCTGCCGTGAAGCTTCATGGCGTGTAATTGGTGAACGTCCTTTTGATGTTCAGATTATGGGTTCTATCAATCTTCATCAGGGAAAAATCACCGAAATGAAGACTGGTGAAGGTAAAACACTTGTTGCCGTAGCTCCAGCCTACCTTAATGCTCTTACAGGAAAAGGTGTTCACGTTGTAACTGTAAATGATTACCTTGCAGAACGAGACGCTAATTCACGCCGTCCAATTTTCAGTTACCTTGGTCTTACAGTTGGTGCAATTCTTTCTTCAATGGATAACGAAGCCCGTAAAGCTGCATATGCCTGCGACGTAACTTATGGTACAAACAACGAATTTGGTTTTGATTATCTCCGCGACAACATGAAGGTTGATCTTAAAGATAAGGTTCAGCGCGGATTTAACTACTGTATCGTCGACGAAATTGACTCTATCTTGATTGATGAAGCCCGAACTCCTCTTATTATTTCAGGTGCGGGAGAAGATGATACCTATAAATATCATGAAGTAGATAAATATGTCGGTGAACTCAAAGAAGTTGCAAAGGATCCTAAAACTGGTGAATATCCGGATGAAACCTTTATGACACCGGAAGAGCGTGCCGCAATTGAGGGAGATTATACTGTTGATGAAAAATCAAAGCGTGTTTCTTTCACAGACAAAGGTATGCTCCACATAAATGACATTCTTCACAAGCACAACCTGATTACAGGTTCTCTCGAAGATGAAGAGAACTTTGAATATACACACTACTTTACACAGGCACTTCGTGCTCATATTCTTTTCCATAATGATGTTGATTATCTCGTCCGCGACGGAAAGGTTGAAATTATTGATGAGTTTACAGGTCGTGTTCTGGAAGGCCGCCGCTATTCTGACGGACTTCATCAGGCTATTGAAGCAAAGGAACACATCCGCATTGCTCAGCGTAACAGAACTATGGCTACAGTTACTTTCCAGAATTTCTTCCGTATGTACGACAAACTTTCTGGTATGACTGGTACAGCCGCAACAGAAGCTGTTGAATTCAATAAGATTTACGGCCTCGACGTTGTTGCAATTCCAACAAACCTTCCTGTTGCACGCAAGGATGAAAATGATGAGGTTTACCTCAACGAATCAGATAAATGGGAAGCAATTGCAAACGAAATTAAGGCAGCACACGACAAAGGGCAGCCAGTTCTTGTTGGTACAGTTTCTGTTGAAAAATCAGAACATCTTTCTGCCCTTCTTACCCGCAAGGGAATCCGCCATGAAGTATTGAATGCTAAAAACCATGCCCGAGAAGCTATGATTATTGCAGAAGCCGGTGCAAAAGGTGCCGTAACAATTGCAACTAACATGGCTGGTCGTGGTACTGATATTAAGCTTGGTGGTAACCCTGAATTCCGCGCACAGAAACGTGCAGGAACAAACGCTACAGAAGAACAGTACAAGGCCGCTCTTGCTATCGAAAAAGAAAACTGGAAAAAAGATTACGAGGAAGTTAAGGCACTTGGTGGCCTTTATGTAATCGGTACAGAACGTCATGAATCACGCCGTATAGATAACCAGCTGCGTGGACGTTCTGGACGTCAGGGAGACCCTGGACGCTCTAAGTTCTACATTTCTATGGATGATGATTTGATGCGCCTCTTCGGCGGTGAACGCATGAAGGCTATGATGAGCCGCATCGGTATGCAGCCTGGTGAACCTATTGACCACCCATGGCTTAACAAGGGTATCGAAAAGGCTCAGCAGAAGGTAGAAGACCGCAACTTTGAAATTCGTAAGCACCTGCTTGATTATGATGATGTTTTGAACGAACAGCGAACTGTTATTTACGAGCAGCGCGATACCATTCTTGCAGATAACAATCTTTCTGAGCGCGTAATGAACAATGCCCGTGACGAAGTTGAAAACCTTTTTGCCGTTTATGAAGATGAAGCAAAACATAATAAAAACAGTACACAGCCTCTTTCAGAACTGCAGGAAAAAATCAGAAATACATTTGCAATTCAACTTCCTTCAGACGGATATACAAGAGAAGCAGTACTTGCAGCTCTTCAGAATGATATCACTGAAAAAGAAACTCTTGCCGGTAAAGAAAACTTTAATATGTTTATCCGTTACCAGTACATTCAGATGATTGATAAAAAGTGGCTCGACCAGCTCGAAACCCTTGAAGGACTTCGTGAAGCAGTTGCCCTCCGTTCTTATGGTTCTAAAAACCCTCTTACTGAATATAAGATTGACGGCTTTAATATCTTTGATGAAATGCTCGATACAATCCGTAACTCGGTAATGTCACGTGTATTCCGTGTACGCGTACAGCTTTCTCCAGAAGCAGCTGAACAGCGTCGCCGCATGCTTGAAGCTCAGCAGCAGGCTATGAACGCACAGCACTCAGAGGCAGGTAACACAGCTGCTCAGATGGCACATAACACTGCAGAACGCAGTGCTCACTCTTCTTTCAACGGAGATCAGGCACGACGCCAGGCAGTAAACAGCGCAATGAATCAGCGCTCACAGGGCGACAACGTAACAGTCCGCCGTACAATGCCTAAGGTAGGAAGAAATGATCCATGCCCATGTGGAAGTGGGAAAAAGTATAAAAATTGTTGTGGAAGATAAACTATAAACATAATTTGCCGTAAGCAAAAATAACCCCAAAAAAATTCTGCACAAGCGAAGCGCGGAAGCCTTTTTTGGGGTTGTTTTTTGCTGAGAGGCAAATTAGAGATTTCGATTATTATTTTATACTATTAGATTTTTATACTTTTCCCAAACGATTAGCCGGCCAGAATCTGAATACTGGTTTACCAATAATATATTTTTTATTGATATACTGCGGTGCCATTATCGAATAATATGTAATTGAAAGCGGATCTGCTTCTGCCAGAGCCTTTTCAGAATAGTCATAGGAATGTCTTAAATCCAGGGAATTAAAACGGTTATCACCCATCATAAAATAACAATTTGCCGGGATGTACTGAGGATTTCCATTAGTGTCATTAGAAGGGAATACCGGCATATTTCTTGAATCCAGAAGATTCTGAACATACCAGTAATGAAGTTCAATTTCTTCCATCAGTTCTTTTACAGATGGCTGAGAATCCCAGTTTCGTTCTTCCATACCATCAGAATAAAATCTTGCATATTCAACCATCATTTTTCCAAAGATGATTTTTGCCATTACATTCAGACGGTAATTTGATTCAGCATAGATATCTCTTACATCATTTTTTGAATCTACCCAGGAAGTCATAAACTTTTCAAACCAGGCAGCACCACCTTCCTGCATATACATTCTCTTAAAAAGTTCATTTTTATTTCTGAATAACTGCCCCTCATAGAGTTCTGAATATCTGAAAGTTCCTGCATCTTTATTTACTACACAAAGTTTTTTAAACTGACGTGCAAGTTCATATGCCTGAAACTCAGCAGCATCCAAATCATAATTTCTACGAGTCTCTTCAAAATCCAGCATTTTCTGATATTCAGCCGCATCAAAAGGAAAATGATGAACATATTTTTTTAATTTTGGATTTACTGCATTAAGATTCCAGGTTGCATATTTTGCATCAAGCGCTACAGGCTCAAAAATATCACTTGCCTGTGTTCTATGGTAAAGCGTTCCATCCTGCATTACAAGCTGTTCTCCGGGAAGGCCTGTAATTCGTTTTACGAGAGGATCAGCTTTTAATTCTCCATCTGCATCCTTATTTAGTTTTATTGTTGTAAGACTAAGCATATAAATAAGCTGAGAGGTTACTGTTTTTACTTCTGATTTTCTATCCATTGTATAATGAGGATTTCTTAAAACAATGGTATCACCCCTTTTATATTTTCTGAATTCAGGAAGTCCAACATCAGTAAGAGGAAACTTAGGACCGCAGTCAATTTTTGAAACAAAAACACGGTCTTTAATAAGGAAGGTTGGAACCATAGATTCAGAAGGAATTTCATAAAGCTGAAGAAGGAAAATCTGGAAAATCAAAACTGTGAAAATTGCCCAGAAAAATGCATCTATCCAGTCTACAATTTCAAAAGCAATTCTGGCCATGCCCTTAAATTTTCTTTCTGCAGGAACGACATTCCATCCCTGTACAATTTTTGTATTTTTACCAGGGTAAAGATTTCTGGAAGTAAAATATGCCAGTACAAAAACAATAAACCATGCAATTACAGCAAATACATCAATAATTAAAGGTGTTCCGTTTTTTCCGGCACGTCTTATAATAAATGTGATAAATAAAAAATATGGAAGATATTCATTAAGTTTGATTGCTGCATAAATATTTTTTCCGTCTGTATCTAAAATCAGTTTTTTTAATACATACCAGCAGGTAAATCCGAAATAAATTAAAGCAAGCGGAAATGCAAGAAGGGAGATATCTGCATGGAAACTAAGATTCAATAACGTAAAAAGGGCTGCAGCAGACAACTCTATAAAAGTTAATAAACGGAAAGTTTTAAATTCTTTTGAAAGTTCTTTTTTATTACTCATATACATATAATAACAAAAATTTGAAAAATATGTAACATGGTTCATATTAACAATATTAGAGATCTTCAAAATTGAAAGCACTCCCGCTGGAAGCCAACTCGCTCCGCGGGGATGATGCTTCGCGAGGTTGGCTTCCTGCTCCGTGCTTTCAATTTTGATATCTTTGATTTTGTATATTCACAATCTGGGTGCTGATTGTTTTTACATCAGAAGGAGTCGTATACAATTCGCCTTTTAAAAACTGAAATGGGGCGTCTGTTTCTGATAGAACTCGTTCAGGGGGAAGTTCACGTACACATGCGATTGCTTTTTTATTTCCATTTAATAATTGTTTTCCAAAACTGAAATAGCCGTTTATTCCTCTATTTAATAGGGCCTGAGCTTCTACCGGCGGTCCCATAAAAGAATGAAATAAAACTTCTGGCAGTTGCTTTAATTTTTTTGAATATTCAAATAATTTATGATTTGCTTTACGGCAGTGGATTACAAGAGGCTTTTTATAATTCAAAGCTAAATCAAGCTGAATGTTGAATATCTCTTCCTGCAGAGTGGCTGCATTACGAAATTCCTCTGTAAAATAATCAAAGCCGGCTTCACCTATAAAAGAGATTAGATTTTTGATTAGCAATTGTTCGAGAAAAGCTGCAGATTCTTTTATATTTTCGTTTGCTGCATTTTGAGGATGCATTCCATAAGACTGAATGACGCCCGCGGGCGCGGCACTTTGTATTTCAAACTCATGCCGTGAGTGCGCGCAGGAAATCCCCTGCCAGTTCTCAGGAAGTTCACATATTCCCATTTCCTTACAAACAGCATAGTGAAAATGCGCGTCAAACAGCGTTTTTTGTGAAAAATTCGTGTTATTTTGTATATTTTTTGCAAATTTTTCTAACATTATTTTCATTATAACCGAAAATAAGAGTAATGTGACAGTTTTGCGTGACACTTTAAATCATTTTTTATATATGGGAGTAAAAAGAAAATGAAAAAATACACACTCAAAAGCATTGGAAAGAACACAGATTACATGACAATCATCCGCGAGATGGAAGATGGATTCGTAGTAAAAATCGTTCGTGATATGGACGGTTATGAAGACGTAAAGACTGATTATATTTCAAAGGAACTTTTTGACAGCTGCATCCGCACCGGTTATCTTACAGAAATTACTGAAACTGTAAAGATGGCTGTAAATGCTTAACCAGATATTATTAAAAAAAGGAAAAGTCCTCTTGTAAAAAGAAATTGCCGGCAACACCACCGGCAATTTCTTTTGTTTATAGAAGTGTCATTCCCGTGCTTGACACGGGAATCTGTACCTTACTGACAATTACAGATTGTAAACGAGTTTGCTACGCAAACGTCGCAGGGGCAAGCCCGACAATGACATCTTTCGCTTGATTAATTCTTTCTTCTTTACTACCCGCATCCAGCCAGTGAATTTTAACGCCTTTCTTTTCCATCATACGGAACCAGGTTTCCTGCCTTTTTGCAAACTGACGGATTGCTACAAACAAGCCTTCATATAAATCTTCTTTTGAAGCAATTTTTCCCTGTAAAAACTGAGAGCAGAAACGATATTCAAGACCAAGTTTCTCAAGTCTTTCCCAGCTAATTCCGCTATCGTGAATTGACTGAACTTCCTCCAGCATTCCCCCGTCAAGACGTTCCCTTAGACGCAGACTTATATTGTCCCAAAGCTGAGGACGAGGCAAAGTTGTTCCGATTATCAAAGGATGAATATCAGGCCGCTGAACAGAAGTTGAATCTACCCCCTGCTTTTTTGCTTCAATGATTTCCAGGGCTTTAATTACCCGGTCTTTTTCAAGCAAGTCGCATTTGGTATGTAAATCCGGCTGGAGTTTTATAAGTCTTTCAGCAAGAACTTCAAGCGGAGTTGCTTCAAGCTCTTCGTGCAGTTTTTTATTTTCAGGCAGAATCACAAGCTGATAGTCACGTACAATGGCATCAATATACATGCCAGTTCCGCCTACTACCACGGGCAGTCTGCCCCGCTCTGTAATATCCTTAAAAGCCCTGTAAAAATCCTGCTGATAATTATATACGTTGTATTCAGCTGGAAGTTCAGTAATATCTATAAGATGATATGGAACTGCAGCTCCATCTTCATTTGCCTCATAATCTGCAAGATCTTTTCCAGAACCTATATCCAGATGCCTGTAAGTCTGGCGGGAGTCAGCTGAAATTATTTCACCATTAAAGGCTCGTGCAACTGCAACTCCAATGGCAGTCTTTCCGACAGCAGTAGGTCCGAGAATTATTACACAGTTATATTTTTTTTCGGCACTAGAGGACACGGCAAACCACACACTTTAAATATTCTGATTTTGGATAGCCTAGTAAAACCGGATGGTCTGGACCAGCCCCTCGTTTTTCCAGTATCTGAATTCGTTTATGACTGTCCATTGCTGCATGCATGAGCATATCACAGAACATATGAGTTTCCATAAAATATGAACAGGAACAGGTAACCAGAATTCCTCCTTCATTTAAAAGACGCAATGCACGCAGGTTGATTTCCTTATAGCCGCCGTAAGCTTTTTCAATCATCTTTGCAGACTTTGTAAAGGCTGGAGGGTCTAGAATAATTACATCGAACTTGCGTCCTTCAGTCTCATACTGTTTCAACAAATCGAACACGTCTGCACAAACAGCTTTCATTACACTGCCTGCCTCATTTAGCTTAATATTGTGTTCGACCATTTCAACTGCTTCTGGTGAAATATCTACGGAGGTAACTTCACGAGCTCCGTTTTTGAAGGCATTCAGGCCGAATGCACCGGTATGAGTAAAGGTATCGAGGACTGTCTTTCCCTTGCAGAAGGCAGCGGCAGCGATGCGGTTGAACTTTTGATCGAGAAAGTAACCGGTTTTCTGACCGTTTGCTATGTCTACGCCGAGTTTGATTCCATTTTCCACAATTGTAATCTGAGTTTCTTTGATGGAGCCGGAAAGCCACCCTGCGTTTTGTGGAAGACCTTCTTTGTCGCGTACACTGGCATCGCTGCGCTCGTAGATTGCGGCGGGTTTGCAGACTTTGGTGAGCGCGGCAAGAATATCAGCTCTAAACACTTCACAAGAAAGTGAAAGAAATTGAACGACAATAATTACCTTACCTTTTTCATCACAAAATCGTTCACAAATCAATCCTGGAATAAAATCAGCTTCACCAAAAATCAACCGGTAAGAATCGCTGTCTTTATAAAACATGCGGCGCATATTGTAACTATCCAGAATCTTCTTTTCATAAAAAGCCGCAGTATCTGCCATAATTACATCTGCATGCTCACTGCCTATAATTCGCACTGTAATCTTAGATTTTTTATTGATAATACCTGTTCCAAGAAATCCACCTGCCTTTGTATAAACTTCTACAGGCTTTCCATCTTCCACAGAACATTCTGTAAGGCTTTCATTTTTCCATTCTGATTTATCATCTGCACCATCAGCCCTATGCTTGATGTGCGAAATCTCATTATCAAATACCCATGGAAATCCCTGCTGAATTTCTTTTTCTTCTTTATTTTTTAGAAAAACTCTCGGAAAATTATTACTACTCATAAACGCTATTATATCAAACTTGATTATTCATCACAATTACACCATAATCACAATATGCTTTTTATTTTCGACATGGGCGGAGTTGTAACAACCACCTTTAAAATGGATTCCATCTATAATAAATTAAATCTCTCTAAAGCTGATTTTTTTGATATCTGTAAACTAAATAATCGTAATATTGAACATGAACTTAATACTGGAACTATCTCAAGTTCCGAATTCTGGAATGAATTTAATGTCAGAATTAATTTTCTGAAATCGCAAGGTTCTTACACGCAGGTTCCAAAAGTAACGACAGATCTGTTCCGTTTGTTTTTTCATCCTTCTAAAAATCTTCAGACTATTGAACTCGTACAGGCGTTAAAAAAGAAGAACCGTGTTGTCTGCGGAACAAATACAATTCAAAGTCATTGGGAAAATCATATGGAGCGCGGAGACTATTCTTTCTTCAATCAAACCTATGCCTCAAATATAATTGGTTGCGCAAAGCCTGACCCTCATTTTTTTGAACTGATTCTTGAAGCCGAAGATACAAAACCTGAAGATGCTTTTTTTACGGATGATAAAATTGAGAATGTAAAGGCTGCCGCTTCACTTGGAATTCATGCAGAACTCTTTACAAGTGCCCTGGAACTCACTGCAAAATGGCAGTCATACTGCTAAAGGTCTAAATCTTCAGAATCAGAATCTGAATTTTTTATCTGATTTTTTAACCGGTTTGCCTGATTTATCTCATACTGAATGTCAGCAAGGCCTTTAGCAACCCGATTATCAGGATTATTGTTATAAACATTCTCCATCATTCTTTCTGCTACAGAAAGGTTACCTAATGCCTCCTGTAAAATAGCAGCATTATATCCTGCTTCTACAAGACCAGTTTCCATATAAATTTGCTGAAATTGTTCACTTGACTCTTGTATTTTATTATTTTCTGCAAGTTCACTGGCTGCTTTCATTCGTGCCTTTAATTCTTTATCTTTTGTTTTTGTTTCAAGCAGTTTTATTGATTTTGTCACCACATACGGCTGAAGTTCTTTTAAGATTTTTCTTGAAGCTGACCTTATATCTGATTCGAGTAACGAATAGACACTTGGCAAAGAATGTTTTGATTCGTATTTACTTGAATAATTGTACATTCTGACTTCTTCAAAAGAAATTACCCTGTCTGTAGAACTATCTACAACCTGATATCTGAAATTCATATGTACAGATCTTTTCCAGTATTTGACAATTTTATATTCCGCTTTTTCATCACCTTTTGCAGCCTTTACAAGTTTCTTCTCTTCTGTTCTGTCATCGTCTACGTCAAAATACGTTACTTCGCCAGTAAGGTAAACATCAGCCGGATTTATAAGCCCTTTCTGTCGTGCAGTTACAACTGCATCTGCACTTACAAGCTTTATATATGGAGAATCTAAAAGCCCGCGTTCTATCTGCGTTCTAAGACTGTCTATTGCAAGCTGTTCATCAGCATCTCGAATATCAAAAATCTGATAAAACGAATTAATTAAAATCTGTTTTCCTAAGGATGCATTATAATCTTTATAATATGCATAGGGTTTTATAGGAAGAACTGCTATTGTTTTTGCACCATTTAAATCCAGCTGTGCAGGACGAGTCAATCTTACATCTACGGTTGTTGCACAGGAAAAAAGCATAATACTGAAACACAGACTAATAATTCCTGAAAAAAGACAAAATTGTTTTTTCATATAAATCTCCCGAAACAATTAAGAATTGAACAGCTTGGATAAGCTCAGTTATTATATCATTTCTATTGAATAAAATCTTTTCAAAATATATAATTATTCAATTTTTTACTTATTTTTTTTCTATATTAATGCAATGAGGCATACGTATATGAATTCAACACTTCCGAATACTGAAATTGTTCTTCACATTCTTTTTTCAGTTGGTATTATTGTAATTGTGGCAAAGTATTTTGGTGTACTCGCGAAAAAAATTGGCATTCCACAGGTTGCGGGAATGATCGTAGCGGGTCTTGTACTTCGTTTTCTACCTTTTTTCAGAAACTTTGGAAAAACTGATTCTAACGTTATCTACAACGAAGCGAATCAGTTTATCTCCTACATGGCAGAAATTGGTGTAATTCTTATTATGTTTTCTGCCGGACTTGGCACTAACCTTAAGTCGCTTGTTAAGTCTGGTTTTAAGGCCACTCTCATTGCTATCTGCGGTGTATTTGTTCCTCTGATTATGGGAACTGTCATGGCTATGTTCTTTTTTGATTATGATGGATGGGGAACTCAGAGCTTCTTTAAGTGTGTATTTATAGGAACTATTTTGACTGCAACTTCTGTAAGTATTACAGTTGCAGTTCTTAAAGAACTTGGAAAAATTAAATCTGATGTTGGCCAGGCTATTGTAAGTGCGGCTATTATTGATGATGTAATCGGTATTATTGTCCTTACTATTGTTCTCGGTGTAAGCTCGGGCAAAGGCGGATATCTTGGAATTATTCTAAAAACACTTGCATTTTTTGCCTGTGCAATTATCGCAGGATTTGTTGTATACAGACTTTTCCGCTGGTATGATAAACGCCACCCACATTCACGCCGCATACCTATTTATGCACTTGGCGTTGCATTAATTTTTGCATTCTGTGCAGAACACTTTTTTGGCATTGCCGACATCACAGGTGCTTATATTGCAGGTATTGTTTTCTGCAGCTTAAGTGATGCTTCCTACATGGAATCAAAGATTGATATCAATGCTTATATGATTTTCAGCCCTATTTTCTTTGCAAGTATCGGATTAAAAACAGATCTTTCCGGCATGAATCTTAGTCTTTTATGGTTCTCAATTGCATTTGTGATTGTAGGTTGTCTTTCTAAAATCATCGGCTGCGGTGGAATTTCAAAGTTACTCGGTTATAACTGGAAAGAATGTCTGCAGATTGGAGAAGGAATGATGGTACGCGGTGAAGTTGCTTTGATTGTTGCAACAAAAGGACTTTCTGCAGGCCTCGTGGATTCAAAATATTTTACATCCGTAATTCTTTTAATTATAGTTTCATCAATGGCAGTTCCTGTTCTTCTCAAAAAGTCTTTTGGAAAGCCAGGAGAAACTGACACTACAATAACTTCTCAAGCTCAGTAAAAGAATCTATCTTAGCAAAATACTTTTCATCTTCGGGCTTGCCAAATCCATAGGCAGCCCAGACAAAAGGTACTCCGGCTTGTTTGCAGGCTTCATAATCACCTTGAGTATCGCCTACATAAACCGGAGACTTTAATCCGTTTCGGTTTACAATAAGACGGATATTTTCACCTTTTGTATTTCCATTATTTCCAAAACATTCAAAATCTTTAATATCTTCTTTTATATTATTCTTTTCAACAACAACTTCTATATAGCCACTCTGACAGTTACTTACAATAAATACTGGAATTTTTTCTGCAATTCTTTTGATTGATTCAACAACACCTTCAAATGTAATATTTTTTTTATTTTCAAGCAATGCTTTCTGTTCTGCTTCACAACAGTTTTTCATAAGAATTGATTTGTCTTCTTTGTTTAAAACAGAAAACAGATTGTCAGCAATAACATCCATTGTTTTGCCAAACTGAGTTTTCAAAATATCTGCAGTTACATGTGGTACCTGAGGATAAATCACATCTATTGTACTATTCCATGCTTCTGCTACTACTGGAGTTGTATCCCAGATAGTACCATCAACATCCAGAATTATTGAGTCTATTTTCATATTAATCCTTTTGCTTAGTTATAAGATACAGAATAACCTGTTATATTTGTATAGGTCTCTCCATCTATCTGAAGCGCACATGGTTTATCAAATTCAACTTTTACTTCATGGCCTGTTTTTATCTCTATAATATCTTTATGAGATATATGTTCTCCTTTAAAAATTGAAGGAAAAACCATAAGAGTCTTAAGCATTCCTGAATCATGAAAAACACAGTTAGAAACGACATGCTCGTTATTTAACCTGTCCTGATCCGGAGTGATTTTCATTCCACCACCAAAGAAGCGTCCAATCATAGTTGGAGCAAGCCAGATTTTTTTATAACGATTTTCCACACCATCAATAGTTACGGTTCCACCACAAGGTTTAAATTTTCCAAGCATTCCTTTAATTGCAATTCCCGCATAATTTACAGGCTTATCTGAAACAGCACGCTGTTTATCACCTTCTTCACAACAGTATCCGTCAATTCCGTATCCAATACCATTAATAAAATAATGCTTCTGTCCATTTACAGTAACAACTGGAAGTGATTTTATAAATTCATTCATAGGAATAAGATTATTTTTGATTTCGCATTTTTCGCGCACATCATTTACAAAATCATTTCCGGTTCCACATGTGTAAAAGTAAATTTTATTCTGAAGTTTAAGCTCATAAATGTCATTTATAAAACGGCTTAAAGTTCCATCTCCGCCCGAAATAATAATTGTATCCTCAGGATTTAGAGAACTGCATTTTTCTGCAGCATTTTTTATCTCTTTTACATCAATAAAATTAAGCTGTTCTCCATTAAATATTTTTTCAAGTTCAGCTTTGGCTTCAATTCCTTTACCATTGTTTGAAGTTGTATTTAAAAATACATAAATCATTTTTGATCTCCTTTAGCTTAAAGTTATGTTATTTAATATCAAATTATGTGCATATTCAGATACTTCAACAGTATTTTTTTCTTTCCATATAGAAGGATCAATTACATCAAGAATATCCATGTAAATTTCAGTTTTTTTCCATGGCCAGTTCTTGTGAATATTTATTGTTCCCTTCAATGAACACACAATAACTGGACATAAAGCTTTTTCGGCAATTTTAAATGCTCCAGGCTTAAATTCCTGTAATTGTCCATCCTTACTTCTTGAACCTTCCGGAAAAATACCAATTGACACTTTATCTTCTTTTATATATTCAATTGCTTTCATTATTGTTTTTAATTCTTCTCTGGTATTTCCTCTTTGTAAAGAAAGGTAAAGCCCCCTTTTCATAAAACGTCCGCCAATGGGAATATTAAAATTTTCAGGTTTAGAAATATATGCAATCTGATTTTTTTTCAAAACCGCACAATGAATGAAATTATCAAATTTTGAACAATGATTAGAAACAAGTAAAAATCTTTTATCAGAAGGAACTTTTTCACATCCGGAAACATGAAGTTTCAGACGTCCTGTTACCATCATATATCTGTACCATAGAACAAAAACCCAGTTATAAAATGCTGAAGGTGTTGTATATTCTTTTTTCTTATTAATAGTAAGACATACAATTGACCAGAAAGTCCAAAGTAAAATATGCCAGCATAAGAAAACGGCTATAATACAAACAGGAATTAAGAGTACATAACGTAATGTATTAACCATATCTTACATTATAACAAACCTTTATTAATTTTGCGAGTAAAAAAAAGCTGGCAGCTATCTACTTTGTCGGTCGGCGTTGCCGAACTTACCTATATCTGTTATACCGCACCGAAGGTGTCGGTTATCAACAACGTTTACGCGGCACGA
>CAMNBC010000036.1 GCA_946532115.1 uncultured Treponema sp.
CCAGCATTGTTTCTGCTTCAATATTGATAATCTTTGAATAATTCTCATTGTGAATCTCAAAGCGACTTGTTAGCTCTACCTTACTGTAAACACCAAACTTTTCGAATACCTTTACGTTCTTTTCGTCGAGGATGTGTGGAAGAGCTTCCGGTGTAGACTTGAGGTTGTAAAGGCCGCGCTTCTCTGCTTCTTTTACCCATGAATCATCATAACCGTTTCCGTTGAAGATGATTCTCTTGTGCTCTTTGATTGTCTTAAGGATGAGGTCGTGCAGGTCGCTCTTGAAGTTGCTTGATTTTTCGAGGATGTCTGCAAACTGTGAAAGTTCCTCAGCAACAACAGTATTCAGGAATACGTTTGCACAGGCGATCGATTCATTTGAACCAAGCATACGGAACTCAAACTTATTTCCGGTGAAGGCAAATGGTGATGTACGGTTACGGTCTGTTGTATCCTTGTTGAAATCAGGCAAAACAGTAACACCAATCTGCATCTTTTCTTTTTCATGTTTTCCGTATGGAACACCCTTTTCAATTGAGTCGAGAATTGCAGAAAGTTCATCTCCCAGAAAGATAGAGATGATTGCCGGAGGCGCTTCGTTAGCTCCAAGACGGTGGTCGTTACCAGCAGAGGCAACTGAAATACGCAGCAGATCCTGATACTCATCTACAGCCTTGATGATTGCACAGAGGAAGAGTAGGAACTGCGCATTCTGATCAGGTGTAGCACCAGGGTCAAGCAGGTTCTTTCCAGTATTATTACTGATTGACCAGTTGTTGTGTTTACCACTTCCATTTACACCGGCAAATGGTTTTTCGTGCAAAAGACAAACCATACCATGGCGGGCAGCAACCTTTCGCATCATTTCCATTGTGAGCTGGTTGTGATCACAGGCAAGATTTGTTGTAGAGAAGATTGGTGCTAACTCATGCTGAGCAGGCGCAACCTCGTTATGTTCAGTTTTAGCAAGAATACCAAGCTTCCAGAGTTCGCGGTTCAAATCCTTCATGAACTCCTGAACGCGAGGCTTAATCATACCAAAGTAGTGATCCTCAAGCTCCTGACCTTTAGGAGCTTTTGCACCAAACAAAGTACGGCCTGTATAAATCAAATCTTCGCGCTTTTCGTATACACTTTTGTCAACAAGGAAGTATTCCTGTTCAGGACCAACAGTTGTTTTTACAGAAGTAACTGCCTCATTGCCTTCGAACATTTTCAAAACTCGAACAGCCTGCTTTGAAATTGCCTGCATAGAACGAAGAAGCGGAGTCTTTTTATCGAGAGCTTCTCCTGTGTATGAACAGAAAGCTGTTGGAATACAGAGAGTTCCGTCTTTTATAAATGCGTAGCTTGTAGGATCCCATGCAGTATAGCCGCGTGCTTCAAAAGTTGCACGAATACCTCCACTCGGGAAACTTGAAGCATCAGGTTCACCCTGAACAAGCTCTTTACCACTGAACTCCATGATAACTTTTCCACCATCAACAGGTGTAATAAAGCTGTCGTGTTTTTCTGCTGTAATTCCTGTCAAAGGCTGGAACCAGTGAGTATAATGGGTTGCTCCCTTCTCTACAGCCCAGTCTTTCATTGCGTTAGCAACAACAGTGGCAACAGATGCGTCAAGCTTTTCGCCGCCTTCAATTGTTTTCATCAGCTGCTTATATGTTTCTTTTGGCAGCCGAGCCTTCATCACAGTTTCGTTAAAAACGTTTTCGCCAAAAATAGGTGTAACTTCGTCCATCATTATATCCTTATATTACCGGCAAAAAAAAGCGCTGCATTTTCATTCTGTGTACATCAAAATGAAAATACAGCGCCTTTGCCGATTGTTAGTTTCTCCGAACATGCCAACGGCAGTCGGAAAGATTTTAAAAACAAAAAAGGTCGCAGAACCCTTGTTTCTGCGACCTCATTGTCGTTTGATATTCTTTTTATACAGTTTATAAAAAAGTTTGTCAACAGACTTAAAAATAATTTTTAATTATTTTCTGAAGATTTTTTTTATTCGTTCAATTGCTTCGATGGTTCTTTCACGGCTACCGAAGCCTGTTAGTCTTAAATAACCCTCTCCCATTTTTCCAAAGCCGCTTCCAGGGGTTCCAACTACATTGCATTTTTCTAAAAGCTCATCAAAGAAACTCCAGCTTGTGAATCCCTCAGGAATCTGTAGCCAGACATACGGAGAATACTGTCCTCCAAAAGCAGTAAAACCAGCCGCAGTGACACCTTCATAAATTATTCGGGCATTTTCACGGTAGAAAAAAAGATTTTCCTGAATCTGTTTCTGCCCTTTTTCTGAATAAACAGCTTCTGCAGCACGCTGTGTTATATATGAAACTCCGTTAAATTTTGTAGACTGGCGCCGGAACCAGAGTGCATTCAATTCAGTTCCATCAAATACAAGCTCATGAGGAACAACAGTATAGCCGCAGCGCAATCCTGTAAAACCAGCAGTTTTAGAAAAGGAACGCAGTTCAATAGCACAGGATTTTGCACCTTCTATTTCATAAATAGATTTAGGATATTTAACATCAGTTATAAAAGCTTCATAAGCAGAATCATAAAGAATCAGGCTATGGTTAGTATTTGCATAATCAACCCATTTTTTTAGATATTCTTTTGAAGCAACTGTTCCAGTAGGATTATTTGGAAAACATAGATAAATTATATCCGGTACTTTATCAGCAGCAGAAGGAATTTCCGGTAAAAAATCATTTTTTGCACTACATGGCAAAATTATAATTTTATTTTTTCGTCCGTTCATTATATTTGTATCAATATAAACCGGATATACAGGATCACAAATTGCAACTGTATTATCTGTTGCAAAAATATCTCCAATATTTCCACAATCAGATTTTGCTCCATCAGAAAGAAAAATCTCATCTAACTGAAGCTTAATTCCCCTGTTAAGATAATCATTTTCAAGAATTTTCTGACGTACAAAATCATATCCCTGTTCCGGCGGATATCCCCGGAAAGTCTGTTCATCTGCCATTTCATCTACAGCTTTATGCATTGCTTCTATCACAGCAGGACAAAGCGGTTTTGTTACGTCACCAATAGAAAACTTAATAACATCTGCTTCAGGATGTGCCACCATAAAATCTCGTGTTTTTTTGTTAACTGTAGAAAAAAGATAAGATTTTTCTAAGTCTAAAAAATTTTTATTAATATTCATTTATTTCTCCTTCAAATACAGTTTCAGCAGGTCCTGTCATAAATACGCTGTCATCTTCATTTCCACTCCATACAATTTCAAGATCCCCTCCCAGCAGATGAACTGTTATCGTTTCACCTGCATCGACAAGACCATTCATAATTGCTGCAACAACAGTTGCACAGGTTCCAGTTCCACAGGCAAGTGTCTCACCTGTTCCTCTTTCCCAAACCCGCATCCATATTGTTCTCCTGTCTTCAACATATGCAAATTCTGTGTTTGTTCGTTCCGGAAAAAATTCATTGTTTTCAAAAAGTGGTCCAACCTCGCATACCGGAAAATCTGAAGGCTTTTTATTTATAAATACAACAGAATGAGGATTTCCCATAGAAACACAGGTTGTTTTATATTCAACACCACCAATTTTCAGCGGATATTGAATTACACGATTTTCAGATTTAATAGCAACAGGTATCTTTGATGCAGCTAGAATTGGCTTCCCCATATCGACAGAAAGTTTTTCAACTTTATCACCGCGTTCGCCTTCAGTTACAGTCAAAACCTTTACAGCTCCCATAGACTCAACTGTAAATTCTCGTCCCTTAGTGTATCCAGCATCATAAACAAGCTTACCAACACAACGGACACCGTTACCGCACATCTGGCTTCTGCTTCCATCTGCATTGTACATAACCATCTCAAAATCAGCTTTTTTTCCTTTTTTAATAATGATGATTCCATCTCCACCAATTCCAAAATGTCTGTCCGAAAGTTTTATTGCTGCCTGACGTTCACCTTCTGAACCACCGGGAAAATCTTTTTCCAGGCAATCAAAATAAATATAGTCATTTCCACAACCATGCATTTTTATAAACTTCATATATCCTGCCTTAAAAAAAAGAGGTCGAAAAAATAATCTCATAAATTTCATGAGATTACTCTTTCGACCTCTTTGTCGTTATATATTTTATTTACTTCCAAATATAAAAAATGTCAATAGTAGTACTAAATAATACCACTAATACTATATAAAACTATTGACCATAATTTACAAACATAGTATAAATATTAAGAACAAAGACGTTCATTCGATTTGAAGACATATTGTCTCCAGATGGAATGAACGTCTTTTTTTTTGGAGTAAAAATGAAGGCGTTTTTAATTCTGGCAGACGGAACAGTTTTTGAAGGAACTTCCATTGGTGCAACTGGTTCTACAATAGGCGAAACTGTCTTTACAACAGGTATGACAGGGTATCTTGAAACACTTACCGATCCCAGCTACTACGGCCAGATAGTTACACAAACCTTCCCGCTAATTGGTAACTACGGTAATATTCCACAAGATTATGAAAGCAAAAAATCCTGGGTAAGAGGTTATATCGTACGCGAACTTTGTGACCAGCCTTCCAACTTCCGATGTTCCGGTCAGCTCAACGACTTTCTCAAAGCTCAGGGCATTATTGGAATATGCGGCATAGACACTCGTGCTCTTACAAAACGACTGCGTGAATCGGGAGTTATGAACGGAATGATTGTCAGTGGCAAAAATGCAGAAAACCTCCGTCCATTGGATTTAATTGAAAAAATCAAAGAATACAAAATAATCAATGCAGTTAAGTTAGTTCAGACTAAGGAGGTAGAAGTCTCTCCCTGCGCTCCAGCCTCCTCGGCTTCGCCTGCGGTGGCTTCCGCTACCCTCTCTGCGGGGGGTGCCCCCCATGTAGTTCTCTTCGATTTTGGAGCAAAACTAAACATCCAGCGCGAACTTGAAAAACGTGGCTGCAAGGTTACTGTAGTTTCATATAACACTTCAGCAGAAGAAGTAATTAAAATGCAGCCCGACGGTATTATGCTCAGTAATGGGCCTGGTGACCCGGCAGAAAATACTGAAGTCATTGAGGAAATAAGAAAACTGTGCGAATGGAATAAAAATAGTTTAATTCCAATATTCGGAATCTGTCTTGGACACCAGATGCTGGCCCTTGCTCGCGGCTGCAAAACCTGCAAACTCAAATACGGTCACAGAGGCGGAAATCATCCTTGCAAAGATACCGAAACTGGCCGCGTTTATATTACCAGCCAGAACCACGGTTATGCTGTAGAAAACACCTCTCTTCCATCTTGCGCAAAAATGAGTTTTTTCAATGTAAATGATGGAACAGTTGAAGGAATCACTTATACAGATATTCCGGCATTCAGCGTACAGTTTCATCCGGAAGCCTGCGGTGGTCCACATGACACAAACTTTTTATTTGACAAGTTTTTAAAATTAATGGAGGAAAAATAAAATGCCTCTTAACCAGAATATTCATAAAGTAATGATTATTGGCTCAGGGCCTATTGTAATTGGTCAGGCAGCTGAATTTGATTATGCCGGAAACCAGGCTTGTAAAGCATTAAAACAGCTTGGACTTGAGGTTTGTCTTGTTAATTCAAATCCAGCCACTCTTATGACCGACTGCGAAATGGCAGATGAAATATATATGGAGCCGCTCACTCTCCGCACACTGGAACGAATTATAGAAAAAGAAAAACCAGACAGCCTTCTTTCTACTTTGGGTGGGCAGACAGGTCTCACACTTAGTATGGAACTTGCAAAATCAGGATTCCTTGCATCTCACAACGTACAGCTTCTAGGGGCTCGTCCAGAAACCATTGACAAAGCGGAAGACCGTCAGATGTTTAAAGACACAATGGAGGCAATTGGTGAACCCTGCATCCCCTCAAAGGTTGTCACAACTTATGAAGATGCTGCAGACTTTGTTCATAATGAAATTGGTTTTCCAGCAATTATCCGCCCTGCCTTTACCCTCGGCGGTACAGGAGGCGGAATTGTAAATAACGAACGTGAACTTGACGAAATTGCCCACAACGGACTTCACCGTTCTCCAATCCATCAGATACTTGTAGAAAAATGTATTAGCGGCTGGAAAGAAGTTGAATTTGAAGTAATGAGGGATAGCACAGGAAATGTAATTACTGTCTGCTCTATGGAGAATTTTGATCCGGTTGGCGTGCATACAGGCGATTCAATTGTTATTGCACCAACTGTAACTCTTGCTGATAAAGAATATCAGATGCTTCGAAGTGCTGCACTCAACATAATTTCAGCGCTGGAAATTGAAGGTGGCTGTAACTGCCAGTTTGCATTGAATCCAGATAGTTTCGACTATGCAGTAATAGAAGTAAACCCACGTGTTTCCCGCTCATCTGCACTTGCATCAAAAGCTACAGGCTATCCTATTGCAAAGGTTGCTGCCCTCATTGCAGTTGGTTTTACTCTTGATGAAATTCCAAACTTTGTAACAAAGAAAACGAAGGCCTGCTTTGAGCCGGTTCTTGATTATGTTGTCGTAAAAATGCCAAAGTTTCCTTTTGACAAATTTGTATATGCTGCCCGTAAACTTGGAACACAGATGAAAGCAACCGGCGAAGTTATGGCAATTGGTCAGAATTTTGAAGAAGCTATTTTAAAGGCATGTCGTGGGCTTGAAATTGGTGTAAAAGATTTGAATTTGCCTGCATTTACAAAAGAAACAGATGCAAAAATTTGTGAACGTGTAACACAGTGTACAGATCAAAGAATCTTTGCAATTTATCAGGCCCTCAAACGTAATCTTATGACTGTAGAAAAAATTCACGATATAACAAAAATTGATGAGTGGTTTTTGAATAAATTAAAGAACATTGTAGCAAAAGAGTTATCACACAAATTCGAAATGTCCACAAAATCAAATTCGTGTGACAATATGTTATATCCACCGTGCAGTTTCAAAATGGTTGATACCTGTGCCGGAGAGTTTGATGCAGAAACACCTTACTTCTATTCTACCACTTGTGGTGAAAATGAAGCAGAAATATTTATAAAGAAAAATGAATAAAGGAGAAATTATATGTGTGGATTTGTAGGATGCTTTGATTTAAACAGTGGAAGTCAGCCGATTGCAGAAGGCTTAAAAGAAGAATTACGCGCACAGATTCTAGAAATGAGTAAAAGAATAAGACACCGCGGTCCGGACTGGAGTGGTGTTTATACAGGTAAAAATGCAATTTTGAGTCATGAACGACTTTCAATTGTAGATCCACTTTCCGGCAAACAACCGTTAGTTAGTGACGATGAAAAAATCATTCTTGCAGCAAACGGCGAAATTTATAATCACAAGGAAATACGAGAAAAGTTAGCAGAATCTTACAAATTCCGGACAGGCAGCGACTGTGAAGTCATTATTCCTCTTTATAAAAAATACCGGGAATCTGGTGATTTTACAAAAATGATAGAAGAACTTTCCGGCATTTTTGCATTTGCACTTTATGACAGTGAATATGATACTTACCTGATTGCACGGGATGAAATTGGTGTTATTCCATTATATCAGGGCTGGGATAAAGAAAACCGCTATTATGTTGCAAGTGAATTAAAAGCACTTGAAGGTGATTGTCAGACAATCGAAGAATTTCCGAATGGTCATTATCTGTATTCTGGAAAGATGTCACATCCGGTTCGATGGTATAAGAGAAATTGGGAGACTTATGAAAATGTAAAAAACTCTCCACGTGCAACGGACGATAAAGGCGAAGTTATTAATCCAAGCGTAATTGAAAAAGTACGTAACGGTCTTGAAGCAGCAGTAAAAGCACAGCTTATGAGCGATGTTCCTTATGGAGTTCTTTTAAGCGGAGGCCTTGATTCTTCAATAATTGCAGCAGTAACACAAAAATATAGTAAAAAAAGAATTGAAACCGACAGTAAGGAAGCTGCCTGGTGGCCACAGCTCCACTCTTTTGCAGTCGGACTCGAAGGTTCTCCTGATCTCGTTGCTGCAAAAAAAGCGGCAGATTATATCGGGACTGTTCATCATGAAGTTCACTTTACAATTCAGGAAGCTCTGGATGCCTTACCGGATGTAATTTATCATATCGAAACTTATGATATTACGACAGTAAGAGCCAGCACTCCAATGTATCTGCTTGCCCGCGTTATTAAATCTATGGGAATAAAAATGGTATTAAGTGGTGAAGGAAGCGATGAACTTTTTGGAGGCTATCTTTATTTTCATAAGGCACCTGATGCAAAAGAATTTCATGAAGAACTTGTACGTAAAATGAGTAAGCTTCATCTTTATGACTGTTTGCGTGCAAATAAATCTTTAATGGCCTGGGGTGTTGAAGGCCGTGTTCCATTCCTTGATAAAGATTTTATTGATATTGCAATGGGATTAAATCCTTCAGACAAAATGAGTATTAAACTTCCGAACGGTAGTCAACGTATAGAAAAATGGATTTTACGAAAAGCTTTTGAAGATCTTCTTCCAGAAAATATTGCATGGCGCCAGAAAGAACAGTTTTCTGATGGTGTTGGATATAACTGGATTGATACACTTAAAAAAATTACAGAAGAAAAAGTTAGTGATGCTGAGTTTGCACGTAGAGAAAACCGATTCCCTGTAAATCCTCCAAAAACAAAAGAAGAATATTATTACCGTGAAATTTACAGCCGACTTTTCCCAAGCGACAGTGCGGCTCGTGTCGTTCCTCATGAAGCTGGAGTAGCATGTTCTACAGCAAAGGCTCTTGAATGGGACGCTGCATGGAAAAACATGGATGAACCTAGTGGACGTGCAATTAATGGAGTACATGCAAATGCTTACTGATGAAGAAAAAACTTCAAACAAAAAAATAGTTGTACTCGGTTCAGGACCAATCAGAATTGGACAGGGAATTGAGTTCGACTATGCAAGTGTTCAATGTGTTCGTGCTTTGAAAAAACTTGGTTATGAAGTTGCAATTATAAATAACAATCCTGAAACAGTTTCTACAGACTTTGATACTGCAGACCGTTTGTATTTTGAACCTCTTACCCCACAGGATGTATTGAATGTTCTAAAGGTTGAAAAACCACTTGGAGTTGTAGTTGCATTCGGTGGTGGAACCGCAATAAAACTTGCAAAATATCTGGATAGTCAGGGCATACGGATTCTTGGAACCAGTGCTGATGCAATTGATCTTGCAGAAGACCGTGAACGTTTTGAAGAATTGTGTGAAAAACTTGGAATAAAAAGGCCTCGTGGACTTACTGTATTTACAGAAGTTGAAGCCCTTGAAGCAGCTGAAAAAATCACCTACCCGGTTTTAATGCGTCCAAGTTATGTTCTTGGCGGACAAAATATGATTATTGCCCGTAACAGTGCGGATGTAAAAGAATATATGAAAATCATTCTGGGAGCAGGAATTGAAAATCCAGTATTGATTGATAAATATATGGAAGGAACCGAACTTGAAGTAGACTGCATTTGTGATGGAAAAAATGTTTTAATTCCAGGAATTATGGAACACATTGAACGTACAGGTATTCATTCGGGAGATTCGATTGCAGTTTATCCTGGAAACTTCAATAAAGAACTTGAAGAAAAAATCGTTAATCAGTCAACAGATCTTGCTCTTGCGTTAGGTACAAAAGGTCTAGTAAACATTCAATATCTTATATGGCAAAATGATCTTTATATTATTGAAGCTAATCCGCGTTCCAGCAGAACTGTACCCTATTTAAGCAAGGTAAGTAAAGTTCCAATGATAGAACTTGCAACCAGAGCAATGCTTGGAGAACAGATTTCTGATATGGGATTTGGAACAGGACTTTTTAGAAAACCTTCTTATTATGCCGTAAAAGTTCCTGTTTTCAGTTTTGAAAAATTGATGGATGTAGACACACATCTTGGTCCTGAAATGAAAAGTACAGGTGAAGTTCTTGGAATTGCAACAACAAGGGAAGAAGCTTTATATAAGGGAATGTGTGCTGCCGGCTGGAGAATGTATAAGGAAGGTGGAATTCTTTTTTCTGTACGTCAGTCGGATTTACCAGAACTCCCTGCCCTTGCAAAAAAATTCTATGATTTAGGTTTTACTTTATATGCAACAACAGGAAATGCTGCAACCATAGAAAGAAGTGGTATGCCTGTAACTCATGTTGCTAAGGTTCATGAAAATTATAATGACAACGTAATGACCTTACTTGAAAGCGGAAAAGTTGTATATGTTGTTTCTACCTCTGCAAAGGGTCGTGATCCTGTTGCAGAAAGTGTAAAATTGCGCCGACTTGCAGTCGAAAGAGACATAGATTGTCTGACTGCGTTAGATACAGCTAACGCACTTGCAGACTGTCTTGCAAGTCCTTTCACACTGGAAAACACCAGCGTTGTTGATATCAATCACGATTTATAAATTGAATAATTCAGATGGGAGAAATATATGAGTAAATTCATTTTTGTAACAGGCGGTGTAGTTTCAGGGCTTGGAAAAGGTATTACTGCAGCATCGCTCGGCCGTCTTTTAAAATGTCGCGGACTTAAAGTAGCATCACAAAAACTAGATCCATATATGAATGTAGATCCAGGTACAATGAGTCCTTTTCAGCATGGTGAGGTTTTTGTAACAGATGACGGAGCGGAAACAGATCTTGACCTCGGACACTATGAAAGATTTATTGACGAAAATCTCAATAAATATTCGAACCTTACAAGTGGCCGTGTTTACTGGAACGTTCTTAATAAAGAACGAAACGGAGACTATCTTGGAGAAACAGTTCAGATTATTCCTCATGTTACAAATGAGATAAAAGAATTTATCAAAAAAAATGCCGAAGTAAGTGGTGCTGATGTAAGTATTGTTGAAATTGGTGGTACAATCGGAGATATAGAAAGTCAGCCCTTTCTTGAAGCAATCCGTCAGCTTGTTTTAGAAGTTGGTCGCAGGAATTGTCTTTTTATTCATGTTTGTTTAGTTCCATATATTTCAGGTTCAGATGAATTTAAATCTAAACCGACACAACATTCTGTAAAAGAATTAATGGCAGTAGGAATTCATCCTGATATTATTGTTGCCCGCTGTGATAAAGAAATACCGGTTGAAATAAGGAAAAAAATCAGTCTTTTCTGTAATGTTGGTGAAGACTGTGTAATCAATAATACAACCTGCCCTAGCCTTTATGAAGTCCCGCTTATGCTCCATGCACAAAATATGGACGATGTTGTTTGCCGTGATTTAGGTTTTGAATGTAAACCTGATTATCCAGAACTTGCAGATTGGTCAAAAATGGTTGAACGGATTCACGCTCGTAAAGGTGAAATAAAAGTTGCACTGGTTGGAAAATATGTAAAACTTCATGATTCATATTTAAGTATTGTAGAATCCTTAAATCATGCAAGCTTTGCAATCGGTAAAAAAATTACTATAAAATGGGTAGACAGTGACAGCGTAAATGATGAAACAGCAAAAGAAATATTCAATGATGTTTCAGGAATTATTTTGCCAGGCGGTTTTGGACATAGAGGTGTTGAAGGTATGATTTGTTCTTGCAGATATGCACGTACACATAAAATGCCTTATTTTGGAATTTGTCTTGGAATGCAGATTGCTGTCATAGAATTTGCACGAAGCGTACTTGGGTATACAGATGCTAACAGCCGTGAATTTGATGAAACTTGTGAACATCCTGTTATTGACCTTATGAAAGATCAGCAGGGTGTAATTATGGGCGGTACGATGAGGCTTGGCTCATACCCATGTAAGGTCACAACCGGTACAACTCTTGAAAAAGCCTATGGAACAGATTTTATCAATGAAAGACATCGTCATCGTTATGAATTCAATAATGATTATCGTGAACAGATGAAAAATGCAGGCCTTACAATAAGTGGTACAAGTCCAGATGGTGCACTTGTAGAAGCTGTTGAAATACCAGGACAATTTCATGTTGGTGTTCAATTCCATCCGGAATTTAAGAGCCGTCCAAATGCAGCGGGACCTTTATTTGTAGAATTCTTGAAAGCGTGCGAAAAGTAAGATAAAGTATTAAACAGTTCAGGAGACAAAAACAGATTATGTATACAAAAAACGAAGTTTTAGAATTTATTGAAGAAGAGGATGTTAAATTCATACGTCTTGCATTTTTTGATTTAACAGGAAAACAAAAAAATATTTCAATTATGCCAACAGAACTCGAACGGGCATTTGAAAATGGAATCCCGTTTGATGCTTCTGCAATTGAAGGTTTTGAAGGTCCTCAGAAATCCGAACTTTACCTTTTACCAGATCCTTCTACCCTTGCAATAATTCCATGGCGTCCTGCTACAGGAAAAGTAGTCCGAATGTTCTGTAATATTTTTAATCCTGATGGAACTCCTTATCTTAAAGACAGCAGAACCATTTTACAAAATGCATGTCATAAGCTTAGAGAAGAATGCGGAATAGAAATGATGATAGGTACTGAAGTTGAGTTTTATCTTTTTAAACTTAATGAAAAAGGTGAACCGACTACTGAACCTTTTGATAAAGCCGGATATATGGATATAGCACCAGATGATCATGGTGAAAATATTCGCCGCGATATCTGTTTTACACTGGAACAGATGGGAATCAGTCCTGAAGCAAGTCATCACGAAGAAGGACCTGGTCAAAACGAAATTGATTTCCATTATTCAGATGCACTAACTGCAGCTGACAATGTTGCAACATTCAAGTGGATTGTAAATACCAAGGCCTCAAGTAACGGACTGTATGCAGATTTCTCTCCAAAGCCAATCGCCGGTGAAGCTGGAAACGGAATGCATATCAATATTTCATACAGAAATATCGAAGGAAAAATTTCTAAATCAGAAAATTTACTCCCATATATTCTTGGTGGAATCTTAAAACGTATTGAAGAAATTACATATTATTTAAATCCAACTGAGAATTCATATAACCGGCTTGGTGCAAGCAAGGCTCCTGAATATATTTCATGGGGTAAGGAAAACCGCTCTACACTTATCCGTTTACCTTCAAGTAAAAATACACAGAGACTTGAACTTCGTTCTCCAGATCCTCAGTGTAATCCTTATCTTGTTTTTACACTTCTTATTCATGCCGCAATTGAAGGAATTAAAAATAAAATTGAACCTCCAGCTGCCGTAGAAGAAAATCTTTTTGATGAAGAAATTTCAAAAAAATGTACTCTTAAAGCACTACCAAAATCACTTGCAGAAGCAAAACATTATGCTCAAAACAGTGAGTTTGTTAAGTCTACATTAGGACTGGTGATTGAATAAAAATGGAAGCAGACAGCCACAGCGTTCTTTTAGTTTCGCATGATAACAAAATAATAAATCAAATCTCATCTTTTCTGATCGCGCCCCTTTTTGAGCTCACAACAACTACAGATTTTAATGAGGCAAGGCGTCTTGCGACAGAAAGAACATATAATATAATCATTGCAGATTCTGGTGATGGTTATGATACAGATTTTGCCATTAATATTGCAGATTCATATTCTACAATTCTTTTACTCGTTCCGAATGAACACTTTGATGAAATTTCGTATCGAGTTGAAGGATATGGAATCCTAACTATTACAAAACCTTTTGAGCCATTCTATTTTTACAATATTATGAAAATCGCAATTGCGGTTCAGTATAAAGTACAGATTCTTTCAAGTCAGACAACAAAGCTTAAAGTTAAGATGGAAGAAATTAAACTTGTAAATCGTGCAAAAATGCTTTTGATGTCTAATCTAAAAATGACAGAACCCGAGGCACATCGCTATCTGGAAAAAGAAGCAATGGACCGGGGGTTAAAACGAATTGTTCTTGCTGAAGAAATAATAAGAACTTATGAATAATAAAAACAACTGCAAAAAGCTGGGGATGACCAAAAAGTATTGTCATGCTGAACTTGTTTCAGCATCTATACCACATCTAGTTCTATAGATTCCGAAACAAGTTCGGAATGACACTAGGATGTAAACTTATTGGTCATCCCCAGTTTTTTACAATTTAAAAAATAATAAAATTAAATAGATTTAAACCGGATAAACTCCGCTAAAACATCCTTTACAGAATCCTGTATCTCCATTTCCACATGAAGAAAGAGCATTTATCATTCCTTTAAGGCTTATAAATGCAAGACTGTCTGCTCCAATTTCCCGTCGAATTTCTTCGAGTTCATGTGTACTGGAAATCAGCTCTGCTTTACTTGGTGTATCTATTCCAAGATGGCAGGGAAACTTTACAGGTGGTGAGCTTACGCGGAAATGAACTTCTTTCGCTCCGGCGCGGCGGAGGATTTCTACGAGGCGGCGGCTTGTGGTGCCGCGAACTATTGAATCATCAATTACGACTACTCTTTTACCTGCAAGATCGCTTTTAATTGCGTTTAATTTTACAAAAACCATAGCTTCACGTTCAGCTTGAGTAGGTGCAATAAATGTACGTCCAATATATTTATTTTTCACGATTCCCGTAACATATGGTATACCACTTTGACGTGAATATCCCATTGCAGCTCCAATACCACTATCAGGAACTCCTATAACGACATCTGCATCTACTATACTTTCCTGCGCAAGAACTTCACCCATTTTATATCGTGCTTCCTGTACAGCAATGCCGTCTATAATGCTGTCTGGACGTGCAAAATATACATATTCAAAAATGCATGTTTGTTTTTCCTTTTTAGAATCAGAATATAAACTATCGTTAGTTAGTATATTTGTAAGTCCATTTTTATTTATTATTATAATTTCACCAGGTTTTACATCCCGAATGAATTGACCATTTACAGCATCAATAGCGCAAGATTCTGAAGCAACTATATAGCCCTTATCAATTTTTCCAAGACATAAAGGCCTGATTCCATTCGGATCTCTAACGCCAATCAGTAAGTCTTCTGTCATTATACAAAGAGCAAAAGATCCTTTTATTTCTTTTACAGCCTGTAACACAGCTTCAATAAAAAGCTGCTCATTTTTATCTGTTTTACCGCTTCCTAACTTTCCACCATTTTCAATAAATTTACGGACAATTAATTTAAGAATAACTTCGGTATCACTTGTACTTGAAAAAGTACTTCCAAAATCTTCAAGCATTGTTCTTAAATCAGAATGATTTACGAGCTGACCATTATGTGCAAGTGCAATAGAACCAAGTTTAAAAGTATTTAAAAATGGCTGTGCATTAGCTATAGTCCTTCCGCCTGCAGTAGCATAACGAACGTGACCTACAGAAATATTGCCTTTTAAATTCTCAAAATGATTCTGTTTAAATACATCACCAACAAGTCCAATACCTTTATGAAGATTAATTTTATCTCCGTCACTAACAGCAATTCCTGCACTTTCCTGACCTCTGTGCTGAAGACTTGTTAGTGCAAAATAACTCAAACTTGCTGCATTTTCTGCTCCGTATATTCCTACAACGCCACATTCATCATGCAAGCCCATTTTTTATTTCTCCAGTAAAAAAGAATCAATTTTTCTGGCACATTCACGACCTTCGGCAATGGCCCATACTACTAAAGACTGACCTCTATGCATATCACCTGCAGTAAAGATTTTGGAAACACTTGTTGCATAACCATTCGGGCTTGCAAGTTCAGGCGTTTCTATTCCAGAGGAAGCAACAGTACCACGAACACCTAAATCAACTCCAAAAGCCTGTGCAGTATATTCTTCACAACCGGTGAAACCAGCTGCTACAAGCAGCAAATCACAAGGAAGAGTCTTGTCAGTACCGGTACGCTCAACAAGCTGACGTTTACCATCAATTGTCTTAAATTCTACTTCGATTGTCTTTACACCTGTTATATGACCGTTTTCACTAAAAATTTCTTTTACAGTTGTTTCATAAACCCGAGGATCTTTTCCAAATTTTTCAATACTTTCTTCAGCCCCATAATCTATCTTTAGTATTTTAGGCCATTCCGGCCACGGATTATCTGATGCACGCTCAACAGGAGGACAAGGCATCATTTCGATTTGAGTAACAGAATTACAGCCAAGGCGAATTGCAGAACCACAACAGTCATTTCCTGTATCACCGCCACCAACGATAATCACATTTTTTCCTTCAACTTTAATTCCGAAATTTTGATTAAGCATCTGGTCAATCTGTTTATTAGCAGGTTTAATGCAAATCTGTTCGAGAGCTTCATTTGTTGAAACAACACTTTTTGTTATAGCAGTCAAAAAATCAACTGCAAACATAACACCACCATCAGCACCTTTTTTTCCGGTATTTATTTTGTCCAATCCAATTGCAGAAAGTGCACGGGCTTTTTTTGCACCACAACAAAGTGCCACAGCATCAAAATCGTGTAATATTTGAGAGGCTGCAAAAGTTTTTCCTACATCTGCATTAAATATAAATTCAACTCCTTCAGCTTTCATCAATTCAATACGACGATTAACAATTTTTTTATCTAACTTCATGTTAGGAATGCCATACATCAATAGACCACCGGCTTTATCTTCCCTTTCAAAAACAGTAACGTTGTGGCCTCGTCGATTAAGCCAATCTGCACATGCAAGTCCACTTGGACCTGAACCAATGACTGCAATTTTTTTTCCGCTGCGGTGACCTGGAATTTCTGGTTTCATATAACCAGTTTCAAAAGCTTTTTCAATAATGAAAAGTTCATTATCGTGAACAGTTACCGCACCTTGTCCCACAACAGGACTTCCACAGTTACATGCTTTTTCACAAAGAGCAGGACAAACGCGTCCGGTAAATTCAGGAAAACTCGAAGTTTTTAAAAGTCGCCAGGCAGCCATATCAAACTGGCCGTTATAAAGCGCATCATTCCATTCAGGAATATAATTATGAAGAGGACACCCCGTAACCATTCCCTTTAATTTTATGGCCGAACCACACATAGGAACACCACAATTCATACAACGAGCTGCCTGTTCACGTCGTGCCTTTTCATCAAGTTTCGGATGAAATTCTTCAAAATTCTTTATTCGTTCCAAAGCAGGAACATTTCCATTTTCTATTCTTTTATAATCCATGAATCCAGTAGGTTTTGCCATAATTTTTTCCCCTATGCAGAAATCTTTTTAAATGCATTCAAAACTGCAGTATCATGTTCTACACCGCTTTTTTCTTCAGCCGCAATTTCTTTCATAACTTTCAGATAGTCATTTGGAATGATTTTCTTGAAACAATTTTTATAATGTTCCCAGTCATTAAGAATAGCTTTAGCACGTTCACTTCCAGTTTCTTTCGCATGCTGTTCAATCAGTTTGAAAAGTTTTTCTTCATCTGATATGTCACGCAGAGTTGTTGTTTCATCTGTAAGTGCATACATTTTTACAAGCTCATGGTTCATTCGTTTGTAAAGATCATGATTTTCATCTAAAACATAAGCAACTCCACCGCTCATTCCTGCACAAAGATTTTTTCCTGTATTACCAAGAATAACCGCAGTTCCGCCAGTCATATATTCAAGACCATGATCTCCACAACCTTCAACAACGACATTTGCCCCTGAATTTCGTACGCAGAAACGTTCTCCAGCCATACCATTGATGAATGCTGTTCCACTCGTTGCACCAAATAAGGCAACATTTCCAACAATAATATTATCAGCTGCCTGGCCCGTAAAATTTTCAGGCTTCTTGATTACAAGCTTTCCACCGCTTAAGCCTTTACCAAAAGCATCATTTGCATCGCCGGTAAGTTTTAATGTAAGCCCCTTTGGAATAAAAGCTCCAAAACTTTGTCCGGCACCACCTTTGAAGTTTACGCAGTAAGTATCATCAGAAAGTGTATTTCCAAATTTCTTTTGAATTTCAGAACCGAGAATTGTACCAACTGTTCGGTCTGTAGACTGAATGTCAATACATATACCGTCATCCCGAACTTGTTTCGGGATCTTGTTTGTAGATGCTGAAACAAGTTCAGCATGACGACTCTCAAAATCAGGAACAAGTTTTGTCAGATCAATGCGTTTTTCAAGTTCAAAATCAAAAACAGAGCGATCAGATTTCCAGTCACTATTTTCTGAAGCATTCGCAAGAACCCGACTCATATCAACAAGACCAGCTCGCTTAAAGCCCTGCTTATCTTTTAGTTTAAGCAAATCTGTTCGACCGCAAAGTTCTT
>CAMNBC010000037.1 GCA_946532115.1 uncultured Treponema sp.
CCCGGGAATTCCTTGTAGATTCCGCGCATAGATAAAACAACATTATTTTCCATTTTCAATAATCCTGTCACCCCGAACTTAGGGAGCGACGGCTGCAAGCCGTAAAAATGTTCCAGTGGAACATTTTTAGCGAGTCTCCGAGCAGCTGTGCTGCGAAGGTTCGGGGTCTCTTTTATAGATCCTGAAACAAGTTCAGGATGACGTAAGTTTTCAAAAAAAACGGCGTAAAATATGCACACTACACACTTTACGCCGTGGTTCAAACGTTTTACTTAATTACATGGAGTTTAGTCACCAAGACCGTAAGTATCGATATCAGCCTGTGTAATTTTCTTAGCATCGAATCCCTTTTCATCAGAAATTACTTTCTTAGAAGGAACTTTTCCGCTCTTAATCATGTTTTCGATTACAGAAGCCTGGAATGGAGAACACTGTCCATCATAGTTCCAGTTTCCAGCGAGAAGTTCGCGGAGAGCCCACTTGTTGCAGTCGAATCCCATTACAACTACTTTACCGTTTACACCGTGTGTAATACCAGCTTCGTCGAGAGCTGCAACAGCACCCTTAGCCATACCATCGTTTTCTGCATAGATTACGTTGAAATCTTCACCAGAGTTGATTACAGATTCAACAATCTTCTTTGCTTCAGCTTCGTCCCATGTAGCTGTCTGCTGAACAACCTTCTTCATTGTTCCCTTTGCAAATTCTGCATCAAGAGCACCTGTACGACCAATCTGAGCGTCAGATCCCATAGCACCCTGAATGTGGATTACTTTGTATTCTGAGAGGTTCTGAGCCTTAAGCCAGTTTACAGCAGTTTCACCTTCTTTTGCCATGTCAGAAACAACAGCAGCTTCATACAAGTCATCAGAAACATTAATCATACGGTCAAAGAGGAATACTTTGATACCAGCTTTCTGAGCCTTCTTAAGAACTGAAGACCATCCGTCTGTAGCAGCAGCTGAAAGAAGAATGTAGTCAACACCATCAGTAATGAACTGAGTTGCAGCATTCAACTGCTCATCATTCTTAAGGCTGTAGAATGTCTTTACTTCATAACCTTTAGAAGCAGAGAATACATTTTCCATATCCTTTACGTTAGCAGCACGGTATCCTGATTCTGAAGGTGGATTATTAATAATACCAACTTTAATAGCTCCGCCAGCTTTCTTTGGAGCTTTTTTACTACAAGACATGAACAAAGATGCTACACACATAAGTGCAACAGCAACAACTACGATTTTTTTCATCTAATTTTCCTCCTAATAGATGCTTTTTTAGATTACAGTGTAATAGTAAGCCTGAAGGAAGGTTTTTTGAATGAAGATTTTTAGGAATTTAATTTGAATTTTTTAGGAATAATTAAAATGATTTTAGGAATTCTTATAAAAAGGTTAGAAATTTTATTAAATTTGTTAATTTTTTTATGATTTCTGTTAAGGTTTCAGGTTCTAGGTTCTAGGTTTTAGGATTTTTTACAACCTAGCACCTAAAACCTAGCACCTATAACCTATTACTTATGACAGATTCTAGTCTGGCACTCTTTGTAAATAGCAGCAGTCTTAGCAACTACATCTGCAGGAATTTCTTTGATGTTAGGATCGCCGGCAAGATTGTGCTCCTTTAGCCAGTCGCGTACAAACTGCTTGTCGTAGCTTGCAGGACTTCCACCTACTTCGTATTTTGATGCATCCCAGAAGCGGCTTGAATCCGGAGTCAAAACTTCATCACCAAGTACAAGTTCGCCGTTCTCATCAAGACCAAACTCAAACTTAGTATCAGCAATGATAATGCCGTTAGCCTTTGCGTGCTCATAACACTTCTTGTAGATTGCAAGAGCAGCCTGTTCAATCTTAGTACCAAGTTCTTCGCCAAGATCGTCTTTCATATACTGAAGAGTTACGTTAATATCATGACCTTCGGCAGCCTTAGTAGAAGGAGTTACGATAGGCTCGTCCAGCTTTTCAGCCTGCTTGTATTCCTTATCAAACTTGTGACCAAGGAATGGCTCGCCCTTCTTATATGCCTCGTACATAGAACCAAACATATATCCGCGAACAATTACTTCGTAAGGAATCATCTTAAGCTTCTTTACAAGAATAGTGCGGCCTTCAAATTCCGGTTTCTGGAATTCAGCAGGCATATCTTTCAAATCACTTGAAATCATGTGATTCTTAACAATGTCTTTAGTGTAATCAAACCAGAAATTAGCAAGGGCATTCAAAACCTTACCCTTGTCAGTAATCATAGTTGGCAGAATAACATCAAAAGCAGAAATTCTGTCAGTGGTTACAATCACCATGCGTCCATCTTCAAGGTCATAAACCTCGCGAACCTTACCGGAAATAATCTTTTTCATCTAATACACTCCAAGCCAAAGGCTAAAATATGCGTATATTATAGTGATTTTAACAGCGAGTGTCAGCAAATATCGTCATCGCCTTTTCCATAGTTTCCACAAAGCTTTCTCCCCAGTAGTCGCAGAGCATTTGGCGGGCGGTTGGCTGGAGTTCGGAAATGACTGCATTTTGAAGGTGGCGGATATTGTCTACGAGATAAGAACGGCTCATAAGGCGCAAGGCTTCCATTTCTTCCAGGGTAAGCGGATCCCCTGGCAGCTCTTCCAGAACAGAAAAGATTATTGTAAAAACTTCGGCTGTGGAACAGATTTTTTCCCAGCGTTTTAAGTCTGTAATTTTTTCTGATGCTGAGATTCCTGTATCTACTGTATAAGAGTAAACTTTGTTTTTAATACCTACATACTTTTTTGCAAAATACGATATAAAAAAGAATTGAAGAAAATCTTCGGCATAAACGCAATTCGAAAAGGGAATAAAAGAAAGAGCCTCAAGATAAAGCTCCCGTCTGATAAGCTTTCCCCAAAGAAAACCTGTCATATTCTGTTTTACTAAATAATTGTCAAAAATGCTTTTATTCAATAGACTTTGGCAGGGATAATTATTTGCTCTTTTTATAAATTCTTCCAGCCGAACTTTTTGATGTTGGTTTTGTATCTGAAAACGAGTCATAACATCTGCACCGCCCTGTATGATATCTGCATCTGATTCAAGAGCCTGCTGATACAAGCTTTGCAAGGCTCCCGGCAGCAACATATCATCACTGTCTACAATGCAAATATATTGTCCAGAAGCACTTTCCACAGCGGTTCGACGGGCTTCTAAAAGTCCAAGATTATTTTTATGTTCTATATATTTTACAGGAACTTTATAAACCTTTTTAATTTTCTTTACAATTTGACTGGCAGAATCCCCTTCTTCACTAAGACCAGAAGAACCGTCATTTACAAGAATGATTTCAAAATCATCAAAATCCTGAGAAGCAACAGATTCCAGACATTTAAAAAGAAAGATTTCCGTATTGTATAAAGGAATACATACGGAAAGTTTGACAGCTTTACCCGGCTGTTTAATCTTTAACATAGGCTCCAGATGTTGCTGAGAAAACAGAAGAATAGGTAACATTTACATTCATAGTAGAAAGTGATTTAGCATTAAGATTTACTTTTACTACACGGCTCTTGCAGTAAATATTATCGTCATCGATATGAGCACCATCATCAGCGATTACTAACTCATCTGGTTTAATAGCAATAAACCTGCGTGGCCCATAAAAGTATTTATCTTCATCTTCAAGCGGAGGCTGAATTATAGTTATAAGATCATAATCAGAATCTTCATTTCCTGGCCCCCAAATTGGATTACTATCAGAGTTATTATTAATATATAATTCTTTTGGATTTTTTGCATAACACCCCAGAATATAAGGATTATCCGATTCTTCTGAATCTGCTAAATGCCAGCCATTCCATCGAACAGGCGTAAGATCTGATTCAAACCACATAATTCCACCACTTCCGCCGCCAATTTTAGCTTTTACATCATTTGTTTTATCATAATAGTATGATGAAGGGCCTGTAACATAGACAAGAGCATAAATATAATCTTTATCCAAAGCAGGCTCATGTATTATTTGTAAATCACCTATTCTAAAATCTTTTTCTTCCAAAGGTGCTTCATAACCAAGTTTTTTTGCATATGTTTCTTGACTTTGTGGAGCATTCATAAATAATGACCAGCTCTTAAAGCCACCATTATCTTCTCCATTACTATTAGAACTAACTAATGATACATTTAAATCTTTTTTACCATCGCCATCATCGTCATTATAAGAATAAGGACTTCTATAAATAAAATAATCACTATCTGGAGCACCACCACTATCACACTTATAAACAATGTAATATATATAATTACTATTAATAGCCATTCCAGTCGAAATCATATACCGTGAAGGAGCTAAAGTAGAATTATCAAGGGCTTCAGTAGTGGCTATTTCTTTTGTAGATAAATCAAGTCTTGCAAAATGCCAGCCTGTTTCTGTTCCTGGCGAATTTTTGTCATTATATGTAAAATATATTGCATTATCATACCAGGCCAGGCCTTTAGAAATATCTGGATATTCAAGCGCAAAATTCATGTTTGTATCTGGAATATATTTACTATAAGAAGCTTTATACCCCTGTAAAGTGTATTCATAGTTACCTGTTTCTTCCACAAAAGTTCTTGTCATAATAAATACGTAGTTATCGGAAAAACAGAAGGAATATGCATTTCGAATAATAGGATTTGAAATTGTTTCACCTTCAGAAACCTCTCCAAATATTTGCAATCCATAGTCTTGAGAATAGATATTTTCTATTATACTATACATAGAAGACTGTTTTTGTGTAGTATCACTCCAAAGCACAGTTGGATGCTCCAAATCTCCAGGATTTGAGTAAGAATTAAGCAGCTTATCTGTAATGGCAAAATAACTTCCAGCATCATCAACTTTATAGTTTTCTGAATCATCATACCAGGTATCGGTTGTAAAGCCTGAAAGGAAATTCAGAGTCTCTTTTGTTGAATAAAGTTCTTTCACATTTTCAGGAATATCTGTTATAACATCATAGAATTTAATAGTAACCTCATAGCTGCCTGTAGGTAAATCAATTCCAGTCATAACAAGCCCCTCTGCAATAGTTGTCCGATAATCAGCATAACTGCTTGTATCTTCTGTCTTTGGAGCATGAACAACAACCATCTTTATCTTCTGAGCAGATGTTTCATCTTTAAATCTGAGTTCAGTTCTTCCAACTGCGTTGGCTGTATTATCAAGTTTTGGCTTCATAAGTATATCAGGAACTTTTTGAATTGTATTACTAATTACATTGATTTCGACAGGCTCTGAGGTCCACACTTCTGTGCCTAAAACCCTTCTTTCTGCCCTAATCTGATATTTTCCCTTTACAGAAAGATTTATAGAATAAGTCCAGGCATGTCTGCCGTAATCAAATACAGCCTGTACAAAATTATTTTTTGAACCGTTAGGATAATCATGTTCTGCATAATCTAAATAGTCTGCATAAACAGTAAAACTACTGTTTTCAGCTTCCTGTTCAAAGGAATATGTCGCCGCACGTCCATTTTTTCCTGTAAAAGAAGGAGCCGCTCCAGTTTTTGAACCAAGATAAATGGTTCCCTTGATTACATAGCCATCTTCTGTTGTGACAGGCTTTTCCTTTTCTCCAAACAAATTTGAACAGGATACCAGGCTAAAAATAAGAATTAGAGAAATTAATATAAGGTTTATATTCAATCTTTTCATAATCTACCTTCCTTAGTTAGTTTTTTTGTATAGGGCTTTGCATCTAGAGAATAAATAATCATCAAGACTCTCTTCAAAAGACTTTCCAGCTTCTATTGTAACCTGCTCCAGATTACTCTCTAAAACACCATTCCATCCGTTTTTTATATAAGTATCCCATACAGAAGCGTCCAAAGTATCGCTTTCTTTATACCAGTTTTCTTTATCTTCAAAAGTACAGTTTTTTACTATGGCATTATCAAAAGCATGTGAACCGATAGCCTTTACAGAAGAACCAATGATTAAATTATTGGCCTCTAGCATAGAGAATGCATAGGGTTGTATAATCTTTTCTTTTACCTTTAAGGTATTAACAGCTAACTGATGGAAAGCATACATACCTACATAAGGTTCTGCATTTCCAAAATCAAGAGTAAAATTATTCAAGTGGGTCTGGAAAGCTCCGTCTACAATTCCATCGATTTCACTAAACTCTTCTGAGCTTAAATCAATATCAATATCATTCATACCTAAAGAGGCAACAGCAATTATTGCATTGCTCAAAGTTTTTTCTACAGTAATATCAATTGGACCAACAAGAATTGTATTATCATTCATTGTATGATAAGTTGAATTCTGCAATTCCTCTTCACTTCCACACAATACAATTCTTTCAAGATTTTTACAGAATACAAAAGGATTTCTTGCACCAGGACAAGCCTGATGTTCATATAGAGACTTAATCTCTTGGAGTCCTGCTGGTAAATATATTGTTCTTATATTCAACATATTATCATTCCCGCTTACAAAGAATGCACCTGTATAAAGCGTTGTAACTGTATCAGGTAATCTTAATGCAACAATTTTTGGATTTGTAAACGCTGCATGACCAATTTCTGTAATACCAGTAATATAGCCAAAATCGACTTCCAGAGTTACATTTGAATAGTTAACTAAGTTGCATAACGCAGTAAACTGTTCTACTGTAAGCGCACCTGACAAGCCCAAATAAACAGGAGTACTGCCAGCCGTTATCTTTTCTGTTATTGTATTATTAATTCCGTTAAAATCAGCCCCTTCTGCACTATAATCAAATCTCACGACTTCCATATCTTCAATAAGCACATCAATAGTCTTGCTGGAAACAAAACCGTTCTTATTAAAATTTGCAAAGATTTGATAGTAGCCGCCACATTCAAGGTTCTTAAGGCTCAATTTTAGCTTTCCTGGATTTTCATTATCTGCAACAAGTTCATAGACAGGACTTCCAAGGAATTCCCCAACATCAGTTCCACTGTAAAGAACCTTTACAGTCCAGTCATCAACAGAGCTTTCTACAAGATGGGAATCGGCATCTTTTGCACAGAGTGTGAAAAGTGCTTCATTCATAAACAAACGGCCGCCAGCTTCCTCTATCTGAATATTTACAAGCCCGTTTTCTCCACTTATACTTCCTTCTGTTGGAATTATATCATTTCCGTCTCTATATTCATTGTAAATATTTACTTCAAAATGTTTTTCAGTTTTATAGCCGTTTATCTGGACAAGAACATGATCCGAGGCTAAAAGATTTTTTCCTTGATCCCGGTTATTATATTTATCATCATAAAACCATACATCAAGAACATAATTACCAGCATCAATTTCTGGCTTTTTAAATGAGAAAACTCTCTTGCCATCTATATCTTCCTTTTCCAGAACAAAATAATAACCGTCTTCAGAATTTGTTCCCTTTTTAATATGTCCGTAAGCATGATTTGCAGGGCAAGGAGAATCAGAGGTATTTTCACACCCCCAGGTCAAATACAACTCTCCCTTATCTACATAAGAAGTAGAAAAAAGCAAAGTATTATTGCCTGCAACTATTTCTTTGTTTTCGATTTTACCAGACTGAACCTTCTTCAAGTCTGAAAGAGCTCCTTCTGCATAGATATTCAGGTAAAAATTATATTTACCCGGTTCAACTTCAAGGCTTGTTTTACGAAAATCTTCCAGCGAATCCCAGGTATTATCTTCAAAGCTTACCGGACTCAAGCTGCCATCTTCGGCAATGCTGTCTATTGTAAGCTCTATTTTATTTACAGCAGCTTCATCAATTGTGTCTGGAGAAACTACAGCACGGCTAAGATTTGCTTCGAAACTGATATAGGCTTTACCAGCATCATTATTAGTATTTAAGCTTCCATTGCAGGAAACAATTGTAAGCAAGGCAGCTGAAGCAAATACATAAAATATCTTTTTCATAATCTTCATATTCATCACCACCTTCTTTTATTTGCTAAACTCTACAGTATTTGAGTGTAAATCAGGAAGTTTAAAATACTGATTTTTATCACCATTCAAAACAAAAGCCGGATACATAGTTACCAGAATTTTGACTCCATTTTCCAAATGACTTAAGGCATTGTTTCTGCCCCAATCTGTTTCCGGCAAGCTGCCTATAATGTCATATTCATTCATTTCTTCTGGAATAAATCCGTAAGAAGAATAATTATTGTCCATATACCATATCCAGCCAGCCGGATTATCAACCTGGAAGAGATTAAAATTAAGGCTGGATTTTGTTACTTCTATATCAGTAATTTCTCTAAAGATATTTGAAAGCTCTTTTTGAGAAGACTGCCTATAGGTAACACAAGCATAACCAGTGGCTCCACTAGAAAGCATCAGCTCTTTTTCAGTCCTTTCATAGCTGCTAATATATCTTTTCATAAAATCTGTAACAGGAGTATTTCGATTTCCCTTATAAATCACTGGATCAAGTTTTCGGTCAACAAGCTCTGTATCATCTCCAATCTTTCCATGCAGAATAAAGGTATATTCTTTATTTGGCTCAACGAAAGGCCAGTAGCCACGCCAGCCACTTAGAGAATTTTCAAAAGTAGTAGTAACAGAAATTCCACTTGCTTCATCTTTTAATTCAACATGTTCAAAAGAAACATCATCTGTAAATCTATTAATTCTGAATTCAAGGCCTCGGTCCGTAGAAATAAAGACTATACGCTCTTCTAGGTTTCTTGTAATAGAGATAAGAGTTTCGCCTTCATAGAAAGAAGTGCCTTCAGCATTTACCGCCAGCAGTGAAACTTTATGAATTCCGCTTGAAAACAAAGCTTCATAAACATTCAATTCAGTACCTCTTTCTGGCTCTTCTATGCCATCAATCTTCCAAATAAGTGTATAACCACTGAGGTCTGGTGCATCCTTAATAGAAACTTTTGTGAATTGTTGACCTAGGTCATCTTCATTACGAACACCATTACCACCGTATGTATTAAGTTCAAGAACCCTAACATTTGAAGTTGATTCTTCAAGATTTACATCAAGACCTGCAGATGTATTTTGTTTTTCCTCTTCCTTATCAATAGTATTAGTTTTATAGAAGAAGTTTACATAAGGAACTCCATTCATAAAAGAAAAAACAGGTTCTTTATCTTTATCAGCAATATACCCTTCATTTTCGAGAGCATCTATTTTTTCTTCCGAAGCAACATAAAGTTCTGTTAATACGGAGTCAACGATATTTCCTTCTTTATCTAAAACTCTAAGATCCGAAATAGAAGTTCTTACAGTACTCTGTAAATCAAGTTTATCATCACGATAGAAATAAATATTGCAAGGAAGATCCATATTCTTCACATTGATTTCAATTTTATTTTTTTCTGAAGAATAACTCAGATTATCTGTATAGCCTACGCAGCATTCATAAAAACCACTATTTTCTGCTGTACTGAAGTATATTGTTGCCAATACACCATAAGAAGTGTTATCTTCCAGCCCTAAATCAGCATCACCTTTCCAAAGGATGTTGCCGCTATCATCTACAGAGACAATTTCTTTGTTATTAGAAGGATTATTTGGATTAAAAGTAGTAATTTTTGTAAGCTGACAGGCTTCAATTATAGGAATCAGGATTTCAGCCTTCTTATCATCTGTAAGGAAATCAGCATCAAGTGTAGTAGTTAGAGCCGTTCTCAACAATGCATCCTTAACAGCATATATATGAACCTTACAAATATTGCCGTTTAAATCTGTAACATCATTTTTATCCAATCCTTTAATTGAAAAATTAAAAGTGGCATCCTCATCTTCTTTATCCGGCTTAGGATCTACCTCCGGCTCCTTTTCGTCTGACACAACTTTCTTTATTTTTATGGTAGTTGTATTAATTCCGCTTTGAACTACAAAGTCATTGCTTTCGCCCTTTGCATATTCGGTTTGTTCACCGTCTGATTGTACCTCATATACAACAATCGTTACTTTTGCGTTAAGACCTACTGTCAGATTATTAAACGATATGGACTTACTGCCGTGTAAATCAGTTTCTTTTACAACAATAGTTTTTTCATAATTCTTATCACCGGCAGTTAAAGTAACGACAATTGATAAATTCTTATCAGAATTTTCTTGAGACTCCGTCGTTTCTTCAGTATTTTGCTTATCATCAGAGTTTTCAACTTCATCATCCAGCAAATTAATTAGAGACTCATTAAAAAAGGTTAGAGAAACTCCCGACTGACTTCTTATATTAAAGAATAGAGAATCAAGCGAAATGTTTATAGCCAAAGGACTTGCTGACTGACTAAGGCTTCCTGTCTGCAAATCATAAAAATAAGTTTCTGAAATGGAAATTAAATTGCCAGACTTAGACCAGTTTCCCTTTGAAACAATAGCTTGTTCATAAAAAGCAAAAGGGTCGTTTAGCATTTCCAGAAAATCAGGATTTGATAAAAGCTCTTTTTCAGGAATCCCATTAATTAAAGCCTCCTGCTCATCGGCAAGTTCATTCAAAATTGAGCTGGAATAAACCTCATAAGTAGAATCTTTATAAAAATTTAGAACATAAGCATTGTCAATATCAAAATCATCCTCATTAAAATCCTCTAAGTCAGTTATTTGACCTTCACACCCATAAAACTGATATTCAATTTTTGGTTTGTTTGGAAAATCAGACAATAAATCAGAATCATTAAAAGGATTTTTTGCAGCAGATTCAGAAATTGCGCCGCGAGCCATAAGATTGCGAAGTGATGACTCAGAAAATGTAATGTTTACTTGTCCCTTTTCATCAATAAATCCGGAACTACATGAAATTGCGCAGAAACAGAAAACAGATGTCAAAAAAATAACTGGAAGCAAAAATATATTTTTTTTCATATTCCACTCCAAAAACAGATTTTCTCCCCATCTTGATTATATAACAAAATTGCAATATTTCAAGAAAATAAAGAAGAAAGAAAATCTGAATTAGAGTGTACCCTTAAAATTCAGGTCAAAACGCGAGCAGATGGTTTCATATTGTTTTTTTTCAGAATCATCAGAAAAACCGGTGACGTATAATGATGCTTTATAGGGGGAAGTCTCCCCCTCGCTCGCACTTCGTTGCTCGCTACCCCTTCTAACGGGTGGCTCGCCCCCCGTAACGCCCCCTTCGTGAACTTCTAAGGCATGCCGTACTACGCCATCCACTGAATCTACAACCTTAATATCCGGGGTACAGGCTTCTTCAAAAACATCTGTAAAATTCAAAAAATGAGTGCAGCCAAGAATCACAACATCGCAATTCTGCTCACGGAAAAACTCCACCGCAGGCCTAACAGCTTTTAAACACTGGTCGCGGGTGGCAGTAAAGGCATTGTGTTCTATAAACGAAATAAGCTCCGGGTCCGGACGATTTACAATTTTGCAGTCAGTGGCAAACTTATTTTTGAGTTCAATATTATATGGATTTTCGCAGGTAGCATGAGTTGCTAGAAGCCCGATGCAGCGTTTTTTAGAAACACTTGCCGCAAGCTTAATTGCAGGAACCGTGCCCACAAATTTAATAGCGGGAAAACGGGTACGTAAAACATCAAGGGCATTTACGCTCATTGTGTTGCAGGCAACAACAATTACCGCAGGCTCAAAACGGTTTTGTATTTTCTGAACAAGTTCCGTTACACATTCAACAACCTGCTCGTGCGACTTTTCTCCATAAGGAAAATTTGCAGAATCAGCTACATAAATGCAGTTTGTCTCTGGTGCACGTTTGAGGAGCGTTGTCATGTAAGGAATGCCACCAATGCCGGAATCAATAAAAACAAAGTCAGTCATATTAGTTAAATAACGCATTAAAAGCATCGCGGGCAGCAGAAGCTTTGTCATTGCCCGGCTTACCGGTTATACTTTTTGCAGACCGGAAATAATCGCAGAAATTTGCACGTTCTTTGTCAGTTACCATATCTGCAGAGCTTTCGCGGCAATCATTATGAGCCCCGCTCTCGTAAAATTCGCACGCGCGGCACACATGTAAATCTGCATGACACAAAGGACATTCATCGCCACGCACAGGCTTTTCAATATTTATTTCTTTACGGCATTTCCAGCAAATCATAATTATATAGTATCATTTTTTATAACTTTCTACTATAATAAAATTATGTTCACGCAGAATAAGTGTCTTGTACATTATTGCCGCAACCTTGCCCTCTCCACTTTTGATGAAAATGGAAACATCAGCGACGACAAAAATTACTGCCTCGACCATATTCCAGATCCCGGAAAATTCAAAGAACAGATTTATAAATATATTGATGAACACGATAAAATCGTAGGCTTAAACGTAAGCGGACTTTTCTTTTCAGATGTAGATATTTCAAATAAAAAATTTTATGGCTGTACTTTTACAAACTGCACCTTCAGCAACATCAGCTCAAGCAACGTAGTACTGCATATGTGCATTTTTGATTTTGCAATGTTCAGCGACTGCAGCTTTATTAAAAGTAATTCGCTTTTTACATCTTTTTCTGGAGTAAGCTTTACGCATACTCTCTTTACCTCCAGCGATATAATTCAGTGTAATTTTAATGGAATTAAAGCATACCAGTCTTCTTTTGATGATTCAGATCTTTTTAATTCCCGTTTTATTGCCGCAACTTTGATAGACACTTCGTTCAGAAACTGTAACTTAAAAAAAACTTTATTTTACGATTCAAAGAGAACAAATGTTTCCTTCAAAATGTCAAACACCCGCGAAGCACTTTTTACTCCGGAAGGAAAAACTCCGCTTGAACAGGATCTTTCTTTTGGAAATTCTATTGTAGATGGAGACCACGTATGAAAGTTTACTTCAATTTAAACGTCGGTGGATTTTCCAACTGCTATATAGTAGTAAATGAAAAGACCTCAGAAGCAATCATAATTGATCCGGGAAAAATTACAGAAGGAATTATTTCCCGCATTGAAGACAACCATCTAAAACTGGTCGCAGTTTTAATTACTCATAACCATGGTTCACACGTTGGCGGTTTGCGGACACTTCAAAAAATCTATTCGCCAAAAATTCTTGCTGCAGACTGGGAAGTTGCAGGAGAAAAAACAACAGTAATTTCCGGAGACGGAAAAATTAAACTTGCAAAAATGGTTGTACGTTATATGTCTGTACCAGGTCACACTTCAGACTCTGTTGTTTATGAAATTGGAAACGTTATGTTCACTGGTGATATTCTTTCTGCCGGTGAGATAGGCAGCACTAACTCAAGTCACTCAGAATATATCTTAAAATCAAATATTGACCATAAAATTTTTTCACAGCAGGATAATGTCATTCTTATGCCTGGACACGGACCTCCGACAACCCTCGGCGCTGTAAAGGCATTTACTGCAGACTTTAAGAAAATGATTCCAAGTCCGCAGAATGACAGGATGCGAAACTAGGAATTGTACGTCATGCTGAACTTGTTTCAGCATCTCATGGCATAGATCTCGAAACAAGTTCGGGATGACATTTTATCTATTAACTAACGCTATGTTTCCGCAGACAATTCCGTATTTATCGAATACAAAATCATTCAACGCATTTGCAGCATCTTCAAAACCACGGCCTTCTGTCTTACGGATGTAGGCAGCAAGGTCTGGAGTAAACTTTATTACCGTACCGCGGTTTGCAAGATGCACAAAATAATTTGCAACTTCAGAAAGTCTCTGCTGCATTATGTAAGCCATGAACTCATTGTGCATAAGGTATTCATCATTAACATCGTAACCAAGACTTGGCTGAGACTTAAAGTAATCAATCAGGAAGTCGCGGGAAGTCTGATCAAAGGTATAATAAACGGCAGAAACAAAATTACGGAACTCTGCATCGCGGAAGAAAATTGTATGCCAGCCTTCGTGAGCTAAGAGGTTTGTTCTGCTCCAGGCCGGAGTTTCTCGTGAAATTGAAACAAGCCCACCCTCATTTGCCTTAACGTAAAAACCGTCATCCTCTAAAAGTCCATTGTGAATCAGAATGCGTTTAAGGAGAAGTTCTTCTTCATTTAACTTAAAATTAAGTTCTGTTGCCTTATTGAAGAAATTTGCCATAGACTGTGCACTGTAATCGTGAGCATTGTAACCGTGCATATCGCCAAGTTCTTCGTTTGTAAGGAGACGGCCTTTGTACCCTTGTTTTTCTACAAAGAATGCAAGTCTGCGGAAAAGTTTATCCTGTACTTCGTAATTGCGGGTATCAAAAAACAGGATTTGAGGAAAGCGGTCCCACTCGTAAATCTCATAGTCTGCGGTGCGCCACTGGGAAGTTTTATAATTGAGGATTAAGCCCGGGTCAGTTCTTATTGGTTCGAGAACTTCATAGGCAAAATCTGGTTCGGGATTGAGGGTAGCTGTGGCACTTAGTGTGGTGGAGGCACTTTGTGCGGCTCCGCCCCCCACACCGGCAGTGTCGACTGAACCACGAAGTGTGGCAACCGCATTTGTTCCGCGCATAATCAGAGAGTCTACACATTCGGCGTTTTCCACAAATTCGGTGCGCGAGAACGGGGTGTTGAGCGCAGCGACGGGAATTATTATTTCGCGGGCGGCAGTTACATTATTAATGTATAACTTTTCACCACCAACATTCATCTGAACACGAACAGAGTGCTCTCGTGTTGTTTTATTTTCAGGATTTTGAGAAAGCAGAACTCTGTATTCAGGCATTGTCTGTTTTGCATTACTCTGTACAGGGAACACCATTGAACTTCCAGAAAAATCAAATCCCCTGCTTTCAAAATTTACTATACCGCCGTTACAGGCAAATCCATAAAAAGGAATCTCTGAAGTTAAATCATAACCAATTTCAGCTGGTACTACACAAGCCGCAATAATCCTGCAGCGTACTGTTGAATAAATGAAAAAGCCCTTTGGAATGTATTTTTCAATATTTTCATTTTTCTGAACGGCAAAAGAAATATCAAAAAGTTCAGGGGCTTTTCTTTCATCTCCCTGAATCTGTATACGTCTTGTATCGGGATATTTTTTTCTCAGGAATTTTCCTTCAATTGTAAAATCTTCTTCACCTAAAAATCCATAGCGAAAAACAGGTTCTGTTCCATCAGAAAGTTCAAGCTGTTCCTTCTGTTTTTTTGTAGGCATCAGCTGAAGACACACTGTAAGTGCTACAGTTCCATTTTCACGATAGGTTTTATAAAAATATTCTTTCTGTGCTTTTGTAAATTTGAAGTTTGCGTAACCATCCTCTTTGATTGTTCCTTTTGAAGCAGCTGAATCTAAAGAAAAAAGGCGGGATGTATTTTCACTGCCACATACAAGCCGCACTGCAGACTTATCTTTATTTACTAAAAGAATAATTCCGGCAGTTATATCTAACAGAAGAAAAACAGTGATTGCAATAGAAAGGAGTTTTTGAGTTTTCGTAAGCTTTGGTAATTCCGGCAATTCTATCTTTAATTCTGGTAATTTTAGATTCAACTTAGGCAACTTCATATTTAAAACTATACCAAATAAATAAAAAAAGTTATACTCCCCTTATGACTGTACTGATTATGCATCCGAATGATGAACTTTTTTTCGCTGATTTGCAAAAGGAATTGATTGCAGCACTTTTTTGCGAAGAAAGAATTATATACAGTCAGGTTCCACTATGGATTGAACTTGGGGAAATTGAACTGAAAGCAAAGTCTCAGATAAGACAAGTCCAGGTAGAAGAATTGTGTGTGGAAGCAGATTCCGTGAACTGCAAAGTACGGATTCAATTCAATGATTGTGAAATTGTTTCCAAACTAACGTTAGTTTGTTTACATAAGGGTAAAAATTTTACAGAGTCGGAAATATCGGCACTAAAAGAAAAGCCGGTAAGACAGCTTAAGGTCTTCCGGCTTGGTATTGTGCAGGACGAAGGTCCGCACGCTAAAAGTATTTCTAAGTCTGTGTGGTGTAAGTTGAAATAGATGCTGAAATGTCATCCTGAACTTGTTTCAGGATCAGCATGACACAACTCTGTCGCCCTGCCCCTGAAACAAGTTCAGGGTTCAGGGTCTCTCACATAACTCCCGAACCTCTATCAAGAGAAGTGAGACCTGTTCTTACATACTCGAGGATTCCATAAGGCTCTAGCAGGCGCAGGAGGCTTTCTACCTTTTCCTCGCTTCCGGTAATTTCAATGATTACAGATTCAAGACTAACGTCTACGATGCGCGCCTTGTAAATGTCGGCGGTCTCGATGATTGTTCCACGGTTGCTGGCTTCGGCGCGAACCTTGATAAGAGACATCTCGCGCTGCACTGAGCTGGAAGACTCGCACTTTTTGATTGCGATTACTTCTTCGAGCTTGGCAAGCTGCTTTTGAATCTGGTCAAGAATATGCTCATCGCCCTTTACAACAATTGTCATACGGCTCTGTTCAGGATTGTTAGTCGCACAAACTGTAAGAGAGTCAATGTTATATCCGCGGCGGCTGAAAAGCCCAGACACACGGCTAAGTACACCGGTTTTATTTTCTACTAAAACGCTTAATACATATTTTTCCATAATTACACTCCAAAGTAGCAGATTCTAGGTTCTAGGTTTTAGGTTCTAGGGGAGTTGCGGGGATGTGCCCCGCAGAGGGGGTAGCAGAAGACCGCGTGCGGGCTGAAGCGAGGGGGAGACTTCCCCCTCCTACCTAGCACCTAAAACCTAATACCTAAAACCTGCGCGTCAGCGCTATCGCTCCGGGTTAAAGCTAACTGTTCTCAAAATATCACCAAATACTCCGGCAGCAGTAACTCCTGCACCGGCACCGTATCCGCGGACAGTCAAAGGAATCGGCTGGTAACGCTCTGTGTAGAATACAAAGGCGTTTTCACCACCCTTTACGCTGTAAAGTGGATCGTCCTGGCCAACTTCCATCATACCAACGCTAACCTTACCGTCTTTGATTGTTGCTCCCATGCGGAGAACCTTACCCTTCTTTTTGAGGTCGGCAATTTTCTTTGCAAAGTAATCATCAACTTCAGGAAGCTTCTTCAAGAACTCTTCAACAGTTCCGCTTGAATCAAAGGAATCCGGGAATACCTTGAACATCTGAATATCAGAAAGCTCAATGTCGTAACCAGATTCGCGGGCAATGATAAGTCCCTTGCGGGCAACGTCCATTCCGTTCAAGTCATCGCGTGGGTCCGGCTCAGTGTAGCGCAGTTCTTTTGCTTCAAGAACAGCCTTGCTGAAAGGAACTCCCTCGTCGAGTTTTCCAAAAATGTATGAAAGAGAACCAGACATAATTCCGTTAAAGCTTTCAAGCTTATCACCAGATTTATAAAGATTCTGCAATGTATCGATAATAGGAAGTCCAGCACCAACGTTTGTCTCATACAAGAAGCGGCGGTGCATCTTGTTTGCTGTGCGGCGGAGCTCGTGGTAGAACTTAATATCCATAGAGTTTGCGCGCTTGTTAGGAGTTGCAATACTCATACCGGCATTGAGGATGTCAAGGTAGCGCTCAGGCAAATCATAGCTTGCAGTACAATCAACAAAGACCGGATTAAGAGGCTTCTTCT
>CAMNBC010000038.1 GCA_946532115.1 uncultured Treponema sp.
TGAAGGATTTTTACAGGGGCATTCTTGGAATTCCGGTTGCCGGTGCTACCCTGCCTGTCATTGCTTTCTTCCTTCTTGGAATCTACGGTGGAAATATTTTGATGTTAGTCGGCTCTTACATACTCGGTGTCGGTCACATCGGTATTCATCTTCAGCACAAAAAAGAAGTTTACGAGGCTCCCGCAAAAAGAAAACCAGTCGTCAGAATCTCTCTTTGTATTTTGAAGGGTCTTGGCATTGTCCTTGCGATTCTTGTTTGCGGCTCTTTCACCTTCTTCATTGCCGGACGAAACATCAATCAGATTAAGAGGGCTGTCAGCTATAAAGATGGTGTAAACGAGCAGCTCTATCTGCAGCTGACAGACCAGAAAGAATACATCACCATCGCAGGCAAATCAAAAGAAAACCCGATTATCATTTCGCTGCACGGCGGCCCCGGCGCTCCTACAACTTACGTTGATTACTACTGGCAGGATTTACTTACAGATGACTTTACTATTGTCTGCTGGGATGAGAGGGGCGGCGGTCGCTCCTATTATCCGAATGCGACAACCGACCCGGACAATAAAAGCCTGTCTTTTGAAAAGCAACTAGCTGACCTTGATGCCCTTGTCGATTATCTCTGCCAGCGCTTTAATCAAAAGCAGGTAATCATTCTTGGCCACTCTTACGGCACAATGCTTGGAAGCAGATATGCGCTCACCTACCCCGAAAAAGTTTCGGCCTATATTGGGGTTGGCCAGTGCGTAAACGAAAGGAATTATGCAGGAGAGGTTTATTCTTATGAAGACGCCCTGAACATTGCCCGCAGCAGAGGTGACAACACAACAGTACTCGAGACCGCCTTCAAAAACTTTATGGCAGATATGAGTCTTCAAAATCTCTTTGCTCTGAGACAGCTTGTCAGCCCTTATCATCCGCAGACAATCACGAAGGACCATACAGTTTTCGCAGCCCTGACAAGCCCTATTGCCGGAATTGACGACATGCGCTGGTACTTCATGCAGATCTTCAACCTGAACCGCTTTATTGAATTGATTTCCCCACTCGAAGAATATATGAATAATTTCAATGCACTGGAAGCGTCCGACAATTACCAGATGCCTCTTCTCCTGATTTCCGGCTCCTGCGACTGGATCTGTCCGGTGGGACTTGTAAAAGATTACGTAAAGAGTCTCACAGCCCCGGAAGTAAAACTAGAGCTGCTTGAAGGCTGCGGCCATTCACCACAAATACAAGTGCCGAAAGAATTCAGTTCAATGATTAGAGATTTCCTTATTAAATAAGTAAACATATCAACAGATTTTTACTATACATATACTAAAATAAATGACTACTCAATTTTATAATAGTATAATTAATTTATTGGAACACCGTAGAAAGGGTGGCTGTCTCCTAATCTTAATATGATGGGAGATTGTGCAGACATGACAAACTATGAAAAAGCAATCATTGTTATTGCTGTTCTGACTTTGCTTGTAAATGCACTCGCTCTCTTCAAGTAATCTTGTAGAAAACAAAAAAATAAAGCCTACCCGCGTGTCGCTAAACCGAGTAGGCTTTTAACAAATGCCAAAAGGAGACTGCCACACCTCTGTGGTGTTCCTTTACTTTTAATATACCATATAAATGATAAATGTCAATAATTTAATCGACATTCAATTTTGTCTCTTTTATCTCACCCAATATACATAATTCTCTTTGCGTGGCGCTGCAGGCTTTACGCCACCTTCATCCACATAGCCCAGGGCAACATGGCCGATTCCTTCGAAGTCGCCTTCGATACCCAGGTCCGACAGCAGCTTCTTTCCGAAGTCGCTCTGGAACTCTTCCTTTGCGCGGTGAATCCAGATTGAGCCGATTCCCAGTGCCTCAGCGGCATTCATAAGATTTCCCATAACAAGAGATCCGTCGTAAATGTAATTAGGACTCTCACCCTTGTTAGCGAGAACTATCAGAATTACAGGGGCTCCGTAGAATGGATCAAAGCCCTCGTTCCAGCCGCCAATCTTTCTGTTTTCTTCGCTGATTTTGTCACGAAGTTCTTTGTTTGTAACGGCGATGATGATTGGGGTTTGTTTGTTCATTCCGGTTGGCGCAAAGGTTCCGGCACGGATGATTGCGTTCAAGTCGTCTTCGCGGAGCATGTCGTTTTTGAATTTGCGGCAGCTGCGACGGGTCTCTAAAACTTTCAAAGTTTCGTTCATTTCTATTTCCTCCAAATTACTTATTCAAAATCGGTCTTGCACAATGTACATTAAAGAACTCGATGAGCGGGCCCATAAAAAATGCGGTAATTATAGTTCCAACTCCGGCAATTGTGATGATATCTCTCGCAGCTCCGCCCGAAATCAAAAAGAGAGCAACACCAAGCAGTACGCAGACAACATCTGTAATGATTCTCACATACTGGAACTTTCCGCGCTTCCAGGTATTCACGATAATCAGGGCAACTGCATCGTAAGTTGAAACTCCAAGGTCGGCAGTCATATAAAAAGCCGAACCAAAGCAGATAATCACAACGCCCACAACAAGGCAGACAACACGCACCCAGATTGCAGGCTCAACAATCACTGTCTGCAAAAACTCGTAGGTAAACTGAGTGATATAGCCAAGCAGGAACAAATTGATAAAAGTTGCAATGCCAATGTAATGTCGGTCAAAAATCAGCATAAAGATAAAAAGCACTGCGTTCGCAATCACATATAAAGTTCCAAACTTAATTGACACAAGGGCATCCAGGCCAGCCATAAAAGACTGAAATGGATCCACGCCAAGAGCAGCAATCTTAAAAATACCAACACTTATGGCACAAATAATTACACCAAAAAGCGACATCAAAATGCGCTTTACAAGATTCTTCTTTTTCATGGCGTCATCATACTCCGGGCTAACAGTACAACAAATAACATAGATTTACAAAAATAGAACAAATCTCCTTTTTAAAAAGTAGCATTCACTATTTTTTTGTGTTATCATTATTATATGTTTATAAATAAACTAAATCAGTTATTTAAGCCAAGTAGAATTCTCTATTATACCGAAGCTACTCCGGAAAAAATCAGAGCCTTTTATAGCGGTCACATACCCGAACAAATTGCAAAATACTCAAATGCTTTTGGAACTTATGATTATCCGGGAGTCTTTTTTATCGCTGAACTTGAAAAAGAAGTAATTGGAATTGAATTTAGGGCTAACGATACTCGGGTGCAGTATCCTCAAGATCTCAAAACAATCACACTCGATGCAGCCTTCTTTTATTCTATAGAAATTGATGATGATATTGAAATTAGTTATCTCTTTATAAAAGAACTGTTCTCTGATATTGCAAAAGAAGATAACGCTCACAGACCTTACAGCGACCTTTGTATAAAAGAAGATGCAAAAGTTATAAGTATTTTTCATGGATATAAAAAGAACCGGATTCTTTATGAATGGAAGCTTTATAATGACAGAGCACTTTATATTATAAATGATGATTTCTCAAAATTTGAAAAAGAATCACTTTACAAATCTGCCTTTACAGATTTAATCACCGGTAACTACAATTGGAATCATCTGGAGGCTTATCTAGAAGTGCCGGCAGACAAGGGAATAAAAGATTATGCTTTTGCTCATTTTGATATAAAGGAATTCCGCGTTATAAATGAAGCCTATGGCCATATTGCAGCCAACAAAGTTTTAACTAATATTGAAAAGGCAATAAAAGAATCTGATTTTATTCTTGCAAGCGGCCGCTGTCATAATGATAATTTTGCAATGCTTCTTAAAGATATGCCCGAGACTGAACTGATTCAAAAACTCAGAGATTTTTTTGATAAACTTTCTTTTCTGGAAGAAGATCCTAATTACAGAATTTATTACAAATGCGGTCTTGTTCCTATGCAGAGGGCAATGCTTTCCGGTAACCGGGTTGCAGATTTTGCGAAGATGGCTCAGGCCCTTGCTACAAATCAGAAAAAAACTGAAATCATTGTCTACACAGACGAAATGCACGACAACCTTTCCTGGGGCAACTATATAAAGGCCTATGTGGAAACTGCAATTGAAGAAGATGAATTCCTTGTATATCTGCAGCCAAAGTTTGACATTCAGAAAGAGAAAATAAAAGGTGCCGAAGCCTTAATCCGCTGGAACTATAAAAACAAGGAATTTTTGTCACCCTACCGTTTTATTCCTTTTTTCGAAAAAGACGGCTCAATTGCAAAAATTGATGACCTTGTTCTGAAAAAGGTTTGTCAGGCTCTTGCGAAATGGAAATCCGAAGGAAAGCCTCTTTACCCAATTTCTGTAAATCTTTCCCGCAGCCGCCTGGACGATGAAAAGCTTATTGATAATCTTGTAAGCATTGTAGACCAGTATGAAATAGACCATAAACTTATTGATTTTGAACTTACAGAAAGCGCCTCCTACGACAACATGGAACACATGATAAGTGTGCTCCAGGAGCTGCGCAATCGTGACTTTAAGATTTCCATGGATGATTTTGGAACCGGATACTCTTCCCTTTCGCTTCTCACAAAAATGCCTATCGATACGCTTAAGATTGACAAGAGCTTTGTAGATAATGTTGCAACCGAGAATGAACAAAAGGAAGATATTATCGTTATTCGTCACATAATAAAATTGGCGAAAGAACTGGGCTTTGTCTGTCTTGCCGAAGGTGCTGAAAGCCGGAATCAGGTTGACCGTATGCGCGACCTGGGCTGTGAAATTATTCAGGGCTATTATTACAGTAAACCGATTCCGATTTCAGAATATGACAAAAAATATTTAGGATAAACTTGCAGCAATCTTTTTAAGTTCATCAACACTCTTGATAACAGGTCGCTTCAACTCTACCGGCACAAAACTAGCTTTAATTTCTTCCGGCATTTGAGGTGCTTCACCAATAACGTGGCGGCAGTAGTCAGAAGAAAGGGATGGATGATTATAGGCGCAGAGGATAAAGGCACCGTCCTCATCGTAAACCTCGGAGCTGTTTTCCTTCACCACTGCATAGGCGCTGGCGGTTTCCTTGTCTGCAAAAATGCCGTACTTCATATAAAGCTCTTTGGCAGCAGCATCGCGCTGAGCTTCACTTACATCACAAGGATATATGAAGTTTCGCATCATCATTTCGTTTTTACCAAAGAAAGATTCAAGGCGTTCAAGATTTGCAGGCACTGCAGGATTTGCTTCTCCGCGGGCTTTCAAATCAACAAGTGAATCCAGAAGGACAGGAGCACCGCTTGCACTGCGGGCCAGAGCAGCCGTCGACGGAACATAAAAGCCGTTCACAGGAAGCGCAAAACGCCAGCTGTAAAGCCCCGCCATCAGAGAACCATAATTACCGGCCCCCATGGCATAATAGAATTCGCCGTTGAACTTATTTTTTACCTGAGCAAAGGAATAAGGAAAGAAGAAAATCTGGCCGAGCAGACGGCAGACATTTGTTGTGTTAGCCACAGTGAGTCCATTAGCTTGAACAAACTCGCGGTCGGAAAAAATCTCGGAAATAGCGGCTTTGATTTCTGCCTCACTTCCTTCCATTTCTACCGGGTAAATATTTCCACCGTTCCATGCAAGACTTTCCTCATCTAAGCCGCGAACAGTTCCCTTTTTGTAAACCAGTACGGCCTTAATGTTTTTCTTTCCTTTCAAAATCCGCGACATCAAGGCTCCAAGGCCGCCATGAGTAAAATCAACAAAGACAGCCTTACCGCCCTTGAGCTGCAAAGTAGTTTCCAGATACGACACCAGATAGGAAACGCCATAGTCGCGGTGACAGCCGGTAAAGCCGTGGTACATCTCCGTCATGAAAAGACTGCCGTCCAGCTGGCGCACAACAGGCTCTGTAGGGAAAGCCGCCGTCGCAATAGTCTCACAAATAATTGGAGAAAATTCCTCGTGCATAAGAGCCGAAGTCAGAGAGCCCGCAATAGAAGCAAAGGGCGTAGTTTCATCAATATAATAAATCCAGCGGCGCATGTCCTCAATGGAAGAAGGCACAAAAACACCGCCATCGTCAGGAATACAATCCCTGACTGCCTGAGAAAAACTCACCGTTAAATTATTGTTACGTGTACTTGTAAACTGCATGTCATAACTTTAACTTAAAAAGGCAATTATAACAACAGTTAAAAGAGAATATAAAAAATTCACTTCTTCTTATTTTTTTACATCATATCCACTATATTTTGCAATCAATGCAAGCCTGTCGGGAACTTCAAGAATCTTGAAAATTATCCGCATTCTGTTTTTTACATAATTTGGAGAAAGATTGTATTGCCTGGCTATTGTATCATATTTTTCCTGGGACAAAGCCATTTCAATCCATTCCCTGTCTCTTTGCGTCAGGTCAGGAAAGAGAGTTAGATCAAGTACACAATTATTCTGCTTCACTTTATTCTTTTCCATTACAATAAACATAAAAATCAGCATACACACAGTACAGCAAATAATCTTATTTTCAAAATCCTCCAGAAAGAAAAACCATCCGTAGCGAATGTTAGAAAAAAGAATTACAATAATGCCAGTCGAAATCAAACAGCTTTTAAGCAGCCTTTTTTTCTTCAGCAGACCACGAATATAAAGCGAAACAATTCCCAGAAAATAAATGAGCACAGATAAGGGATTTAATGGATCTGCATACAAAAGCACTCCCGTATACAAAAAAGCAAATACTGCAACAGCTTCAAATTTATATGGGAAAATAATAAAAATGATAAGAAAGAATTCCGTCATTATCGTACAGATAAAACGATACCCTAAAATCAATCTGGTAAAAATCTTATCATAACGGTATTCACGCAAAAGCAGCACAATGTTCACTCCCAGAATGATTACTGCAGAAATAGCTGCCGCAAGCCGGATCAAAAAATATAGTATGTTTTCTAAGCTTTCTACTTTTCTCATACCCCTATGTTATTTTATTTTTCTTAAAAAAACAAATATCCAGATGCCGTTTTTTTCTGTTACCTTGGTAACATTTTCATGTTCGGGTAGTAACATTTACACTTTTCTGCATTGAGTTTTTTATTCAGACCTCAGATAATTAAGTCAAATCTTCCCCGGAAGGTCTTAAAAAAATACAGAGCCGCAAAAGCGGTTTTCTAAGGAGCAGCTTATGAAAAAATTTATTATTATTGCAGGACTTCTGTTTTTTTCCACTCTGACTTTCAGTCAGGATAATTCTGGAAAAACCGTTTTTAACTGTCCCATACGTTCCATGTATAAAACCTCAATGCTGTATGGAACTCAGGTTCATCCGCTGACCGACAAGGAGTTTTTCCACAACGGAACAGATATTGTTGCAAAATTAGGAGCTAAGGTTTTCCCGATTGCAGACGGCATCGTAATTCAAAAAGGTTTTAAGCAGTCAGACGGAAATTATATTATTATCCAGCATACAGACGGTTATAAAAGCATGTACTCACATCTTTCCCGGTTCAGTTGCGAAATCGGTGACCGTGTAAATATAAAACAGGCTATTGGTAAGGTTGGAGCAACAGGAATAGCAACGGGACCTTTTCTGCATCTTTCAGTATATAAGAATGATGAGCTGGTGAATCCAGAAAGCTTAATTGATTTTTAATCTTCGATACAACCTCGTCAAGGCACGCTTCGCTTAAAGCCTTGACAAGGTTGTTTTGAGGATTGAAAATTATTTTCAATCCTCAATGCCCGGAATGTGCTTCTTAAGTTTTTCCATGAACTCTTCGCCGGTTACGCCTTCGCGCAGGCAGGCAAACATACAGTTGTCGCCGGCTACTGTACCGAGCACTTCGTCCATGTTCAGATTATCGATTGCATTGCAGACAGTGTTTGCGTGGCCTGGGAAAGTTTTTATAACTACAATATTTCCCGAAAAATCAATGCTTACGTAACCGCGAAGAAAGTCTTGAACGTAAATCGCCTCGCTTTCACCATTTTCGTCCTCACCAGGCAGTGCGTACTTATAGCCGTTCTGGCCATCAGGTACTTTACCAACTTTTAATAGTTTTAGGTCGCGGCTCAGTGTTGCCTGAGTTACATCGTAACCTTCCTTTGTGAGCAGAGAAAGCAAATCATCCTGACTCTCGATAGTGTTATTTTTGATAAGATTTTTGATTGCCTTAAGGCGAGACTGTCGTTCCTTCATAATGTATAAATATACACTTTTTATGCATTTTTTTCAATGTTAAAAAAAACAGGGCATTTTCACGCCATGTTCAGAACACTGAAATGGAAATTTACATAGTTTTTTTATGACATAAGAAACAACAGTATTATCTTATTCTTATATCTGTAAGAGCAACCTGGTCTCCTGTAAGGGCAACATAAATCTGTTTAGTTCCGTCTCTTACTTTTGTTGTATTTTGAATAAGAATACCTTTATTTAGCGTTCGCAGAGTAACTTCACTTCCTCTTTTGAAAAAATCAATCTGACATTCATAACCGGCTTTATTTAGATCTTCCCAATCTGTCCAATTAGTAAAAGCCTCTGTTTTTTTCATAAAAAATGTATTCTCAGCGTTCTCATTTGAACCATTTTCTTCTCCATCAAATTTTACCATTGCATATTCACGATAATTTTCTCCATAGACTTTTCCATCGTCTGAATAATAAAGAAGTATATAAGGACAATGCCATACAAGATTTGCATCCGGAAGACTCTGTGTATGAAAATAGATTTTCATGATATCTTTTATTTCTACACCTTTTGTAAATTCAGCAAGAGGTTTAGAAATCTGAACATTTGGAACATCAGATTCTATTCTGTTTATGTAGTTCAATTTTTCTGCAATTCTTGGAATATCATTTTCTGATGTAATTATATCTGTCGGCTCTATTTTAATATTTTTGATATGTACATTTTCGCCGGTGATTCCCAGATAAACAGATTTTGATGCGCTCGGGAGGGCTGCAATTACATCAAACTTTTTTTCTGAACTCTGCATCTGAATTAAAATATGATCTTCATAACGTCTGGTTGTTATTTTATATATGCCGGGATTAAGATTTCCGTCTGCTATATTACGCACTTCCATATTTCTGACACCCGTAGAAATAAAGTGTGAATCAAACCATACTTCTCCATATTCAAGATACTTATGGAAATTAATTGTTTCATTAGTTTTTTGAACACGCCGGTCTGAAGAATCAAAAAGAATAATTGAAGGAGCTGAAAAATAGGTCTCCTCTCCGGAATCTGCAGGCAGAGCTTCACATTCAAAACTAATATTTGTAACATTCTGTAAAACATCAATTCCTACCGAAACTGAATCCCGATATGCCCTGCATTCCAGCTCTGTTTCAAGTTCTTCCACCGCTGTTTCAAAGACACCACTTGCAGTCTGCAAATCCAGAAGCTGAATTGCATATTTTGCATAAACCGGGTCATACTTTCGGCCAGACTCGCGAATAAAATAATCACGAACATAAAATGGGGGAATAGAAGAATCATTTATCATTCTGTCAAAGTCTTTTGCAACTGTAATAATTCTTGCAATTTCTGGAACAGCTTCGCTATAAGGCTTGCCCACATTCTGTGCCATCTCTCCCAAAAATGGATAAGCCTTAATACATGAAAGTGACGCCGCACCAGCATCACAAAGAAATCCTGTGTAATAGGCCTTATCACAGTCACCGGCACTTTTTCCAGCCTTCTTTGCAAGTTCCCTGGCAAGATTTGCAGTACGCTCAGAATGCCCCTTCGGATTTCCATTATTTTTTTCCACGACAATTGAAATTGCGGCTGCTGCCTGTTCAAAAATCGATTTCATCTTTTTCTGTTCATCTTTAAAAGACTGAATCTCAATCTCATGAGCTTTTTCAACAGCCGAGTTTACATCCAGATAAGAAAACATGTACATGAACACAGAGACAATAACCATTGTCATATTAACAATAGAAACGCCATATGTAAAAATCTGAACAATGCCCGTCACAATCGGCAGAAAAATATACAGGGTAATAGCAGTACCAATAAACTTGCTGAAGCACTTTCTGTATTTTACAATTGATGAAAACTGTATCAAAGGACATACAACAGGAATTATGTAAGCAACAAGAAAGCCCGGGCCACGATGATATATATTCTGAGCATCAAAATAATAATAAAACCCGGTAAAGGCAGATATAACGGCAAGCAGCATTCCGATAATCCCGGATAAACCTGTAAAAATCAGGCGGCGTGAAATAGCAGAGAGACCACCTTCCACATTAAGTAAATCAATAAGGTAATAGTTAAAACAAAAAATGACAGAACTGGTCAAAAAGAAAACCATAAAGTTCGAAAGCCGAACCATCAGATAACCGGTAAAGCTAATATCACCTGAATATATATACGCAAGTCTGTCAAAAAACAGCAGAAAAGTTGCAATTAATTCCATACTGATTAAAATCCACTTGCGTCTTTTTGAAAGAAATTTCGTCAGGAAAAGCATTATTGCCATTGTGACAGAAGCTGCACAAAGACAGAGCATAATATTCAACTGATGCTCTCTAATAAACTCAAACATTTTCTGCCTCCGGTTTTTGATTTGTTTCAGGAATTTCCATCATCGTTTTTGGAAGATGCTGCATAATGATTTTTTCCAGAAGCACAGAATCGACAGGAAGAGAGAGTGTTCCATAATAACCTTTCTGTTTATAAAACTCATCATCTGAAGTGGTATTTTCTGTAATAATATAAACTGGAAGTGTCGGGTTTATCTCTTTTATTCTTACAATAAAGTCTTCCACCTCATTTTCATCTTCATCAAAAAGCATCTGATCTACAAAGGCAACATTAAAAGAATTCTCACGGACTTTCTCAATAAAAGCCTGTTCTGTGGCTGCTCGGGTAACAAAAACCTTTGTTGCTTTTAGCAGATTATCCAGAACTGTAAGAGTCACCAGGTTCTCGCTTGCAACAAGAATGTCTGCATCCGGTGCAATAAATTTTGGAGTGTAAGATCCTATATGTTCAATATCTTCGTTTTCTTCAAAAATACCGACTGGTGTTTTGTCTATTATTTTTTGGGTGAGTGTAAAAATAAATTCAGAGCCCTGGCCTACATCACTTGTACAGACGAGAACTCCTCCCATTAAATCTGCAAATCTTCTGGAAATATCCAGGCCAAGTCCTGTCTTTAAATGCAGATCTTTTGCGTCTTTTTCAAAAGCCCCGTAGGCATCAAAAACTGTTTCCATAACTTCAGGCTTCATACCATTTCCGGTATCTTTTACCCTGATGCAAAGGTCACACGTATCATTAGTTCGGCCTTCCATTGTAATTCTAAATTCAATATTACCTTCATCTGTATATTTAATTGCATTTGAAAGAAGGTTCATTAGAATTTGTTTGATTTTACCAATATCACCATAAAGCCGGCGTGGTATCATCTGATCTATGTAAAGCACAAACTTAAGATTCTTTGAATTGATTTTTTGATGTACAGGAATAATTACAGAACGCAGAATATTCTGTACATCATATTCGCATTTCCTCAATATAATTTTTCCGGATTCAATTCTTGTCATTTCAAGAAGATCATTTACAAGAGTCAAAAGAGATTCTGAAGATTCCCGGATATTCATACCATAGTGCATTATTGCTGAATAGTAATTTTTCGGTACATCCTTTGAATTTTCCCGAAGAATCATTTCGTTCATGCACATAATTGTATTTATTGGAGTTATGATTTCTTTCGACATATTTGAAAGGAAGTTCGATTTTGTTTTACTTGCACGCTCGGCTTCTTCCTTTGCGTTCTGAAGCTGTGTATACTGATTAAAGATTACAGTAGATTTTAAAACCCTCCATACAATAAAACCTGCTGTTAATATTATAAGTGCCAGAATAGTAAACCTGACTTCCATAAGCTCAAATAAGCGGAATCTTTTTATAATTGAAAAAGTATTATCAATTATTACTTCTTTTTTATTCTGACTTAAAACCTGAATATGGAAAGTGTAATAGCCGTAAGAAAGATTTGTATATTCCAGAGCTGAAAGCTGATTTCTGTTTACTGTGATTCCCTCATCTTTTGCTCCTTCCAGAAAAACCCGTACAGGTGGATTTGACATTGAATAGTCCATTACAGAAGCTGAGATTTTAATTCGCTCATCCGAAGCCGGTATAATAAAATTCCCATTCTCAGTAGGGATGATTTTTTTATTACCGCAATATACAGAGGTCAAAGCAGTTTTAATCTGAATTTTCTGATCCGCATATTCGTTGATGTTTACCCGGGAAACGCCTTCACGACAGCAAATATAAAGGTTTCTGTTTTCATCAACAGTGCTGTAAGAATTGCTGGTTACTGAACTTGGCAAGCCATTTGCAACAGTATACATTCTGTAATCAGTTACTTCATCTGCAAGGAGTGAATCTGCACTGACTGAATAAAGACCACAGGAGGCAAGTATCCACACATCTCCATAATCATTAAAATAAAGATCATAGTTATTGTTATATGGAAAACTGCTTATGTTTTTAATTTGGCCGTCCTTCATATATTGAATTGAATTTGAAGTTACAATCCATAATACTCCACGTTTTTCATCTTTTTTGATGCGCATTACAACATCACTTGTAAGCCCTTCATTGCGTCCATACCTCTGGATTATAGAATCAGAAATTACATAGATTCCGTCTCCATCTGTTCCAAGATAGATTTTACCGTCTTCTGATTCTTCTACAGAAAGAAAGACTGTGTTTTTAATAATTTCATTTTTTCCTATAGATTTAATGACTTTTTGATTTTTGATGATTGAAAAACCATCGTTCGTACCGCAAAGAATTGTGTTATCCTTTGAAACTTTTACAACTCTTATTCTGTTATCTGCAAGTCCATTCTTTTTTGTATAAGAAGTAATTTTTCCATCCGGAGACTGACAGACAAGACCTTTGTCATTTGTGTAAGTTCCTATCCAGATATTATTATCTTTATCCTCACTTATACATCTAATTCTTGAATCTGCAATATAATCTGTAAGTTCATTTTCTACTGGATGATAATTTTTATCTACAATCTGAAGTCCGCTTTCTGTTCCTATATACAGCAGCTGATTATGAATACAGGTGGAATTTACAGTTATTTCAGGTAGGCCTGCTTCATCAGAAACATTTACAAAATTATTTGAAACAATTTTCATTACACCTTGAGTTGAAGAACATGCCCATATATTACCCTGATAATCAGAAGTTATCATTTCAATAGAACCATTCATTGGCAGTTTTGGAATAACATGAAGTTTATTTTCCTTATCAAGATAAGCTATCTGACTTCTTGAACAAAGCCATATCCTTAAACAATCAAAGGAAATCCATTGCACAGTTTTTATTGGAGATATATCTATTCTTGTTAATTCAGAACTTTTCTTTCCATAATCACCATAATAAATAGAACCACCTTCGCAGCAGATATAAAGCTTTCCGGCATTCAGCGGATCTGCAAGGAACGTTGTGATTCTTTCCATTTCAAGTTCTTCACTTGTGTATACTTCTACTATATTTCTGTTTTGAATTGCAAAAACGATTCCATTTGTTGTCTGTCCGTAAATTTTTCCAGTGGAATCGGACTGAAGTTTTAGGATTCTTTCTTTATCCAATACAGGATGCGAAAGCAAATAAACAAGACCATTATCTTTTATAAAAGCAACGCCAGAGGTTGTTGCAACAAAAATATTTCCGTCTTTATCTTCTGCAAAGTTTCTTATGGAAGAAGATGGAAGCCCGTCTTTATATGTAAAGTGACGGATTTTTTCACCATCTATTAATACAACTCCATTGTCATTTGTTCCTACCCATATACGACCTTTACTATCCTCAAAAAAAGCACGACCGCTTGTAAGTCCATTTGTAGTTGGAAGCCGCTCAAAAGTATTTCCGTCATAACGGATTATTCCGCTGTATCCGCCAAACCACATATAACCGTTTTTTGCACCCAGAATATAATTTGCATCGGAAGTTGGAAGTCCGTTTGTAGCATCATAAATTACACTTGTATAACTGATATCTGAAAACTGCTTTGTTATGGCATAACCGCCACCTTGAGCAGAAATTTCCTGCATATATAAAAACAATAGACTGAAAATAAGAATGTATTTTAACTTAGAAGATTTACTTTTGAATTTCAAAACTTCCCCCGTTATACTTTTTCAAAACCATCTTAACTTCCGGAAGGGCATCCATAAAGACTTCTACACATTTTGGGTCAAACTGAGTTCCACTACCCTCCTGTAGAATTGTAAGAGCTTTTTCCAGAGGAAAAGCTGGTTTGTAAACACGCGGTGAAGCAAGTGCATCAAATACATCTGCTACAGCCATAATGCGTGCAGAAAGAGGAATTACTTCACCATGAAGACCTTCCGGATATCCTTTTCCATCCCACCTTTCGTGATGGTAAGCAGCCATATTGCGGGCCTCTTTCAGATAGTTTTCTCCCTGTACTGTAGAGATTGCTTTTTCAAGAATTTCCTTACCGGCGGTTGTATGGGTCTTCATAATTGCAAACTCTTCATCGGTCAGTTTTCCAGGTTTATTCAAAACACTGTCAGATATATTGATTTTTCCTACATCATGCAGAGGAGCCGAACGAACTACATCTGACATAAATTTTGGTGTAATTTTCTGCGGGTAATATCCTTTTTTCTTAAGCCCTTCTACAATTATTTTTACATATGCAGAAGTTTTTTGAACATGAGCACCAGTATCAGAATCGCGGCTTTCTACCATATCTGCCATGGTAATGATAAGTCCGTCCTGCATTGTGACGGTAGATTCCGACAAGCGTCGTATATCTCTAATCTGCTCTGACTGACTGAGAGTCATTCGACAGATGGCATCATATAGTTTTTGAATTTCGTCTCCACTTTTTATATCCAGAGAGCGTATAAACCTTACATTCTCTTCCAGTTTTTCCTGTTCTTCACCGGAATCAGAAAAACGGTCTACACTTGCTGCAATTGCACTAATAGGATAAGACATATTATTTCCAATTGCCCAGATTGCGTAGGAAATAACTATCATAAAGAAACCGCCCATTATGAGAAAAACCTTTACAATGAAGCTTCCCATATATCCGGCAATATAATCCATAGAAACATCTACACCTACATAACAGACACATTTCCCATCCTGATCCAGAACCGGTTGATAAACTGAAAGTAACCATCCCAAAAAACTATCTGATTCAACAGGAACAATTTCTTTTCCATCAAAAAGCTGGGGCAGATAATTTTCGAATTCCTTGTCAAAAGGAACAAGTTCTCCAGGAGAATATGCATTTTCTTCATCGGTATCAAAAATAAAACGACACCCATTTTCTTCGATTTTTAGTGCATATAGATACGATATATCCAGGCTTGTTTTCTGGACTTTCTTAAAAAGTTCCAGAGTTTCATTATAGCCGGGTGCATCAAAACCGTATTTTATATAATCATCAAGTTTGGCCGGATCTATAAGTTCAGCTGCAATTTTTGCGCAGTTTTTAGCGTTATGAGTTTTTTCTTCTTTTGCATTATCATAATATACCTTCAAAGCAATGGTACCTGTTAAAATAACTAAAGCAAAAGAAGAAATAACGAATATAAGTACTATTTTTTTATGAAGCGGATGCTTTATGTTGCGCTGATTGTCAGTTACGTATTGTATAGCTGTTTTTGAAACAAGCTGATGAGTGCGGATATCTTTTTCAAAAAAAGTCAGGATTCTTTTTGGAATGAAAGATAGTAAACTTAAATTGGAAATACTAATAAAGACTTTTTCCAGAAAGTAAAGCATGAGATTAGTTATGAATAAAGACAAAAAATATGGAATGGAAAGCTCATTAGAAAGAGCCAGTGCATTTCGGAACGTAATAAAGTCTGTATTCTGACCTTCAACAAAATATTGCAGGAATGAAACTGAAACAGAGGATATTAACGTTAAAATAAGGATATACAAAAGTAACGGACCGACTCGTTTCAGATATTTTTTTCGAGCAAAAGAAACGGTAATTATTGCAATAATTGCATTAAAAAAAGAAAGATAAATTGAGGGCCAGTAAAAAAAAGCACAAATCACACTGGAAACAACCGCTGTGCAGATTGCGGGAAGAAGGAATCCGCTTAATACGGCAACCCAAACAGTTCCGATTGTATCCAGAAACAGAGGGAGCCCCAGTTTATACATAATAAAAGAAAAAACTGCGTTTAATGTAATTCCACCTAACGTAAGGAGAATTCGCACAGTTAGAATTCTGGATTTCTTAGTTTTTGGATTCTCTTGTGCTTTCAAATAATGCCTCGTAAAAACTAATAGTATATTATACCACCAGAATTTAAATATACAAAGAAATAAAAAAAACGGATGTGCAGGGTACACATCCGTTTCAGATAGTCAGGTTAGTCCAACCCGTTTTATTTAATAAGAAGTCCGGCAAATGCCTTAAGGGCACCTGTCATGTTGCCGCTCAAAACTGTCTTAGCCAGTTTCTTACCAAGCTGAACACCTTCCTGGTCAAATGAGTTTACATTCCATACAAAGCCCTGGAACATTACTTTGTTTTCGTAGTGTGCGAGCAGTGCACCAAGTGATTTTGGATTAAGCTGTGCGCCGTAAATCAGGCTTGATGGGCGTCCGCCGGCAAATGCCTTGTTTGGATTTTCATCTGATTTACCACATGCGAATGCAACAATCTGAGCAGTAACGTTAGCGCAAAGCTTTACCTGGCTTGTAGAATCTTCAATTACAACATCTTCGCCAGTCTGGTTTTCGCGGAAGGCGATGAACTGAAGAGGAATAATATCAGTTCCCTGATGGAGAAGCTGATAGAATGAGTGCTGTCCGTTCGTTCCCGGTTCACCAAAAATTACAGGACCAGTTACATAGTTGAGTGGTGCGCCGTCACGGTTTACAGATTTACCATTTGATTCCATATCAAGCTGCTGAAGGTGAGCCGGGAAACGACTGAGAGCCTGTGAATATGGAAGAATTGCTGTTGCAGGATAGCCCTGAACATTGCGCTCGTAAACACCGATGAGGGCATCCATAAGAGCGGCGTTCTTTGTGATGTCCTTGTTCAAACAAAGCTTATCTTCTTCTGCGGCACCGTCGAGGAATTCCTGAAATACCTTTGGTCCGAAAGCGAGGCTCAAAACAGCTCCACCTACACCAGAAGTAGAAGAATAGCGGCCACCAATATAATCATCCATATAGAAAGCAGCCATATAGTCAGGGTTGTGAGCAAGTGGTGAAGTTTCTGAAGTTACAGCAATCATGTGCTTGCTTGCATCACAGCCAGCCTTTTTAATGAACTCT
>CAMNBC010000039.1 GCA_946532115.1 uncultured Treponema sp.
TTCTGTTCTGCCGGTAAAATATCTTTCATGCCTTTAAGTGCGTTTGTTTTCATATTTACATCCTGTGTCATTGTCGGGCTCGACCCGACAATCTATAATGGTCTGTATTGCGTAGATTCCCGTGTCAAGCACGGGAATGACAATAATGCAATAATAATAAAAAACTGCGTTTAAGACAATTAGTGGGATTCTTTAAGGGGCGTTGCGGGTCCTCCCGCAGAGAGGGTAGCGGAAAAGACCGGAGCGAACGTAGTGAGTGAGGACTTTGGAGCGCAGGGAGAGGCTTCTCCCTCCTATAAAAAGATTGACAAAAATAGACTTTTCTACTATATTGTAAATGTCAGTTTAATAGAATTATTAAAAAGACTCGTGAGATCCACGGGTCTTTTTTGTTGCCAGAAACCGGTTTTTAAGAGCCGGTGGATTATTTAAGGATTTATGGAATACACATCTTACAAAAGCATTAAGTATTATGATGAGTGTGCAGCTCTTGTGGAAGGAATGGGCTACAAACTTGTTGAGCTTAAAATTGTTCCTTCAAAAACTACTACAAAAATTTCTGCAATGATTGCTTCAACTAATCCGGATGAAAATATTGGAGTAGTTGATTGTGCTAAGGTTCACAGAGTTCTTTTAACTCGTCTTGAGGCACTTCTTGGTACGGAAGATACTATGATGGAGCTTACAAGTCCTGGTATTGAACACAATATTAAAAATGCTGCTGAGTTTGCAGTATTTACGGGGCGTTCAATTAGAGTTTGGGATAAAACTGTGAATGATTGGGTAAGTGGAAAAATTCTTTCTGCTGATGATAAACAGGTTACTTTGGAAACTGAAGGCGGAGAGTCAAAATCAGTTTCTTATGAAAATATTGCGAAAGCAAAATTTAATTATAACTAAGATTATAAAAGGGACAAAAGTCATTCCGAACTTAGGGAGCGGCACTGCGTAGCAGGGCAAAAACAGTCCAGTGGACTGTTTTTAGCGAGTCTCCGAGCAGCTATGCTGCGAAGGTTCGGAATCTATTCAAAAGATGCTGAAACGTCATCCTGAACTTGTTTCAGGATCAGCATGACATATTCCCGAGGAGATTAAAGATGTCAGAAATGGCAGAAGCAATCCGAGCGTTGATTTCGGAAAAAGGTTATTCAGAGGATTCAGTAAAACAGACTATTGAAAAGGCTCTGAAGGCTGCTTATAAACGAACTTATGGTGATGATGAAAACGCTATCGTTAAATTTAATGATGATATGTCGGATGTTTCTATTTATTCACGAAAGGTTGTTGTAGACGGTGTTTATGACCCTGTAAAAGAAATTGAACTTGAAGATGCAAGAAAGCTTGCTGGTGATGAAGTTGAAGAGGGGGATGAGATTGATATTCTTGAAGACCCTAAAACTTTTGACCGTTCTGCTGTAACTGTTGGAAAACAGACTGCTCATCAGGGATTGAACGAAACTTATAAAACATCTTTGATGAATGAATATAAAGACAAGATTGGTGAAATGATTATCGGTTATCACCAGCGCGAACGCAATGGAAACATCTTTGTTGACCTTGGAAACGCAGGCCGCATAGAAGGTTTTCTTCCTACAAAATTCCAGTCAAAGCTTGAAGTTTATGAAAAGGGCGATAGAATTAAGGCTCTTATCGTAGACGTAAAACCTACAAATACTGGTATTCAGCTGGTTCTTTCAAGAAGTGATACAAAACTTGTAAGTTCAATTCTTGAAAAAGAAGTACCGGAAATTGCAGATGGTACTGTAGAAATCAACAGAATCGTTCGCGATGCAGGTTACAGAACAAAGATTGCTGTTTCTTCTGCTCGTGAAGAAGTAGATCCTGTTGGAGCTTGTGTAGGACTTCGTGGTGTTCGTATTCAGAATGTTATCCGCGAACTTATGAACGAAAAAATCGATGTTCTTAAGTGGGATGCTGATCCTGCAATCTTCATCAAGAATGCACTTTCACCGGCACAGGTTGAACGTGTAATCATTACTGATGCTGATAAGAAACAGGCTCTTGCAATTGTAGAAGATTCTCAGTTCTCTCTTGCAATTGGCCGCCAGGGACAGAACGTTCGTCTTGCAAACCGCCTGTGCGACTGGAACATTGACGTTAAGACAATTGAACAGGCAGAAGAACTTGATCTTTCTTCATTCAACACTGTTCAGAATGCACGTAACCTCTTCAACGATGAAGCTGCTGAAGAAATTTCTAAGATTTCTGAGCTTCCAGGAGTTGATGCAGAGGTTGCAGAGCTTCTTAAGGCTGCTGGAATTGAAGAGTTCCAGGACTTTGTTGAAGCTTACGATAACGGCACAATTAATGTAGAAGGAGTTTCAAAGGAAGCTCTTGATAAGATTAACGAACTGATAAGTGAAAATGTTGAGTTCGTAGAGGAAGAAGAACCTGAGACAGAGGCAGAAGAAACTGCTGCAGAACCTCAGGCTGAAGAAACTGAGGCTCCGGCTGAAGAGGAAGAAGAATATTTCTGTCCTGAATGTGGAGCAAAGATTACTCTTGATATGACACACTGTCCAAAGTGTGGCGTTGAGTTTGAGTTTGAAGAGGAATAAGGAAGGTAAAAGATAATAATGGCTGAAGAAAACGAAAAAAAGCCCGGATTTGTAGTGCACAAAAAACAGCAGGATTCTGCACCTGCAGCAGCTCCAGAAAAAAAGAAGGTAGTTGTTGTAAGAAAAAAGGCACCTGTAAATCCACAGACAAATACACAACCTCAGAATCAGGCCAATTCAGGCAATCAGACTCAGGCTCAGAGTCAGAAGCATGTAGTAGTAAAGAAGAATGAACCTGCTGCTCCTGCCCCTCATAAGCCGGAAGGTAAGCCTGCAGCAGGAAATAATGGAACTTCAGGTTCTAACGGCTCCGGAAGACCAGAAGGTTCAAAGCCACGTACTTTTGAACTCAATTCTGCACGTCCAAATGTAAAAGCCGGAAACCTTTCTGACAGACCTCGTCAGGGGGGATATAACCGTGACAGAAATGGTCAGGGCGGAAATGGCGGTGGATATCGTGGCGGCCAGGGCGGCTATAATCGTGATAGAAATGGACAGGGCGGTGGCTTCTCTGGTTCACAGGCTCGTCAGAACTACCAGAACCGCGACCGTGATAATAACGGTCAGGGCGGACGTCAGGGTGGCTTTAATCGCGGTGGAAACGGCCAGGGCGGTTACCGTGGTGGTCAGGGTGGCCAGGGCGGATTCAATCGTGGTGGTAATGGCCAGGGCGGTCAGGGTGGCTTTAGACCTCGTACCGGCGGTATGGGCGGTGGAGCCCCTGTTCCTCCAGTTGATCAGTCACGTCAGCCTGCAAAAAAAGCATTCAAAGGCAAAAAGCAGATATATAACCGTAAAGATGAAGAGCAGTACGATGACAATCTCTTCGGACAGAAAAAGAAGATTGAAACTCCTGCAAGCGTAGTTCCAAAGTCAATTGATATTATGGAAACAATTTCAGTTTCTGATCTTGCACGTAAGATGAACCTTAAAGCAAGTGAAGTTATTGGAAAGCTTATGGGCATGGGTATGATGGTTACAATTACCCAGTCTATTGATTCGGATACTGCAACTCTTCTTGCTGCGGAATACGGCTGTGAGGTTCACCTCGTAAGCCTTTATGATGAAACTGTAATTGAAAGTGATAAGGATGATGGAGTTGAACTTCTTCCTCGTCCTCCAATCGTAACAGTAATGGGACACGTAGACCATGGTAAGACAAAGACTCTGGATGCTATTCGCCATTCACACGTTGCAGAAGGTGAAGCCGGTGGTATTACTCAGTCTATCGGTGCTTATTCAGTTACAACAGAAAAGGGAAAGATTACATTCCTTGATACACCAGGTCATGAAGCATTTACTATGATGCGTGCCCGTGGTGCTCAGGTAACAGATATCGTAGTTCTTGTAGTAGCTGCTGATGATGGTGTAATGCCTCAGACAATGGAAGCTATTGCACACGCTAAGGATGCAAAGGTTCCTATCATTGTTGCAGTAAACAAGGTTGATAAGCCGGAAGCTAACCCGGACCGTGTTAAAACTCAGCTTTCTGAGCAGGGACTTACTCCTGAAGAATGGGGTGGAGATACTCAGTATGTACACATCTCTGCTCTTAAGAAAGAAGGTATTGATGATCTTCTTGATGCAATTCTTCTTCAGGCAGAAATGCTTGAACTTAAGGCAAACTTTGAATGCCGTGCAGAAGGTAAGATTCTCGAATCACGCGTAGACCAGGGACGTGGTGTTGTTTCAACAGTAGTTGTTCAGCGTGGTACTTTGCGCCAGGGAGACCCGTTTGTTGCAGGTATCTATTCCGGACGTGTACGTGCTATGTTCGATGACAGAGGCCGCCGCATTACAGAAGCAGGTCCTTCAACTCCTGTTGAAGTTCTTGGTATGGAAGAAATGCCAAATGCAGGTGATCCATTCCAGGTAACAGAAAGCGAAAAGGATGCACGCGCTATTTCTGCAAAACGTCAGGAACTTAAACGCTTTGAAGCAGCTAAGGCTGTTAAGAAGACTACTCTTGATACTCTCTTCAGTGATATTAAAGACAGTGAAGTTAAAGAACTTAAGGTTATCATTAAGGCAGACCTTCAGGGATCTGCAGAAGCACTCAAAGCTTCCCTTGAAAAACTTTCAACTCGTGAAATCCGTCTTTCTGTTATTCACTCAAGTGCTGGTGCAATCAATGAATCAGACGTTACACTTGCTGCAGCCGACTCAAATGCAATTATCATCGGTTTCAATGTACGTCCTACTCCTAAAGCAAAAACTCTTGCTGAGCAGGAACAGGTTGAAATCAGAAAATACAATATCATCTATAAGTGTGTTGAAGAGATTCAGCAGGCTATGGAAGGTATGCTTCAGCCGGATACAAAAGAAGAAGTTATCGGTCAGGTGGAAGTACGCAATACATTCAAGGTACCAAAGGTTGGCGTAATTGCCGGTTGTTCGGTTTCAGAAGGTATTGTTCGCCGCTCTGCAAGCGTAAACCTTGTTCGCGACGGTATCGTAATCTTCACCGGAAAGATTTCTTCCCTCAAGCGCTTTAAGGACGATGCTAAGGAAGTTAGCGTAGGCTACGAATGTGGTATCGGACTTGAAAACTGGCAGGATATTCAGGTTGGCGATAAACTTGAAGTATTCGAAATTATTGAAGTTGCAAAGAAACTTGGTAAGACTATTGCGGAAGAAGAAGCAGAGGCTGCAAAGCGTAATGTAACTGCCGGTGGTTCTGAAGGAGCTCTGTAATGGGACAGTATCGTATTCAGAGACTGAATGACCAGCTCCGCGATGAAATTTCCCAGTTGATTTTACGCGGGGAAGTAAAAGACCCTCGCGTAAATACCTTTCTTAGTGTAAACCGTGTGGAAGTTACTAGCGATTTAAGCTATGCAAAAGTTTATGTTTCTTCTTTCCTTCCTGATGGACAGGTAAAGAAGGGGGTAGACGGACTTCAAGCTGCTGCTGGCTTTATTCAGCGTGAAATCGCTAAAAAACTAAGAATCCGTCAGTTCCCGAAACTGCAGTTCCAGGTTGATGAAGGAATGAAAGCCGGGTTTGCAATGGTTCAAAAACTCAACGAACTTGAGCGAGAGGAAAAAGCAGCTGAAGAGAAATCTTCTGATTAGTTGATAACAAAGCGGTGGCGGATTAGACCACCGCTTTCTTTTTCTATAAGGCCACGGAAAACTTCATTTTTTGAGAAAACTGCATAGCAGGCTGAAGGCGCAAGTTCGTGAAGGTTTGTTGTGAACAGGGCAGAGCGGAGTGGTTTGCCGTTGCAGTAGTCTTTTTCTGATTGTTCGTCTTTTAGTGTAATAGAGCCAAAGCCGCATAAAGTAGCGGTGTCACGGTCGATGTTGCGAAGTTTTTCTTTGATTTCTTCTTTTAATTTTGTATCATCAGGGTATGTGGCTCTGGTTATATTGCTTGATTCATTTGTATTTTCTGACAACGCTTCACTGGCCGCCCGAATCGCTGAATCAATTGAAAACTCCCCGAGTTCTCCAGCACCAGCCGCATCCATAATATCAAAATTACCAACCCGAGTTCTGAACAATCCGACAAGGTGACCAGAACTGCCTGCTTCTTTTGCAATATCCCGTGCAAGACATCTTATATAAGTACCTTTAGAAACAGTAAAATTAATTTTGCAATATTCAACCAGACCTTTTTCATTAAGTCTGGTGTCAGTGAGTTCTGCATCAAAAACCGTTATTGGACGCGGCGGAAGTTCCACGGATTTTCCTTCCCGGGCAAGTTCACTTGCACGCTTTCCATTTACATGTACTGCACTAAAAGCCGGGGGCGCCTGTAAAATATTTCCCGTAAATTTTTCAATTGAGCTTTTTAGGGTTTCTTCAGAAGGAAGCGGGGATGTGCGGATTACATTTCCTGTATATTCAAGAGTATCCGTTTCTTCTCCAAATTTGATTACCGCTTCGTAGGATTTATTAAATTCAGTTATATTTCCTGCCAGCTTTGTGAGCCTCCCTGTACAAACTACAAGCAGCCCCTGAGCAAAGCTGTCCAGAGTTCCAGTATGACCAACTTTTGTTGTATTAAGGGCTTTTTTTACGCTATGTAAAGAAGAAAAAGATGTAAGCCCCGGCTTTTTTGCTAGTAGAACAATTCCATCAGGTGAAGTAAGATTAGCCACAAAAGAACTCCAGAATAAAATTAATTAACGAAGGCCGGAAGCTTCAGCTTCAGTGCCTTTTTTCCAATACTGACTGCGGCCAAAAGGTCCAACTTCACCGCGCATTTCGAGTGTATCAGTTTTATATTTTTTTCCATCAGCTTTATGGAAAGTAATACGACATTTATAGCGTTTTCCGTCGCCCGGGTCAATAATATAGCCGTTTGCCCATTTTCCTTCTCCATGCTGTGTAAGATCCCAGATCCAGGTTGTTCCAACAGTTGTAAGTGTGGCAATATCTGCACCCTTCATAAAGTTGTCATAAGATTTTCCTTTTCCACCAGTTGCTTTTTCATCTTGAGGCTTATCTGCAACAGAAAGAATTTTCCCACTGAGTTTTCCGCCATCCTGCCAGATTTGCCAGCCAGCTGTGTCCTGATTTGTTTTTTCATCGACACTAATCCAAAATCCCTCCGCAGGGTCTGCAGCAAAACACAAAGAACCAGCAAAAATTAATGCTGCAAAAATTGTCATTAGTTTTTTCATTTGATACCTCCATCAAGTTAAAAAAAGATTTTTATATTATAACATAAATAATGAAAATAAAAAATCTTTTTTTAGCATTTTAGGCTATTGACACAAATACGTTAAAATGATATAAATAATCATTACTTAAGGGCAGTTAGCTCAGCTGGTACGAGCGTCTGGTTTACACCCAGAATGTCGGGAGTTCGATCCTCTCACTGCCCATCTAAGACACCTTATTTTGTAGGGTGTCTTTTTTTTTAGCTCACGCTTTTTGTTATATCCCGGATCTCAATCTCCCGACATTCTGTCAGAAATCGGGACGGTGCTCGCATAGTCTCGCACCGAGCCTGTTACGAGGTAAATCCTAAAAAATTGCGCTGCCGCACAATTTTTTTTAACGGATTTTCTATAATAGGCAAGTTCGATCCTCTCACTGCCCATAAAGACTTGGTTTTAATACCAAGTCTTTTTTTTTATATAACGAGTTATAAGATAATGACGATGATTATAAAGTATGGTATTATCTATTATATATAAAAGTTTAAATGAAGGAGTTTACATTGAAAAATAAGACCTGTGCTTGTATTATGATTTTCTCATCACTTATTTTTTCAATTCTATTTTTCTCCTGTAACAATACAACTGAAACAAAGCTTGTTTATACTGAAAGTGATACAATAAAAAAATCTGTAAAAGAAAAAGAACAGACAATTACCTGGACTCAGGAACTTGAAGAAGACAGACTTTCAAAACGTATTTCACGTTCTTCTATGCAACTTGGCCCGGATGTTCCTTATTCTAAAGAAGTTTTTAAAATTACAAATAAAAATAAAAAAGTAGTTTATCCGGATCTTCCGGATTTCGGAAGCCTTGATACAAGAAATATAAATTCTAATTTGAAAGAAAAACTCAATAATTTTTGTAAAAGTCTGTCATCAGAAAATCATTCTGGTGCTGATGCGTTCTTCAGCAGAAAGTATATTTTTAATTATGTTTTTTTTATTAAAGATCTGGAAGAAGGGTGGAAATCAAAATTCAAACAAAATTTTCCAGATGATGATGAATTATTTACAAAATGGACTTTTGGAGAACCCTTTATAGGCTCAGAAATAATGCAGATTCCTGTGCGTTTTTATTCAACCTGTGGTATTATAGATGTAACGATATTTTTAAATTCTAGTGGAAACAATGAGTTTTATCAGATTACTATAGACAGGTGGAAAAAAGTATGATGGAGCATGACAGACTTACAGGAATTGAGAGGGAACTGGTTCTTCAGTATCTTATAGATGGCAATGTCCCGGTAACCCTTACACCAGTTGAAGAGCCTATTAGTTCTGATTCTGATGATCTGGATGGAGAAATAAAATCCCTTACATCACAGATATTTCCGGTTGCAATTAAAGGTGAACATATAAAAGTTAAAAAAGATGGAGAAATACTTCTTGAAAATCCGATACAGTCTGTAGCAAGTTTTGCCAATAAAAATGTTAAAGTTGAATTTTATTTTAATCGTGTAGGCTTATATTTCATTTCACCTGTAAAAGAAACTAAAAAAGGTCTTTCAATTTCTATTCCAGAACAGATTGAACGAATTGCAGACATAGAAGAAGATTCTGATTATGATTTTTCATCTGTAATATATTTTGACTGCAAATCCCGACGTGATTTAAACTTAAAATGTGTACCGGAAGAGGGGGTTGAATTATTTGTACGTCCTGTATGGAAAATCATTCCACTTGAATATCAGAAAAAAGCAAAAGAACTTCTGGAACTGTTTGTCGAACAGGCAAAACAGGAAAAAAATGCAGGCAATGGAATACAGTTAATTCCTGTGTGTAAATATCTGACTGAGCCACATAATTTTAAAATGGAAGCAATGGAAAACAGAGTAAAACCATTTTCAATTCTTTTTGTAGATCATGAAAGGCTTGTTGTTGGAATGGAAACTCAGTCCTGTACTTTTTTTTCTAACGAAGAATATGGAATCAAACTTTCTTTTTCTATAAAGAGAGGCCCTATTCTTACAAGAGATATTTTTGTAACAAGCCTTGTAAATAAAATTTACAGAAGTGCAGATGGTCTTTATTCCTGTGTAGATTTTCGTTATACAACAATTCAGGAAGAAGATTTACGCTTTTTATACGAAAAAGCAACGAGTACTTTGTTTAATTAATTGTATTTGACTCTTCTGTTTGTTGAGGTGGAGATTGTCTCGGGTCATTTCCAATTAAGATTGCTAATCCCTTAAGATATTCAATATTTTCGCAGACAATTTTTATGATAACCATAAGAGGAACTGCAAGCAGCATTCCTGTAAATCCCCAGATATATCCCCATAATGAAAGGCTTATGAGAATAATTACAGGTGAAATGCCGAGATTTTTTCCTTCAATACGAGGTTCAAGGATATTTCCAAGTACCATATTAACTGTCAGCATGAAAAGGAAAATAAACAAGGTTTTTCCCCAGTTTGGATAGAATTGAATCAGAGAAAAAATGGTTGTTAGTCCGACAGAAATAATTGAACCGAAAATCGGGATAAAGTTCATTATAAAGGCCAGAAAGCCCCATACAATAGGGAAGTCCAGTCCTAAGATGAATGATGCAAGCCCGCATAATACACCAGTTGCAAGAGAGATAAAAAATTTAATTGAAATATAGCGCATTGTCTGGTTAATAATCTGGTTTGAGATTCTTGTGATTTTTGCGCGGTTATCTTTAAACGCATAATGCATTTTTCTTTTTGTAAGACGCATTTCAAGCAGAATGAATGCTGTCATAAGAGCAATCAGAAAAAGTGTTTTAGAAAATGATATAACGCCAGAAGAAAGAGATACTGCAAGTTTTTGAGTATATTCTCGAACTTTTAAGGAAGTCCATAGATTTTGAAAAAGGCTTTTTGTATTGTCAATTTCTATTCCAAGATTAGTTGCTATCAGCTTGTAGATAGACATAAAACGGGTTTCGTATTTTGGAAATTCCGAAATAATGCCTGTAAGTGACGTTACAAGAATTGATGTTATTCCAAGAAGAATTATGAAAAACAGAACAACGATAATTAATGAAGAAATAACCCATGGAATACCTGTTTTTACATTCAGTTTTTTAATAATCGGTAAAAATACGAATGAAAGCATGAATGAAAGAACAACAGGTCTTAAAACATTAGACATGGTTTTACACAGAAAACCTGCAAGAATTACTGTTAAAAAAAGGAGCAGATAAAAAATCCTGTTTGTGGTGTTTTTCTGATTAAGGTTTTCTGTGTCGTCCATTTTTTTTTCTCCGAAAATGAATGCAGTGTTATGCCCGGGGTTGATCCGGCAAGACAGAGTGTCATGCTCGGGCTTGACCCGGGCATCTATTATTTCTTAGGTAAAATTTTATCAAATCCGCAGTAAGGAACAAGTACTTCCGGAATTGTTACAGAGCCGTCTGCATTCTGATAGTTTTCAAGAATTGCAAGCATTGCACGTCCTACGGCAATTGCAGTTCCGTTTAAAGTATGAACATACTTATTCTTTCCGTCGTCGTCCTTGTATTTGATGTTGAGGCGGCGAGCCTGATAGTCTGTACAGTTAGAAGTTGAAGTTACTTCGCCGTATTCACCACCGTTGCGGCCAGGCATCCAGGCTTCAAGGTCCCACTTGCGGTAGGCTGGAGCACCGAGGTCTCCTGTACAGGTATCTACAACGTGGAATGGAAGTCCGAGTCCTGTAAAGATTTCCTCTTCAATCAGGCGGAGTTTTTCGTGAATCGCGTCTGATTGTTCTGGAGTTGCATAGGCAAACATTTCTACCTTATCAAACTGGTGAACGCGGTAGAGTCCCTTAGAGAACTGACCTGCAGCACCTGCTTCGCGGCGGAAACAATGTGAAAGACCGCCGTAGAAACGTGGAAGGCTTGCCTTGTCGAGGATTTCATCCTGATGGTATCCACCGAGTGTGATTTCTGCAGTAGCAACGAGACAGGTTCCTTCATCTTCAATTGAGTAAACGTTAGATTCGTTTCCACGTGGATTGAATCCGATTCCCTTAAGAACCTCTTCCTTAGCAACATCAGGTGTAATGAACATCTGGAAGTTGTGCTTGCGGAGAGTGTTGAGCGCGTACATAATAAGAGCCTGCTCAAGGAATACAGCTTCGTTCTTAAGATAGTAGAACTTTGGACCAGATACTTTTGTACCGCGGTCAAAGTCGATTATATCGAGAGATTCACCAAGCTGAACATGATCTTTTGGTTCAAAGTCGAATTTGCGTGGAGTTCCAACCTTTTTTACTTCGAGGTTTTCTGTGTCGAGCTTTCCTACTGGTGCATCAGGGTGTACCATATTTGGAATCTGACGTGCAGCTTCTTCGAGAGCAGCTTCTGTTTCTTTAGTTTCAGCTTCTACAGAAGTAATTTCGTCTTTAATTGCTTTTCCAGCAGCAATAAGCTCATTACGTTTTTCAGGGTCGAGCTTCTGCTTCATAGCCTGAGCGTTTTCGTTACGCTTCTGCTGAAGGCCCTGAAGTTTTGTTACAAGGGCAGTGCGCTTGTCAAAAAGTTCTACAACCTTGTCTGCATCAGCTGTCATATTACGGTTGATGATATTCTGTTTTACAGCATCAAGATTGTCTTTGATAAATTTGTAATCCAACATATTTTTAGTCCTCTTATATTATTCCGCGTCACCCCGGCCCTGAAACAAGTTCAGGGTTCGGGGTCTCTTTTAATAGATGCTGAATCCTGAATTAATTTCAGGATCAGCATGACGTTGGTTTATTTATTTAGTTTGTTAATTCGTATTTAATTGTCACATTAGATGTGATTGTTACGTTTCCTTCAACGATAGGTGTCGGTGTACTTGCAGCTTCCATTGAAACTGCCTTAAACATCATATCGTTACCGCGGCTTGCGCTTGTATAATCCTCACGAATTTCAAGAACGCCATTTACCTTACATCCGCTGGCCCCTGCTAAAAGAGAAGCTGCATCCTGCGCATTTTTAATTGCAAGTGTGCGAGCTTCGCGTAAAGCAGTAGCCTTATCAGAAACAAGATATTCAAAAGATGTAATTCCATTTGCCCCTGTGTTATTCTTAACGGCAGCATCAATTACTTTTCCTGTAAGTTCAATATTTCTGATGATTACTGCAATTGTATTTCGGACTGTATATTCTCCAGCGTAGTTGTGAGAATTATCCTGAGTAATTGAATAATCAAAAGTCGAAATATCTGATTCAGGAATTCCTGCTTCTTTAATGGCGTTTATTGTATTCGTCGTGTTAATTGCATTTCTTTCTGCAGCCTGAGGACAATTCCAGCCTGTGTTGCGTACGATGAATTTCATAGAAACCATATCAGGTTTTACGGAAACGCTTCCCGAACCCGAAACCGTAATTGAGCGGACAGGAGCTTCTTCCTTTGTAGGGCGGCTAAGCACACAGGATGATAAAAGAGCAGAGCCCAATCCGATAATAAGAATAGATTTAACTAATTTTTTCATAGAATCTATCTAACCTCCAAATAGAATCTTTTTAAATATATTATCCGCTTACTGGCACTGTCCCAGAATTTGCTTGCGGGATAGTTTTTTGTAAGCGTTGTATATGCATCAATAGCACCTTTTATGTCTCTTACATCAGATTTTGCTTCGAGAATCTGTCCTTTGAGATAAAGAGCTTCGTCGCGGTTATCTGTTGAGAACTCAAAAAACTGATTAAGTTTTGCAAGTGCTGCTTTGAATTCTTTTTCATTATACAGTACCTGTGCATCCTGTAAAAGTATTGCAGGATTTGAAGTTGCTGCCGGTGATTCTGTATTTGCATTAGTTTCTTCAATTTCACTGGAAACATTTTCTTCCTGTTGTTTTTTTGCAGATTCATTTACGATATTTTGAGTCTGGGATTTTGAAACTGTTACCGGAGTTTCTGATTCGGCTGCTTTTATTTGCTTTTCAGGTTCTTCTGGATTTTCATCGTTGTTTTCTGCAGTTTCTTCTGTTTTTTGAACAGTTTTTTCTTTATTCTGAACTGGCAGTTTATATTCAGGAGCATCTATATGAGTTTTATTTGAACCGTTTTCTGAAAGAACAATTACTTCAACATAATCATCAAGATACAGTCCTGTGAGTGGATCATTTCGATAAAAGTGAATTATTTTTGTTCCTGCGGCACGAGCCTGCAGACTGAACTTTGTATCTTTTGTGCCAAGTTTCCGGCCGAAATATGCAATATCTTTTGAATTGTCTGTAAGACCCATATAAATCCAGCCGGTACCAGGGTAAGTAACATCAAGATATTCAAATTTCTTAAGAGTAACGGAACGTGATGGAATTATTTCTTTTTCTTCTTCTGAATATTCTTCACCAGAATCTGAATCATCATCAGTTATATCTATTCCACCTGAGATACTGTCTGTATCTGAAGATTTTTCTTCAATAATGATATCATTAGCAGTTATATCTTCAACAAGATTTTCATTATTTTCAATATTCTCTTCAGGTGCTGTAACTTCGCTTTCTGGAGAATCAGAAGAAATATCCTGTTCTTCTGTAACTGTAGTTTCTTCAAGTGAAATAATTTCTGGTGGCTCTTCATTTTCCACAGGTTCGGTAACATCAGGTTCTTCTTTTATTATTTCATTTTCAGGTTCAAGCGTAATTATTTCAGGTTCTACAAAGTCCTCTGGTTCAGGATAAATCTCTGAATCTGCAGAATCTGATATTTCTGTATTTTGTTCTTCCTGATTTTGAGAAGACTCTTCATTATATTCGTTTGCATCTGAAATTTCATTCCGTTCTGTTTCAGGAACGTCTGTTTGAGGAATTTCTATCTGAACTTCTGGTGTTTCAATTGGAGCCGATGCACAGGATACAAGACACAATGGAATTGCACATAAAACTGCTATGACTGTTTTTTTCATGGAGCGGCTCCTGTTATTTCATTTATTAAATTATCATTTGCAATTGAAAGTGAATCAATTTCTTTTTGTGAAGGAATAGTAAACCATTCCTGAGCTTCATCTTCATTCCATTTATCTTTTGGAGTTCTTGAAGCTGTATAATCTTTCGGAAGTTCCGGGCCATCAGGCACAACTAAAGGTTCTGTTAATTCAAGAACAGTACCCGGAACAACTTCCGGTTCCTTTTTTCTTCCGTTTATGGCAATCAAAAGAATTATGCACAACAGAAGAAGTGCAACAAGCCCTATAATTATATACGAAAGTAATTTATTATCTTCGTAAAACTCGCGGAGCTTTTCGATAAGGGGTGAGAATTTCTCCTTTATGTTTTCCCAAATTCCTTTGATATTCATATACTATTGCTTGTTGCGTTTTGGAGGACGAGGTGGAAGTACAACGCCTTCCTCATCAGGAACATCTTCATCTACAAAGTTGTCCTGGTTATGATCAATTATAGCTCCGCGCTTTATGTCTTCATCAAGACGAAGGGCAATAATCTTACTTACTCCAGACTCTTCCATTGTGATTCCAAGCATTGTTGAAGCACCCATTACAGTTTTCTTATTATGAGTGATTACAATGTACTGGCTTACACTTGCAAAGCTTTCAAGTGCAGTTACAAAAGAAGAAACGTTCTTATCATCAAGGGCGGCATCAATCTCATCCAGAAGACAGAATGGACTAGGACGAACCTGGTAGGTTGCAAAGAGTAGTGCAACCGCAGTCATTGTCTTTTCACCACCGGAAAGCAGTGCAATGTTTTCGAGTTTTTTTCCAGGCGGCTGAGCATAAATATCGATACCTGAAGACAAAATGTTTGCAGGGTCTGCAAGCTTAAGCTCGGCACGTCCACCATTGAAAAGTCGGCGGAACATATTGTGGAAATTTTTCTTAATCTGATTATAGGTCTCGAGGAACATTTCGGCAGACTTAGATTTGATTTCTTCACTAACGCGAGTGAGGTTTTCAAGAGACTTTTGTGTATCTTCATAGTTTGTGCGCTGGCGCTCATAGCGTTCTTTAACTTCGTTAAACTCTTCCGGTGCCATGAGGTTTACGCTTCCAAGAGAAGAGAACTGCCTTTTAGCATCTGACAGTTTTTCACGGAGTTCTACCGCAGGAGTTGTAATCTTGTACATGCGCTCTTCGAATTCCATAAGGTCGCGAGAATACTGATCCTGGAAATTCTGCTTAACGTTACGAATGTCGTTATCTGCAGAATTCAAAGAAAGTGAAAGTCGTTCGTACTGTTCCTGATATTTATTCTGTTCTTCGCGTTTTTTGTCGAGGGTGTCGCTCTTTCCGGAAACGCTCTTGTTAGCTTTGGCTATCTCTTCGTCGAGCTTAGCCATTTCGTCTGCAAGTTTTTTACCACGGTATTCAATTTCTGCAAGTTCATCCTGGTAGGTTTGAATCTGCTCATTGATTTCTTCTGCGCGTTTTGTTTCCGAAAACAATTCATCTTCTGTATCGCGTAAAGTTGACTGTTCACTTGTGAGCTGACGGTTCAATACGTTTATCTGATTCTGACTTGCAGATATCTGTTCCTGCATCTGAATCTCGTTGAGCTTAAGTTTCTGTAATGTATCGCGATACTCGTTGATTTTTTTTGTGAGTTCTGAGTTCTTTGAATGAAGGTCTTTAATCTGATTATTTATATCATCAACTTTAGAACGGTTCTGATTGATTTTTTCATCGATACCGCGCTTTTTGGTCATGATACCTTCTGGAGAAAGAAACTCAGTAATAAAAGCAGGGGATGCGTCCTGATATTTTTTGAGGGAAGCTTCAAGTCCTTCCATTTGCCGTCCAGCTTCCTCAAAGGCTTCAACAGCTTCAGAAATTGTTTTTGAAGCTTCTTCTGCATTAAGTTTTTTTGCAGCCTGGTCAGAGAAAATATTTTTTCGGCCGTCCAGATAAATCTTGAGTTTTGCAAAGTTCTGTTCTAGTTCTTCCTTTGCAATACGAAGAGCACCTTCGCTAAAGCCTGCGTCCTTGAGCTTAGCATCCAGCATGGAAACAATGTCTTCTGTAATTGCTGCAAGTTCTTTCTGAAGTTCTACGCGTTCTTCTTCAAGTTCTGTAATCTGCTGGCGAAGTGAGTCAGCCTTTCTGTCATTGTCTGTAATCTGGCTGCTTGAAGTTTCAATATTTTTATTGAAAGATTCTATATTTGTTTTAATATCATTGAGCTGCTTATTTTTTTCGTGAAGAGCAGCGTTGTTTTCATCAATTTCTTCCTGGACAGTATCAATGCGTTCCTGAATTGCAGCACGGCGTCCTTCGAGAGCATTGAGTTTTTCCTTCATCAAAAGGGCCTGCTGATTCTGCTGTTTAATCAACTCCAGTTTACCGCTTTTTTCCTGAGCAATTGCAAGAAGATTTGCCTGCTTGCTGTAAAGGTCATCCTGCATGGCCTTTACCTTGTCCATGTTTTCGGAAATGGTATTGTTGATTTCTTCGATTTCCTGACGCACCTTATCGCGCTTTTCCTGAACACGCTTGAGTTCTTCTTCATGGCGCGCCTTATCAGTTACAAAGTTCTTGAGACGGAGAAGGGTAAGATCCAGCTCGCAGCTATAGATTTCTTCCTTGAACTGACGGTATTTTATTGTTTTTTCAGACTGAACCTTGAGAGTATCGTACTGACGTTTAATTTCTCCCATGGCTATTTCAATCTGAGTCATGTTCTGACGGGTTCGTTCAAGTTCTCGCTCTGCTTCAG
>CAMNBC010000040.1 GCA_946532115.1 uncultured Treponema sp.
TTCCAGCCGCTCCTCGTGGTGTTCCACAGATTGAAGTTACATTCGATATCGATGCTAACGGTATTGTTCACGTATCTGCTAAGGATCTTGGAACCGGTAAGGAACAGCACATCCAGATTACTTCTTCTTCTGGTTTGAGCGACGAAGAAATTGAAAAGATGGTTAAGGATGCAGAAGCAAATGCCGCTGCAGATAAGGCAAAACGCGAAGGTGTTGATGCCCGCAACGAAGCAGACAGCTTGATTTACGCTACTGAAAAGTCTTTGAAAGACCTCGGTGACAAGGCTGATGCTGCTGAAAAGCAGAAGATTGAAGCTGCAATTGCAGACCTCAAGCAGGCTATGCAGGGCGACAATGTAGAAGACATCAAGGCTAAGACAGAAGCTTTGAAACAGGCTTCTTACAAGATTGCTGAAGAACTCTACAAACAGCAGGCAGCTGCAGGTGCAGCCGGAGCTCAGCCAGGTGCTGACGGTGCCGCTGGTGCTGATGCTGGAGCAGCAGGTGATGCAGGCTCAGAAAACAAGAGCGGCTTCAACAAAGGCTCTGCCGATGATGTAGAGTACGAAGTTAAGGATGATGATAAGTAAAAAATAACTTAAGTTGTGAAAATGGCGCGAGTGGAGTGGAGCCCCAAAATCATTCTAAGGTTTGGGCGAGCCTGCGCTACAAGCGGTGCTACCCTTAGCCCGATTTTGGAGCTACGCGCAACGGAAGCCATTTTCACAAGTGTAAGAATGTCCTGTTATTGTAGACAGGACATTTTTTTGATATATTAATTAATATTTTTATTAATGGACATACGATATGGCAAAGCGCGATTATTACGAAGTATTAGGTGTAGACAAATCAGCTGATCAGGAAGCAATCAAAAAAGCTTACCGTAAGCTCGCTGTAAAATATCATCCGGACCGAAATCCGGGAGATAAAACTGCTGAGGAAAAATTCCGAGAGGCAACAGAGGCTTACGAAGTTCTTTCTGATGCAGAAAAGCGTCCTATTTACGATCAGTACGGCTTTGCCGGTCTTGATGGAATGGCTGGCGGCGGCGGTGGTGGAGCTCAGTATTCACACGCTTTCCACGACTTCTCCGATTTGTTTGGTGGAGCCGGCGGCGGTTTCTCAGATATTTTCGACAGCATTTTTGGTGGTGGCTTTGGTGGTGGTTCATCACGTGCTTCACGCAGTGCTGGTCATGCAGCTGGTGCAAGTCTCCGTTACGACCTACATATTCAGTTTAAAGATGCTGTTTATGGTACTAATGCTGATATTCATTTTAAGCACAGTGAAACCTGTGAAGCTTGTAAGGGAACCGGAGCTGCAGCTGGTGCTTCAAAGAAAACTTGTCCTACCTGTAATGGTATGGGACAGATTCGCCAGGGTAATGGTTTCTTTACAATTCAGCAGACCTGTCCAAAATGTGGCGGTCGTGGTACTACAATAGATAAGCCTTGTCCAAGCTGTCGCGGAACAGGTATTCAGGAAAAATCAAAGCAGATGTCGCTTAAGATTCCAGCAGGTGTTGATAATGGAAAACGCATTGTAATCCGTGGAATGGGTGATGCCGGAGAAAACGGTGGACCTGCCGGAGATCTCGTAGTTGTTCTTCATGTAGAACAGCATCCATATTTCGAGCGCGACGGAGCCGATTTGTACTGTGCAGTACCAATCAGTATCGCGCAGGCAGCTTTAGGTTGTGAAATCACAATCGTAGCACTTGATGGCAAAAAAATTACAGTAAAGATTCCTGATGGAACAGCAAATGGAAAACTTCTCCGTATAAAAGGCGAGGGGGTACCAATTTCTGGAACAACACGCAAGGGAGATCTTTATGTAAAAATTATGGTTCAGGTTCCAACAAAGCTTTCATCTAAGCAGAAAGAATTGTTGAAACAGTATATGGATCTTGAAAATCCACCAAAAGAACCAAACTTGATGAATCTTTCAAAATTAGAAAACTAGTGTACTTTGATATAAATGGCTTCCGTTGCGCATAGCTCCAAAATCGGGCTAAGGGCAGCGCCGCTTGGAGCGTAAGCTCGCCCAAACCTGTGTAAGGTCGCTGGCGACCGTTGTTCAATAGCAGAGCGTTAAGAAAATTGCGAAAGCAATTTTTAGCTCTACCACTACAATGATTTTGGGGCTCTGCTCCACTCGCGCCATTTATATCACAAATTAAAAGTTAAAATTTTGAAAGCTTCAAACGCGCCCCCAAAAAAAACAAAAAATCCACCCCTAAAAACCTAGCACCTAAAACCTGAACCCTAAAAAAACAAACCTAATACCTATTACCTAAATTTCTGAACTTTTTCCCCATTTCTTCCGATAATATGATAGAATAGTATCAATCTATTTAAATAATTTTAGTAAAAAACAGGGGTAATCATGTATAAAACCAGGAAAAGAGCTGTTTTAATCTCTATAAACGTTCTGACAATCGTATGTTTTATTGTGGCTTGTCTTATGCTCTTGCCGCAAAGAAATACGGAAAACTATTCTTGGATAACGCTTCTTGTTGCTTTCATCGTATTCTTGTCTGCAACATTCTGGGGAAACAGACTTCGTTCCTTCCTTATGGCAAAAGTTCGAAGAGATACCCTCGAAACTGGTGAAACAGTTATTTTGAATGATTTTATTAACAGACTTCGTTTCTGTTACTCTCTTGATGATTTTTATGTAGTAATTGGTGATATTCTCGAAAAACAGGGCGACTGTTCTGTACTTCTTGTAGACCGTACAAAAAATTACATTCTTTATAATAGTCCAAACCGTACTTCAACAAGTGAAACTGTGCGCAATAAGCTGGATCAGCACTTTACAGAATCCTGGCCAGATGGTTTTTATTTCTTTGACCGTCATATTGGTGTAACTACAAATTATCGTAAGGCCCGCGGTTTCTTTATGTGCTGTGACGGATATCATCTTTATGTATTCTGCCGTTACACAAGACTTTTTGACCTTGATGTTTATAAGAGACTTTTTGAAGAGTATAAGCGATTTGTAAGCCGTTCCCGAACAATTACAACCCTTTCCGAAATTTCTGCTACAACAAAGGAATGGGAACAGCTTGCCGAAACTCAGCAGTCCTTCCTGCCACAGAAGATTCCTAATATTCCAAAGCTTAAGATTGCAACTTATTACCGACCGCTTGTAAACGTATCTGGAGACTATTTCTCAATTCTTCCAATTGATAACTCTAAGACACTTCTGATGCTTGGAGACGTATCTGGTAAGGGACTTCCAGCCGCCCTCATCATGGGTTTGGTGATGAACACTGTAAAAATTATTGAAGACAAGGAAGATCTTGTTGGTGTGCTTCATGCAATCGATAAGGCTATCAAAGGCATGCACCTTCAGGATAAATATACGGTATTGTTCTTGAGTATTATTGATACAGATAAAATGCGTATCAGATATATCAACGCTTCCATGTCAGACCCTATTATTCTTTCACCTTCTCCTGATGGTTATCGAATCAAGCCGCTTACTTCTAATGCTTCGCTTATTGGTATTCTGGATGTTGGTGATGTTACAGTTGCAGAAAAGCGACTCTTCCGCGGAGATACCATTCTGATGGCAACCGACGGTGTATCTGAAGTAATGGATGATAGTGGTGTAGAGCTTGGAGATACAGATATTTACAAAAAGACACTTATGGCTGGTGCGGCAAAAGAGCCTCAACAGATGGTAGATGATATTGTAGACCTTATTATGAAATACAATGGTGATAAAAAACTTCATGATGACGTTACAATGATGATTGCCAAGGTAGGTTACTAATATGATTTATATAATTTTAAATATAGTTTGTGCACTTTTTCTTGCCTTATTTACACATATGGTAGACAGTAAAGTAAAGAATGATAACCTTGGTGTTTCTTCATTATCAGTTTCAATGCTTGTAGCAACAATTGAATCAATTCTGTTTACTCTTATTCTTGTAATGAGATATTTCAATTTTGAAGCTCTTATTTCACCTGTTATGAGAATCTGTCTTTCACTGGATGGTATTGCATTTGTAATTGTAAGCTTTGGAATTTTTGAAATTGGTAAACCTAAGAAATTAGCCGTAACATCACTTTTGAAATATGGATTAATTCTTTTTGCTGTATTTATTTCATTCTTCAAGTTTTCTACAATCGATGTTTCTTATGAACATGGAATTGTAATTGCTTCTGAATATCTTATTCCAGCTCCTGCAAGAGATTTCTTCCCGGTTACCTGGAGTTCTCTTTTTACAAATCTTTATCGTTATGTTTTGCCTGTTACCGGACTTTTATTCCTTGCATTTCTTCAGGAAGATAAAAATGCAACACAGCTTGAAAAATATCAGACCTCTGTAATGGCAGAGGGTGTACTGCTCATGTGGGCTATCAACCTGGCAATCAAATATATTTCTGTTGAAGCTCCTGCATTCTCACTGTTGTATCTGTTCTCGTATCTTTTTATGTATGTTGTATTCTATATGGCAATTACAAAAACTACAGTTCCTTCTGGAAAAGCAATTTTTGTTACCTTATTCAAGACCTTAGTTTCATACATCCTCCCGGCTCTTGTTGTTGGTGTGCTTTCAATGATTTTGCAGCCAGTTGGCAGCGGACTTACAACAAGCTTTATTGTTGAGTTTATTCTGTTTGCAATTGCTGCAGTTCTGTTTTCTTTGTGGATTAGTTCAGTTGTTTCAAGTTCTTCAAAACTTTATACAGCTGATTATGAAGCTTCTCTTGAAAAAGACCTTGCAAGCATAGATTACAAGGAAAGTGAAATGGACCAGATTACGGCAAAGATGTTTGAAATTATGCGCCGTAACGTTGAATCTTCTTCTATGTCAGTTTATATTCTTTCTGGAAATGGACTTGATGTTGCATATACATCAAACAATATGAATATAACTATTCCGTTGAACAACCCTATGTTCGATGCTCTTTTGAATATCAACAAGTCTATTGTAGTACAGAGCCAGATTGAAAAGGAACATGACCTTTCTGTCGTTCAGAAAGAACTTTCAAAATTCTTTAAACTAACTAAATCCGATGCTTTCTTTATTCTCAATGAAGGTCATAACATTTTTGGAATTATTACACTTGGTACAAAAGCCAGTGGTGACCACTACAAGGAATACGATTACAACGTATTTGTAAAGCTTTATTCTTACTTCTTCGTATTCGGTTACTACATGCGTAACATTTCAAATAAAGACGTTATCTCTGTCGTAAACCGCGAAATTAAGATGTCTTCACAGATTATTACTTCCATTCAGGAAAATATTGATCATGTTAAGACTACAAAAGTTGATATTGGTTACCTGATGGTTCCTGCACACAACATTGGTGGTGAATTCGTAGATATGATTCGACTTACAGAAAACCGCCACCTCTTTGTAGTAGGAGACCTTTCTGGAAAAGGTATTGCGGCTTCCATGAACATGGTCATCTTAAAGTCCATCATCCGTTCTTACCTTGCAGAAGTTCATGACTTTAAACAGCTGGTAGTAAAACTCAATACCTTCGTAAGAGATTCTCTTCCTAAAGGAACAATCTTTGCAGGTATTTTTGCGCTGATTGATTTTGAAACTGATACAATGTATTACATCAACTGTGGTATTCCTGCTTTAATGATGTATACTCAGGTTTATAACAACGTTATTGAGATTCAGGGTAGTGGACATATTCTTGGATTCGTAAAAGACATTTCTCCATATATTTCTGTTAAAACTACAAAACTCAACCATGGTGATATTATCATGGCTTGTACAGACGGTTTGATTCAGTCACACTCACTTCGTGGCGAGCAGTTTGGTAAGGAACGAGTTCAGCAGGCTATTCTCGATAATTCTACATACCCTGCTCAGCGAATGGCACAGTTTACTTTTGACGGGCTCTTGAAGTTTATGTCAAAGGAAATGGAAGATGACGTATCAATCCTTGTAATTAAATATGAAGGTTTGCCAGGTTCTGAAGAAGAAACTCCTGCTGAAGAAAAGACTGCTGAGGAAGTTTCTGCTGAAACACCAGCTGAAGTGTCTCCGGCAGATGAAGTTATTGATTCTCCTATTGAAGCTGTGGCAGATGAAACTGTAACTCCGGAATCTGCAGCTGCAGAAATGGCTGCTGCAAAAGAAGAAGAGGCAGCTCAGGAAAAAGAAAAGCCTGCACCGATAGATGACATGGGATTACCGGAAGGCTTTGAAATGCCAGATTTAAGTGATCTGGATGCAATGATGAAGGAGGCTGGATTATAATATGGAACAGTTATCTATTGTAGAAAAAGACGGAGCAAACTATCATTTGTACGAACTTGAAGGCGCTCTTAATGCCTACACAATTGGTGAATTTCAGAATACTTTGTACGAAGCAGTTCATAAGAACAACATTGTACTTGATATGTCAAAGCTTGTAGAGCTTGATCCGGCAGGAATCGGCTTTTTGATGGCTGCGTTTAATGACAGTGAGGAAGTAGGCAATAAGCTTTACTTCATGTCTATGTCCAGCGAATCTGAAAAAGCAATTTCTGCTACCGGATTCAAGACCTTGTTTAATATAATAAACTCTGTTACCGAGGTAGCCTAAAATCGAAGAACCGTTAAAAAACGAGCTGCGGCAGCGGGTCGTTTTAGGTTCATCGAAAAAATGGCTCAGAGGCGAGACTATGCGAGCCTCAATTTGAATAACTAAGTTCTCTGGCCTTCGCTTCTACAGCGGAGGCCAGTTTTTTTTCATCATTCTGATTTTTTGTAATCAGGCGGACAAAAACAGAACCTGCAACAATTGCTTCAACAGAGGATGCAAGAGCCTTTGCCTGTTCTCCATTTGAAATGCCGAAACCACCGTAAACTTTTGAACCTCCGGCACTTACCTTTTGAAGGAAGCTTAAAGTTGATTCATCAATAGTTGTGTTTGTGCCGGTGATTCCCGTACGTAAAGCGGCATAGATATAAGGGAAGCCTGCATTTGCAAGTTTGCTAAGACGTTCGGTAGCCATACTTGGTGCGGCAACAGGAATATTAATCATTCCGTTTGCTTTGCAGGCAGCGGTGAGCCCTTCGTCATAATCAAAGGGCAGGTCCGGAATAATCATGCCTTTTACACCGGCAGCAGCAGCTTTTTTGCAGAAGGCTTCAATGCCCGGGGTATAAATTAAAGAGCCGTAACTCATAAGGTAAATCGTGATGTCTGGGAATTCTTTGTGAATGCGGGCAATAAAGTCGAGGCCGTCTGCAGTTTTGTAACCGCGTTCAAGAACCTTTGTACAGGCAGTTTGAATTGCTGGACCGTCTGCGCTTGGGTCAGAAAATGGCAGCTGGATTTCTAAGATATCGGCACCACCTTTTACAAGGGCTCGGGCTGCGGTGAGCGCAAGATCAGTAGTAGGGTAGCCGGCAACAAGGTGGCTCATAAGTTTTATTTTATTCATAGATATACTCCTTTGAAATAATGTCATCCTCGGGCTTGACCCGGGGATCTATTCCGCTTCATGAATGTCTTTTGCAGACTTCAGTCGTTCAATTTCTGAATGAAGGAAGGCCAGCCATTCAGAAGGACGGAAAACCGGACTTGTAATGAAAACGTCTTTGTCGCCGCGACCGCTCATGTTGATTATGATTGCCTGGTCGGATGGGATTTCGCGCGCAAGCTTGATAGCTGCCGCACCGGCATGTGCAGATTCCAGGGCAAAGAGAATGCCCTCGTTTTTTGCGAAGAACTCAACCGCGGCCAGTGCTTCTTTATCGAGGATTGAGGTGAACTCTACACGGCCGCTGCGACCGAGTGAGGCGAGCTGGGGACCGATTCCGCAATAGTCAAGACCTGCAGAAATGGAGCGGGTTGGGAGAGCCTGTCCGTCTTCGTCTAAAAGGAAGCGGCTTTTGTATCCTTGCAGAATTCCATCTCGAGCGGCGTTGCCTGTCATGCGGCTTGCATTTTCACCGACGTTTGGACCAATGCCTCCTGCTTCTGCACCAATCAGGCGAGGTTCTTTCTCATTTATGAAAGGTTCAAAAAATCCGATAGAGTTTGAACCTCCGCCTACGCAGGCAACCATTGCTCCAATTTTTATTCCGCGTTCAGCAGCTTGTTTTTTGACTTCGCGGCCAATTACACTCTGGAATTCCCGGACAATATCAGGAAAAGGTGCAGGTCCAAGAGCACTTCCTAAAACATAATGTGTTGTATCAGGATTTGCCGCCCAGTCGCGCATTGCTTCGTTTACCGCATCTTTCAGGGTGCGGCTTCCGCTTGTTACCGGATGAACCTTTGCCCCATAAAGCTCCATTGCAGCCACATTAGGCTGTTGGCGGCGCACGTCAACTTCTCCCATATAAATTGTGCAGTCAAGACCAAGCTTTGCACAGGCGGCGGCAGTTGCAAGGCCATGCTGCCCGGCCCCGGTTTCTGCAATGATTCTTTTTTTACCCATTCTTTTTGCAAGCAGGCACTGGCCGATTGCATTATTTATTTTATGAGCACCGGTATTTGCAAGCCCTTCAAGTTTAATGTAAATCTGTGCTCCGCCAAGCAGTTTAGTTGCTGTTGGCGCAAAATACAAAGGCGTTTCACGGCCAATGTAATCACGGCGAATTATTTCAAGCTCATCTAAAAAAGACTTGTCTTTCATTGCCTGATTAAAAGCAATCTCAAGTTCATCAAGAGGGCGGCGTAGAACTTCTGCTACATATTTTCCGCCGTAGTTATCAAAAAATCCATTATTACTCATTAATAATCTCCCATGTCATGCTGAACTTGTTTCAGCATCTTTGTTAATTTGTTCTCATCCTTTATACCGGTCTGGTCTTCTATTTCTACGCCACCTGAAAGGTCAATTAGCTCAGGATGATAGTTTTCAATCACCTTGGAAACATTCTCCGGCGTAATGCCACCTGCCAGCCATTTTATTTCGTAGGTGGTCTTCAGATTATTTGCGGCTTCAGGCTTTGTGATTTCCTTTGAATCCAGAAGAACTCTGACTTCGCCTCTTGAAACAAGCTGGTCATATTCATCAAACCTGTCTGTTGCAAAATAGTGAGGCAGTTCAAGTAAGTCTTTACTAACTTCATCGTAAGGTATCTTATGAAACTGAAGGACATCAAAAACTCCGTCCCTCACAAGCTGAATTGCATTTTTTGCTTCCGGGGATTTAAGGTCTACAATTACTGCAACCTTCTTTGCCTGAAGCCTGTTTAGCTCCGGCAATAACTTTTCAAGCCTGTCATCACGGGTGATACTTCTTGGAAAAGAATCCGCAAAGATAAAACCAAGGAAGGATGCTCCAAGTTTGTCTGCCAGAAGGGCATCTTCAATTCGTGTCAGTCCGCAAATCTTAACTAATATGTCATTCCGAATTAGTTTCGGAATTTCCTTCCAGAAGTCTGTATTTCTGGTTGTCCCGGCGTTCATAAAGGCTTCTACCAGCCCCTTACGAAGGTCAGGACTTTTTGCGGCGGCTTCTCCAAGCAGTAAACCTGTAAAGCCCATAGAAGAAACTGCACCGGCACATTCGTAATTTGTGACTCCACTTTCAAAAATAATTCTTGCATTGTCTCCAAGAATCTTCCGGATTTTCTGGAACATCATACAAGGCTTTAGTAAGTCAATTTTGAAAGTTGCAAGGTCACGGCTGTTTACTCCGCAGACAAAGTTTTCTGTTGGTACCCGTTCTGAAAGATATTTCAATTTTTCTAAATCCTCATCAGAACGAACTTCGACAAGAGCACTTAAGCCAAAACGAACAACTTCCTGTGCCATTTTTAAGAGCTCGTCTTTTGTAAGAATACGGGCAATTAAAAGTACAGCATCTGCTCCTGCTCTGTAGGAAATTTCAATTTCTTCCGGATATAGCAGAAAATCTTTACGAAGAATGGCCGGCGCATTTTCAGAAGAATCTGTATCATCTACAGCACGGCAGACCTTCATCAGATCTTCCAGCGTGCCCTTGAAGTAATTTTTCTCAGTGAGGCAGCTGATTGCACGGGCACCTGCCCTTGCATAAGAGCAGGCTGTTTCATAGGAATCAAGATTAGGAGAGATATCTCCTTTACTCGGAGAAGCCCGCTTTACTTCCAGAATCACTCCCTTTGTTTTTAAGAAGGGGTGTACTGGACGCTGACGTGTTTCTGGAATTTTATGTCCGAAGTTGATGCCAAGACTTTTAATATCAGTTTTTCTTTTTTCAATTATGGTTGTAAGTATATCCATAGTGTCCTCTTAAGCAGGCGTTGCGGGCGGCGTCTGAGCCCGCAGAGGGGGGAGCGAAAGACCGCAACGCGGGCTGCAGCGAGGGGGAGACTTCCCCCCTCCTTATGCACAAAGCTCTTCACTTACTCTTTGAATCTCGTGGAGTTTGGCAAGAGTCTTGCCGCTGTCCAGAACATTTAAAGCCATGTCGTATCCTTCTTTGAGAGTCTTTGCCTTGCCACTAAGGTAAAGTACGGCACCTGCATTTAAGCCGACTGCAGCACGGATTGTTGCACGGCCTTTGCCGTTAAGAACATCCATTGCAAGTGCGGCGTTATCAGCTCCGCTGCCGCCTTCCAGCTCTTCAGAATGTGCATTTCCAATTCCAAACTTCGCCGGATCAATCACATAGCGGTACTCCTTCCCATCCTCATTTATCTGGAACACATCAGTAGGCTGACAAGGCGAAATCTCATCAAAACCGTCGCGGCTATGAATTACCATAACTCTCTTTGCACCAAGAGCCTTCGCAGCCCGTGCGTAGTCTTCCATTAAGTCGGCACTATAAACGCCGAGCACTTCATATTCTGCCCCGGCAGGATTTAAGAGAGGTCCCAGTACATTGAAAATGGTCTTTATTCCAAGAGCCTTGCGAACAGGAGCTGCAAAACGCATTGCAGCATGGTAAACCGGTGCCATCAAAAAGCCGAAGCCAGTCTGCTGTACAAGGTTTGCAGTTTTTTCCGGCTCTGCCATAATTTTAATTCCAAGATTTTCAAAAAAGTCTGCAGCACCGCTCTTTGATGAAACGGCACGGTTTCCGTGTTTTGCAATCGGCTGACCACAACTTGCAGCAACCAGTGCAGACATTGAAGAAATATTAAAACTTCCTTTTCCATCTCCACCGGTACCAACAATTTCTGCAAGCCCGCGGTTATCAAGAGGGAATGGAGTTTTCTTTTGCAAAAGGGCTCCTGCGCAACCTGCCATTTCATCTGCGGTTGGAAGTCCAAGTGCTGCCATTGCCGTAAGAATCGAAGCTGTTGCTTTTTCATCCATGGTTCCGTCTGTAAGATTTTCCATAAAGAGAGATGCCTGTTCTCGGGTGAGAGGTTTCTTTTCATCAATTAATTGCTTAAGATAATCTGCAACCGGAAGATTGTCGCGGCGGTAATTCAGAAAGGCCTGGAACAGTTCCTGACATTTCTGGCTTGCAATGCTTTCAGGATGGAATTGAACGCCTTCAATAGGCATTGTCTTATGGCGGATTCCCATAATATCGCCGTCTTTTGCACGAGCAGTAACTTCAAACTCTGGAGGTAAGGTTGCTTCATCAATAACTAACGAATGGTAGCGTGTAAACTGTGAGCTCTTGCCGATTGTTCGGAATATGCCGCGACCATCAAGATCGATTTCTTCTATAATTCCGTGCTTAATAAATTTTGCTCCTACAATTTTTGCACCAAAAGCTTCGCCAATTGCCTGATGTCCAAGACAGATTCCAAGAATTGGAATCTTGCCTGCAAAGTAGCGGATTGCCTCAACACAAATTCCTGCTCCTGCTGGATTTCCAGGTCCCGGTGAAACAATAAGTTTTGCAGGATTCATAGCTGCCAGCTGTTCAACTGTTGCCTCGTCGTTTCTTACAACTCTTATTTCTTCTTTGGTTGCACATTCCAGTGCCTGTACAACATTAAATGTAAAACTGTCATAATTGTCGATTACTAAAATCATAATATATCTCCTGTCATGTCATTCCGAACTTGTTTCGGAATCTATATCAAAGATGCTGAATCAAGTTCAGCATGACTTATCTTTATTTCGTTAGTGTATCTATAAGTGCACCAAGTTTTTCGCATGTCTCAGTGAACTCTCTTTCCGGTTCAGAATCATAAACAATTCCACCGCCTGCCTGCAGGTTCCAGACTTTTCCCTGGCGAAGTGCACAGCGGATTGAAATACAGAAATCAAGGTCGCCGTTTGGCTGAATGTAACCAACTGCGCCTGCATAAAAACGTCGCTTTGTTTTTTCAAGGCCGCTTAAAATCTGCATTGCGCTGATTTTTGGAGCACCACTTACAGTTCCTGCCGGGAATGAGGCTCGAAGGACCTGAATTGGTTTTACGCCTTCGCGAACTTTTCCTTCTGTTGTACTTACAAGATGAATTACATGACTGAAAAGTTCACATTCCATATATTGTGAAACTTCAACGCTGCCTCGTTCACAAACTCGTCCAAGGTCATTACGTGCAAGATCTACAAGCATAAGATGTTCTGCCTGTTCTTTTGGATTATTCAGAAGTTCCATTTTGAGTTTTTCATCTTCTGCTTCGGTCTTGCCTCGGCGGATTGTTCCTGCAATCGGATGAATTATTGCCTTTCCTTTGCGAACCCTGACAAGACTTTCGGGAGAAGCACCAGTAAACTGGAAATCACCAAAATCAATATAGAACAGATATGGAGAAGGATTAACTTTGCGGAGTTTTCCATATACAGCAAGAGCTTCAGCTTCGCATTCAATCTGCACACGACGGCTCGGAACAGCCTGAATTAAATCTCCGGCAATTATGTGCTTTTTCAATGCAGTAACTTTTTCAATATATTCTTTTTTGCTTGCTTCCATATCAGTAAGCATTTTGTATTTGAAGGTCTGGGCATCTTCTTCAACATAAGAAAAGTCCATGTCATTGATTCGTTTTAAGATGCGTTCCATTGCTGCCGGTAAATCAATCTGATGTTCATTATAGTTGAGCGCAAAGATATGCATTTCTTCTGTAAAATGATCAAAAATAATATAAATATGTCCTGTGATAAAAAGACTTTCCGGGATATTCAGCTCGTCTTTCTGTTCAAAGAAACGGATATTGTCGCAATGTTTTGCAAACTCATAACTAAGGTAGCCAAGTCCACTTGCAGGGAGGGGGAGTTCGGTAAGCGGGCCTTCCGGTAAAACATTTTGTCTTGCAACATAAAGAAGTGCATCCAGAATGTCCGGCTTTTTTTCGTTACCAAGCGCATCGTAACTTTTTTCTCCTTCCATTGCAGTATTCATATCAAAAGGAGTTTCTTTTCCATTTACTAATATAGAAATCTGTTCTTCATCCTGCTTGATTTTGAAGGCTTCTTCAGTCATCAGAATTGAATAACGTTCACGGCCTTTTGCAAAGCTTGCTGATTCCAGAATGGCTGTAGCTCCGATTTTCTTTGCGAGAAGATAAGGAGTATAGCGGGAGTTAGGAATACACTTGTAAATTAAATCCATGCGGTGTTTCATTTTTACCTCTCTGTTTTGTGATCAGATAAGTTTCTATAAATAGAAACGTTACTATATATAGAAACTTAACACAGAGATGTGTTACTGTCAATAGAAACACTGATAATTTTTTGTTATTTGGATTGGAATTAAATTGTCATTCTCTGGGATTAAAAAAATTATTCCCTGGAAATTAAAAATGTCATACTTCGGGATTTAATAATTGTCATCCCCCGGCTTGACCGGGGGATCTGCATAGGAAAAGAAATGTAAAGATTCCCGGGTCAAGCCCGGGAATGACATATACCTTTAATTGTTATTATCGCATCAAGAATTGTCATTGTCGGGCTTGACCCGACAATCTTTATTTTATAACGATGTTAACAAGCTTATCCTTTACAACAATGCACTTTACAATCTCGTGACCTTCAGTAAATTTCTTTACACCGTCGCGGGCGAAAGCAATTTCTTTAAGGCTGTCATCTGAGCTGCCAGGTGCTGCTTCGAATGTATCGCGCTTTTTGCCGTTTACCATTACAACGATTGTCTTTACATCATCTTTTGCAAAGTCTTCGTTAATTTTTGGCCATGCAACGTAGGCGATAGATTCCTTGTTGCCAAGCTTTTCCCAGAGCTCTTCGCCAAGGTGTGGTGCGTAAGGTGAAAGAACCTTTACGAAGTCGCTCCACATAGCCTTTGGAACTTCCGGCAGTTTTGAAAGCTCATTAATGAAAATCATCATCTGGCTGATTGCTGTGTTGAAGTTCAGGCTTGCTGTATCATCAGTTACCTTTTTGATTGTCTGGGCAAAAGTCTTGCGGGCGCTGATAAGTGCCTTGTCTTCGAGTTTACCTGTAATGTCGATTTCAGCCATTGGCTTTTCGCTTACAGACCATACTTTCTCAAGGAAGCGGTGAATGCCAACGATACCCTGAGTTGCCCATGGCTTTGACATTGTAAGAGGTCCCATGAACATTTCGTACATACGAACAGAGTCTGCACCATATGCCTTAATTTCATCATCAGGATTTACTACATTCTTCAAAGACTTAGACATCTTTGCAACAATCTGCTCAAGCTCTTCGCCTGTAGCCTTTTCGTAGTATTTTCCATCTTCGCGCTGTTCAACTTCATCAACCGGAACCAGAGTCTTGTTCTTTCTCTGGAAAGCAAATGAAGTAATCATACCCTGGTTTACAAGGCGCTGGAACGGTTCTTTTGTGCTTACTACACCAATATCATAAAGTACTTTGTGCCAGAAGCGGGCGTAGAGCAAATGCAATACAGCGTGCTCAGCACCACCAATGTAAAGGTCTACAGGCATCCAGTATTTTTCTTTCTCAGGTGCGCAGAATTGCTTGTCGTTGTGTGGGTCAAGGTAGCGCAGATAGTACCAGCAGCTTCCACCCCACTGAGGCATTGTGTTTGTTTCGCGTTTAGCAGGTTTTCCGCACTTTGGACACTTGCAGTTTACCCATGAATCAATAGCAGCAAGAGGAGACTCACCGGTTCCTGTTGGCTGATATGATTTTACCTCAGGAAGCTTCAATGGGAGCTCTTCTTCCGGAACAGGTACTGTTCCACAGTCAGGACAGTGTACCAGAGGAATTGGTTCACCCCAGTAGCGCTGGCGGCTGTAAACCCAGTCGCGAAGTTTATAGTTAATAGCCTTGCGGCCGATTTTCTTTTCTTCGAGGAATTCCAGCATCTTTGCAATTGCGTCTGCCTTGTTGAGTCCGTCGAGGAATTCTGAGTTTACGTGGATTCCGTCCTGAGTCCATGCCTGCTTCTGTACATCAACTTCGCTCTTCAAAACTTCGATGATTGGCAGGTTAAACTTCTTAGCGAATTCCCAGTCGCGGTCATCGTGAGCTGGAACTGCCATAATTGCACCGGTGCCGTAAGAAATCAAAACGTAGTCTGCAATCCAGATAGGAATGAGTTTTCCGTTTACAGGGTTGATTGCATAGCTTCCGCTGAATACGCCGGTCTTGTCCTTTGCAAGGTCTGTACGCTCAAGGTCAGACTTCTTTGCTGCTGCTTCCTGATAAGCCTTAACAGCCTCTGCCTGTTCTGGTGTTGTGATTTCAGGAATAATCTTGTGCTCTGGCGAAACGACCATGTAGGTTGCGCCAAACAATGTATCGCAGCGGGTAGTGTAAACGGTCAGCTTATTTGATGTTGGCTTTCCGTCCTTGTCTGCTACAGTAAAGGTAACTTCGGCACCAGTTGATTTTCCAATCCAGTTGTGCTGCATAGCCTTTACACTTTCAGGCCAGTCGAGTCCTTCCAGGTCTGCATCAAGGCGGTCTGCATAATCAGTAATCTTCAAAATCCACTGTCGGATAGTCTTGTGAGTAACTTCTGCACCACAGCGGTCACACTTTCCGTCCTTTACTTCCTCATTTGCAAGACCTGTCATACAGCTAGGACACCAGTTGATTGGAGTCTGAGCTTCGTATGCCAAGCCCCTCTTGTAGAGCTGGAGGAAAATCCACTGTGTCCATTTATAATAGTCCGGCTCACAAGTAGAAACACAGCGGTCCCAGTCGTAGCTGAAGCCGAGCGACTTAATCTGCTGTGTAAAGTGTTCGATATTTGCGTTAGTTGTTGTCTTTGGATGAGTTCCGGTCTTAATTGCATAGTTTTCTGCAGGAAGACCGAAAGCGTCGTATCCCATAGGATGGAGTACGTTATATCCATTCATTCTTAGGTAGCGGCAGTAAATATCTGTTGCAGTGTAGCCTTCCGGATGTCCTACATGTAGACCGGCTGCACTTGGATAAGGGAACATATCAAGGACATACATGCGTTTCTCTGGAGGAAACTTTTCGTCCTCAGTTACCTTAAAAGTTTTGTGTTCGTCCCAATACTTCTGCCATTTAGGCTCAATCGATTCAAATGGATACTTACTCATTTTACGTTTACCCCGTTGCGACATGGAGGTCGCATTTTTTAGAACTAGTAGATATTCGGGGCTGTCCAAAAAGTATTGTCATGCTGAACTTGTTTCAGCATCTACACCACATCTAGTTCTATAGATTCCGAAACAAGTTCGGAATGACACTAGGATGTAAACTTATTGGTCAACCCCGGTAAGTAAACATTACTCGATGTAATGTTTACGACATTATATAGAAAAAATTGATTAGTGAAAATATGTATTTTTAAA
>CAMNBC010000041.1 GCA_946532115.1 uncultured Treponema sp.
AAATAAATTGAAACATTTTCATGATTACATTCCAGCGTACGCATTTGCACGGGAAAGTAAAAAAGAAATTTCTAAACAAATTATTTTCGGGTTAGTGAGAGGATTGAACTCATAAGGAAGGTGTTTTATGGGAATTATGACAAGAGAAGAAAAGGAACAGGCAATAGATAAACTGCTTGTATTAATGAATGAAGAAATTGAAGATGAAGGAGAAAATATCAATACTTGCACATTTGATTTGTCGAAAGATGAAAATTTCATTCGAAATTTTGGAAATATTGAACGATTATTGGAGACAATAAAAGTCTCTGTTAGCCGCAAGTATATAAAGTATTTATATTTAGGACATGGTGATTTTGATGGAATTCAACTGACAGAGGAAGGGCAAGGACGCGCAATATCCGTAATAAACGCAAAACCTAAAGCTGATGATTCGCATTCAAATTTTTCTATTGGTACTGTGAATAATTATGGTGGTAATACACAGATTGGTAACAATAACACACAAAATATAACTAATGCTGTGAAACTCATACTAGATAGCATTGAAAAAGCAAATGCAAGTGATGAAGAAAAAACAGAAGTTAAAAATCTTTTTTCAAAGTTCTTAGAGCATCCTCTTACACAAACATTGATAAGCGCAGGAGCAGGGATTGGAGCTGCGTTAATTTAAGGTTGGTTTTATGGAAGAAAAGAAGACTATAAAATTGCGATGCTTTTTTTGTTTTGGTACAGAATTTGAACTCCCCTATGAAGGTTATCAACCTGAAAATGGGGAGCAAATTAGATGCAGCAATTGTGGCAGAACTAATGATTATGATTCTCTTATGCGAGTTGCAAAGCGCAAGGGGAAAGAATGGGCTGAGCAAGAAGTAAAGTCGAAACTAGATCGATTCTCAAAAGATTTGAAGAGGTTGTTTAGATGAATTTACCTGATGGTTGGAAATATATAAAACTCTCGGATATTACTAATCCTTTGACAGAAATGGCTGGTGAAAAAAAATATGAAACCCTAAGTATTTCTGCAGGAATAGGTTTTGTTAATCAGTCTAAAAAATTTGGTAAAGAATTGTCAGGTAAACAGTATGAAAAATATATTGTCTTACATAGAGGTGATTTTTCATATAACAAAGGTAACTCAAAAAAATATCCACAAGGTTGTATTTATCAAGTAACGGATAGAGATTGTGCTGCTGTTCCAAATGTTTTCGAAAGTTTTAGATTTATTTTGGGGATAAATGATTACTATGAACAGCTTTTTGTGTCTGGATTTTTAAATCATCAGTTAGCGTCAAAGATAAATCATGGGATTAGAGATGATGGCTTGTTAAATCTTACAGGTAAAGATTTTTACGATTGTTTTGTTCCTTTCCCCCCGCTTACAGAACAGCAGAAAATTGCAGAGATTCTTTACAAACAAGATAAGATAATCTCTCTCGAACAAAAGTTATTGGAACAGAAACAGCAACAAAAAAAATGGCTCATGCAGAAACTTCTGGAAGTTCCTTACACAAATGCTGATTGTGAAGAAAAATTCTCGCTTGGTGGTGTGGTGATTGATAAGAGCGGATGGAAGAAAGAGAGATTGGGCCGTATATGTACAATTACTGGTCGAATAGGATTTCGTGGGTATACGAGGGATGATATAACTTCAAGTGATAAAGGTGTATTATCGTTAAGTCCAAGTAATATTATTGATGGCCAATTAAATATGGAAGATTCTACCTTCATCACATTAGAAAAATATCTGGAATCTCCAGAAATAATGATACAAAAACATGATATTGTATTTGTGAAAACAGGTTCAACTTTTGGAAAAGTTGGATACTTAGATTCTATTTATCAAAAGGCAACTATTAATCCTCAGTTAGTAATCGTTCGTTCTAATAATTTAGTACGACAAAATCTTTTATATTATATTTTGAAAAGTGACTATTTTCAAAACTTCGTTAATAAGATTGTTGTTGGTGGTGCAGTACCAACTTTGTCGCAAGAACAATTATCAAAAATAATGATTCATCTTCCAACTCTCCCCGAACAAGAAATCATCGCTCAAGTTCTTTCTGCCGCAGATAAAGAAATTGCCTTGCTAAAATCAATCATCGAACAAGAAAAACAAAAGAAAAAATCACTTGCACAGCTTCTGCTTACCGGAACTGTGCGGGTAAATACTTAAAATGAGAAGATGAATCTTAAAAGTCACAAAATTTGACTTGAGTGAAAAAGAGGGGTCTGATGAAAAAGAATGAACTTAAAATATCGCATGGAGAACTTTGGTATACCTATTCGACGTATATAACAAGTTTTCCTTCTTCTTTAGAATCTTTTGGAAAGCTTTTAGTTGCTAAAGGTTTGACCTCTAATGTTTTTTCAAGCGATGGATATATTTATTATTACGAGAATAATAAGTTTATGCAGGTAAAACCCGAATATAAATTAAAAGCAGATAGAACACAGGCTTCATTTTCTCTTACAGAATTCCCTAAAGATTCTTTTTCGAAAGAGTGTATATACGAAAGTTTCCTCTATCGTTATCATCAACAACAATTGCTTTCATTGAATGAATCAAATTATATAGATGTTTCGTATATACGATTTTCACTTGGAGAAATTGTTCTTCAAGATGGAAAAACGCGTTTTCATTTATATCCATTTATGACAATTTATCTTTCAAAAGCAGTAATTGTCGAATATAGATGTATTATTGATTATGATGTTTCAATTAAAGATTTTATTGAGAATTATATATCATTACCCTCATTAGAGCTTAATGAATGTTTTGCAACAGAAAATATAATTGAATTATTTGATGAAGAATTTTGTTTTGGAAAAAGAAATGAAATTCTTGATGATCAGAAAGATTTTTCATTTCCATTAACGAAGTTTTATTTGGAAAATGATTCATTAACCTTGAATTACATTTCGAATTGTGTTTGTGATGGGCTTTTTAGAAAAATTAATTGTTTTCTTAATAAAGATGCATTCCCTATTGGGGCAAGATGGTTTGAACGAACCGATATACATATTCTGAAATTAAATAAAGATTTTAAATCAACAAAAGACTTTATGGTACAGAATCCAAATGTTGTAGAAGATTTATTATATTTAAATAATACTTCTGAATTTAAATTCGAAAATAGGAATAAGTCTGTAAACCTCCGACAATTTGATGATTTTCTCTATTACTTTTTATTACATAGATCAGTTACAATTCATGTGACTAAAACTGATTCTGAATATAATGTATATTTAAATAAGCTTTTTTCTACGCAGGTAATTAACCAATATATTTCTTTTTATAATATACTTTTTGAGATTGCATTTCAAAATATATTAGCAACGAATAATTATTCTGATTTATTGCATTTTCAAGAGGATATTCTTTTGTTAGAAAAAGATATGGCATGTGTTTCTCATTATGGGGAGATTAATTATGTAATGAGATTTGCAATCAATGAATTGGAAATAGACAAAAAAAAGGAATTAGTAAAAAATCTTCTTGATTCTAAAAAAAGTATCGTAGAAAATAAACAAAATGTCCTTAATAGTAAAATATCATTTGTATTGACGATAATATTTGGGCTTATATCATCATCTGCAATTTCACAGGATTTAATCATTCCTGTTTGGAATATTTCTAAATTACCAAAACCAAATGCAGATATAACAAATTTAATATCATATTTATTCAGTTTGCTCATTGTCCTTGGATGTCTAATACCATTATTCAGGTGGTTTTCAAAATTAAAGAAATTGAACCATTAAAATTTTTAGATAATAACTAGAAACAGGAGAATTTAATGTCAGAACTAACAAAAGACAATTACCTAGAAAAAAATGCTTCTCAAAATCCTGCCATCGAATTGCTTTGTGCAATGAGTCCAGATCGAGTTCCTGATGGCGGTTATGTTTATATTTCTCCTGAAGAATGTGCCAAGCAGCGTGGCGGGGCTTATAATGTTATCTTAAAAGATATTCTTCGCGGCCAGCTTCGCAAAATAAACCGCTATTCTTATTCCGGGGCGGAAAATGAATTTTCAGCTGCAAATATAGAGCGAGCCATTGATGACCTTGATGTTTCTCTTTCTGATGGACTAATTACTGCAAGTGAAAAAATCTATGATAAGCTCTTGTTAGGTGAAAGTTATCCTGAAATTGTTGGTGAAGGTGACAAAACACAGAACTTTAATCTAAATTATATCGACTGGGATAATCCACGTAATAATGTACTTCACGTTACGCGCGAGTTTTTTGTTGAAAGTCAGGACAAAATGCACAACGCTCGCCCGGATATTGTTCTGTTTATAAACGGTATTCCTTTTGCGATTATTGAATGCAAGGCGCCAACAGAAAGCGTGGATGCTGCTGTAAATCAGAATTGGCGTAATCAGCAGAATGAATATATTCCTCAGCTTTTTAAGTTTTCTCAAATAATAATTGCAACAAACAAAAACGAAGTAAAATATGCTACTACAAAAACACCTCCAAAGTTCTGGAGTGTTTGGAAAGAAGATTCTGATTTTTATGAACAGAGACTTGATCGTTTTATTATGGACAGAATGGAAACTGTTCAGGATATGGCTTTGATTTCGCTTTTGTATCCGAACCGTGTTTATGATTTTATTAAATACTTTATTTTGTATGATGCAAAGGTTAAAAAGATTGCTCGATATCAGCAGTATTTTGCCGTCAAAGAAATATTAAAGACTATCCAGCAGGATGATGGCAACGGCAGGCGAAAAGGTGGTGTTGTCTGGCATACTCAGGGCAGTGGAAAAAGTCTTACGATGGTAATGCTTGCAAAGTATATTCTCATGGAGCTGCGAGGTTGCAACGATGGAACTGAGCCAATTAATCCTCGCGTAATTGTTGTGACCGACCGCAAGGAACTTGACCGTCAGATTACCGATACTTTTTCTCATACAAAGCTACGACCTGCGCAGGCAACAAGTGGACGTAATCTTGTGGAGCTTATAACAAAAGGAAAAGCAGATGTAATAACTACAATCATAAATAAGTTCAACACTGCAGAGCGTCTTGATACAAAAGATTATTCTCGTGATATTTTCCTTCTTGTTGATGAAAGCCACCGTTCAAATTATGGACAGCTGGCAACAAAAATGCGTTCTGTTTTTCCGAATGCCTGCTATATTGGTTTTACAGGAACGCCTCTTATGAAACGCGAGAAAAATACGCTTTCAAAATTCGGCGGCCTTATTCATAAATACACGATTGCAGACGGAGTTAATGACAAGGCAATTGTTCCGCTTATTTACGAAGGACGTTTTGTTGAACAGCATGTTGATGAAGAAAATATTGATTTATGGTTTGAACAGACAACAAAAAGGCTGACCGAAAGTCAAAAACAGGATTTAAAGCAAAAATGGAGCAGTATCCGCCGGCTTACTTCTACTGATGCACGCATAAAAAGAATTGCACTTGATATAAGTAATCATTTTGAGCAAGGGTATAAAGCAACCGGCTTCAAAGCTATGCTAGCCGTAAATTATAAACGTGATGCAGTGCGTTATCTTGAATGCTTTGAACAGTGGGGAGATCTTAATTGTGCGGTTCTGATTTCTGCTCCAGATGTACGGGAAAGTGTTGATGATGCAGATGAAGGAGCGGACGATAAAGTCCTTCGCTTCTGGCATAAGATGATGGAGCAGTATGGAGATGCTGATGTTTATGAAGAAACAATAAAAGATAAATTCCGTAACGGAGATATTGATATTCTGATTGTATGTAGCAAACTTCTTACTGGATTTGACGCTCCAATCTGTCAGATTTTATATATTGATAAGGAATTGAAGGAGCACGGTCTTTTGCAGGCGATTGCAAGAACAAATCGTCTTGCAGAAGGAAAAGAGTATGGTCTTATAGTAGATTATCGGGGTCTTGTTGAAAATCTGAGTGAAGCTATGGATTTATATACCGGAGCTGGTTTTGAGAATTTTGAAACTTCAGATATTCAAGGAGTTATGACAGACATAATTTCTGCTGTTGGAAAATTACGTGAAGCGTTTTCTCAATTACAGGATTTATTTATTACAGTTGAGAATCCAAATGATACAGAAGAAATTGAAGTTTTTCTTTCTGATGATGAAGTTCGTGAAAAATTCTACAATCTTCTTTGTGCATTCGGAAAGAGCCTGCATATCGTGTTAAATTCTCAAAGTGCTTATAATGCTGTTCCGCGTGAAGAAATTGAAAAATACAAAAATGCATTTGCATTTTATGAGCGTGTTCGTCGCAGTGTTAAAATCCGTTATTGTGACGGAATTGATAACCGCGAATATGAGCCTCTTATGCAGAATCTTTTGGATACACATCTTTCTGTTGTTGCATTAAAGAAAATCACTCCTCCAATCGATATTTTGAATCGCGAAGAATTTGAAAAAGAATTAGGGATTCTTACTACTGATCGTTCAAAGGCAGATTCTATTACTTATCATCTTGCAAAAGCAATTCGTCAAAATCGAGATGAAAATCCTGCTTACTATGATTCTTTTTCTAAGCGAATAAAAGAAGCGCTTGAACAGTATAAGGATAAAGTAATTTCTGATGCAGAATATCTTTCTAAAATGCGTGAGATTATGAAAGATTACCAAAATGGCAGAACGCAAATAGAATATCCTTCCAGTATAAAAAGTAATCTTCATGCACAAGCATTTTATGGCGTGATTACAGCTCTTTTTGCACAGAATGAACATGATGTGGAAGTTATTCCAGATAATGACTTTATGGCTCAAATATCAATTGATATAACCGAAATTTTCAAATCTCATATACAGGTTGGATGGGAGCAGAATATTACAATTCAAAACCGTATTTCGCAGGACATTGATGACTTGTTCTATGAATATGAAAAATCACTTGGCTTCAAAATTTCTTTTGATTTGATAGACAAGATAATTGAAAACTCAAAAACTGTTGCAATGAGGAGATTCTAAATGTCATTAGAATCTAGAAGTGTATTTTTAACAGATAAGAATAATATACCTCGAAAATTAACTTATGAATTGGAACGAAAGAGAGTTAAAAATATTAATTTACGCATCCGTTCTGATGAAACGCTTTTTGTGTCTGCATCTCCAGTTGTTGCGGTAAACACTATTGATGATTTTATTCTTTCAAAAAGCGATTTTATCTTAAAATCATTAAATCGTTTTTCGGAAAAAAGAAAATGGGAAATTGATAATAAAAAGTATGTAAGCGGTGAAAGTTTTTATCTCTTAGGAAAACAGATGAGGTTGATTGTAAAACAGGCTGATCAAAATCATGTTGAAGAGGATGGCATTTATATTACTCTTACTTGTAAATGTTCAGATGATTATCTATTAAAAAAACGACTGATTGAAAAGTTTTTTTATAAAAAATGCAAAGAAGAGTTTAATAGAATAATAGAAAGAAGTTATCCTCTGTTTAAGAAATACAAAGTTCCGTACCCAAATTTAAAAATCCGAAGAATGAAAACAAGGTGGGGAAGCTGTATCCTGTCAAAAAATCAGATAACGCTGAATGAAAAATTAATCCATTTTTCTGAGCGGTGCATAGAATCTGTTGTAATTCATGAATTCTGTCATTTCCGTTATCCGAATCATTCTAAAGAGTTTTATAACTTTATGACAATTCTAATGCCAGATTGGAAAGAGCGAAAAAAAGAATTGGATGAAACTGTATTAAATTGATTCCATAATAATGTACCTTGAATATCTTATATTATCTGCCGATAATCATAGTATGACTTTACACGAGCTGACAGATGAATTTCTTTTGTATCTTGGGGCGGTTAGGGGGCTTTCTGAGAATACTGTTAAGGGCTATGGTAACGACCTGGCTTTGCTGCAAGAATTTCTGACCCCGGAACTGGATGTAAAGTCAATCACCCGCGAAAATCTTATGCTTTGTATAGGTCAGCTTTCAAAACAGAGAAAAGCTGCGGCCACTGTGAACCGTTTTATTGCGGCGGTGCGTACGCTTTTTGCTTATGCGAAAAAGCTTGGTTATATCGAAAAAAATCCATCTCTTGAAATGAAAACTGTGAAGCTACCTAAACGGGTTCCGAATTTTATGACGACCAGTGAAGTGAATGAGCTTTGCAATGAGCCTGTAAAGGATGAGCTTTTGTGGGCCAGCCGCGACCATGCGCTTTTTCTCATGCTTTATTCTTCGGGCTGTCGTGCCAGCGAAATTGTGGGACTCAAGCTTAGTGATTTTATGGATGGCGGCCGTTCGGCAATTGTTACGGGAAAGGGTAATAAGCAGCGTAAGGTTTATTTTGATATTGAGGCAAGAAAGGCGCTTGCTGAATATCTTGCGGACAGGAAAAAGGTGCTGGCGGAAAATAAGGTGGAGCCGGTGCCGCGGGAATTATTTATTAATCAGAAGGGGGGGCCGCTTACAACAGGTGGTCTCCGATATATTTTAACCCGCTATTCCGGTGTGGAAGGAACAAATCATCATATAAATCCACATGCTTTCAGGCATACTTTTGCAACAACTATGCTTGGAAACGGAGCTGATGTAAGAATGGTTCAGGAAATGCTTGGACATTCCAGCATCAGTACAACACAGCGTTATACACACATTACTACAGAAAAGTTAATTGAAACTTACAACAAGGCTCATCCTCATTCGTAAATAGTCGTGTTTTAATAATCCGCTTAATAATTGACTTTGAGAAATGGATTACAGATATGGATTATGAAACTTGAATAATATATAGTTTTTTGATAATATATTTGAACATTTTAAAGGATATAAGGAGCTTTAAGAAAATGAGTAAGCAGACACTCGAAGCAAAACTTCGTACAGCTACTGGTAAGACAGCTGCTAAAAATCTTCGCAAAGTAGGACGTATCCCTGCCGTTGTTTACAATTCAAAGGGCGAGGCTACATCTATCGAAGTTGGCGAAGTAGAATTCAACAAGATTTGGAGAACTATCACTCCAACAACTTCTATCACACTCAAGGTTGATGGAAAAGAATGCCTGGCTTTGATTAAGGACGTTGAATACAACATCCGCAACGACAAAGTTCTTCACGCAGATTTCTTTGCACCAGATGCAGACGAAAAACTCGTTATGAAAATCAAGATTCACTACACAGGAACTCCAGCTGGTGTTCTTAAGGGTGGTTTCAAGAAAGAACGCAATAACGAAATCAAAATCAAGGCAGCTATTGCTGACCTCCCAGAGACAATTACTGCTGATATTTCTGGAATCAACGTTAGTGAGGCACTCCGCGTAAAGGATCTTAAGCTTGACAGCAAGGTTGAAATCCTCACAAGCGCAGAACTCCCACTCGTTACTGTATCACCAGCTCGTGGTTAAAAAATTGTCGGGGCAAGCCTGACATTGACACGGTACTCGCTAATCAGCGGTTTTTGGTGTATAATAAAGACTGTTCCACATTTGTGGGGCAGTCTTTTTTTATGTGTGAATTTGAAGAAAAAGTAAAAAAAGCTTTAGAAGATATCTTAGAGAGTTCGGACAAGCCGCGTATTGGTGTTGCGGTTTCTGGCGGTGCTGACTCTGTAGCACTGCTGCTTGCCATGTCTGAATTAGTTTCTCCTTTATATGTTATAACGATAAATCATAATATTCGTCCGGCAGAGGAAAGTGCCGGTGATGTCGATTTTGTGAATGAAGTTTGCGAAGAATTGAAAAGCCGCGGACTTCAAATTGACTGCAAAACAGTCGAATTAGCGCGCGGCACGGTAGCACACGAAGCCGAGCGGCGCGGCGGTGGAATAGAAGAGGCTGCGCGGCACTTGAGATACGCGGCGTTCGAAAACTTTGCAGCTGAGCACAAACTTGATGCGCTTTGCACAGCGCACACAATGAACGATCAGCTCGAGACTGTGCTTATGCGGTTTTTGCAGGGGAGTCCGGTGGAATCTGCAGGCGGTATTCGGGCGCGGCGAAAAATGCCGGGGCAAAATGGCGGGGCTGTGTTTGCGCGTCCTCTTCTTGGTATATCTCGTTTCGAAATAGAAGAGTATGTAAAAAAACGTGGTTTTACATGGCGTACAGATAAAACAAATTTTGAAACAGATTATCTTCGTAATAAAATAAGACTTAAACTGGTTCCTTTTTTGAACGAAAACTTTCCCGGATGGCAGAAACCTGTCTTGGCTGGTGCAGAAAAAGCTTCAGAAGACGCAGAACTAATTCTTTCTTGTACGGAATCATTTTCTGTTTCTGGTAATGAAAATGTTGAAATTGTATTAGAGGATTTTCTTCATGCACCAGCTGCTGTTCAGCGTCGGGTTTTACTTTCTGCCTGTAATAAGGCTGGAGAGACAACACGCATACCTTCTTTGTTTATAAAAGAGGTTATTGAACTGGCTGGAAAGAAAGATCAGTTTATAAAGCACTTTGCCGGAATAGACATCATTCTCAAAAAAAATACACTTTTTATAAAAAAACATTCAGAAAACAGTACGGATTTAGTTTTTTCTGCTATAATAGAAAAAACTGGAACTTTTGAGTTTCCTTTTGGTGTTCTGGATGTTTTTAATTATACAGAACAAGATGGAAAAGAGTATGTTTCTATCTGTGCTGGGGATCCCTGTGGAATTTCCAGTCTGGTAGAAAATATTACGCTTCCATTCTGTGTGAGAACTTACAGACTGGGAGATTCAGTGATTTGTGCAGATGGTTCTCAAAAGAAAGTTTCTGATATTTTTTCTGACTGGCATGTCGCTCCCGAAACAAGAAGCCTCATACCCGTCATTCAGTTACTTGATGAAAAGTCCCAGAAAATACAAGCGGTTCTCGCCGGTTTTTTAGGGTATAAGGATTGGATTGTAAAATTATGAAAAAGTATGTATTTATTTTTCTTTTTTGTTTTGGACTTCTATTTTCAATCTCTGCTCAGAATTCTGCGGCCAGTGCAAATAAAAATACTGCATTGCGTTGTCTGAAACTTGCAGAAAATTGTCTTGTAGGAAGTGACTGGCAGAATGCCTTGAATCAGGCTGAACTTGGACTTTCTTATGATGATTCAATTTCTGACCTATATTATATAAAAGCAGCTGCTCAACTAAATCTTGGTGGAACCAAAGCTGAAGCTTTACGAGTTATTGCTTCAGCTTTTGAACGTTCTTCCTGGGCTGGTTATACTAAAAATGGTGCCCGAATTTTTCTTGCAGATTTACTCTCTGATACCGGGCTTTATGAAGAGTCTCTTTCTGTACTCAATAGTGAACCGTTTATTTATTCAGCTGATGCAGAATTTATTCGCATAAAAAATTATTATCGTACCGGAACTTCTGAATCTGTAAAAGATGCACGTCTTCGCTTGAATAGTGACCGCCGCGTATATCCTTCTGATTCCAGATTCCCGGAAATCTTTTTTATGTTTGAGTCCTTATTTATGGGGGAAGCAGAACGTAATGGAATTCAATATGAAATACCAGAAATTGTAAGTACAATTGCTGCTTCTTATATTTCTAAGTTACCTGATTATTCTAACCGCAATCTGGAAATGGAACTTCTTGCTGTAAATTTTGCAAGGGAAGACGAAAAACTTCGTCTCATAAAAGCAATTGATGCAAAAAATCAAAGCCTTAGCGATTTGCTTGCAACATCAGCCTTACGTGCCGGAATCTATAGCGATGCTGAAGCCTTTGATATGTTCTTTGAAGCCTCTGCCAATGAGTTCTCCCTTGATTCTCTGGAAACTTTTATAGCTCTGCTGTCTGATCAAGAAGTTATTGAACGTGCCGCACAGACTCTTGCAGATTTTACGGGTACTCTTTATATCGATGAAAATATGGATTTACAGTATGAATTTACCGTTCAGTATGAAAATGGACGGCCTTCGTATATTAAGTATGATTCAAACAACGATGGCGAAACTGAGCTTTATTCTTCATGTGATTTTGGTGCACCTGTTTTTGTTTACTTTAATTCAAGCCGTCAACAGTTTTTCTATAATGACTTTCCAAAAGTTTCAAAGGTTTCTTATTCTGACAAGAATGTGGTTTTCAATTTCCTCCATGATGATTATATTTTTTCACCATTTGATTTTATAATTGATAATGTTTTTGCCCGTACCGGCGTTGATTTTTATATTCCTGGTATTTCAAAAGAAATAGCTCTGCCTCTTCCACAGGAGATTCTTACAAGAGCTTCAAGTTTTGAACGTCCAGTTTCAGAACGTGATAATGCTCATATTGTTTATACTCTTTCTGATGGTCATATTGTATTCGCAGAGTTTTTTGAAAACAATGCCCGCTATGCTTATTGTGATTTTTCAAAAGAAGACTCTCTTGTTCGCACTGTTGATTATGATAATGATGGAAATTTTGAAACAACCGAATTATATGCCCAGATTCCAGAAGGTCAGGAGGAACTTAAAACTGAAGAAAATGACCGTATTATTTCAAGTGTATTTAATTTTATAGATAATCGTAATGATATTTATCTTCGGAAGATTCAGATTGATCATAATTCAAATACTTTCGCAGAGTTTTCTGAAGAGTATCTGGAATATGGCGGAAAAATTACTATCTGGGATAACGATGATAATGGACTTCCTGACTGTCAGTATATCCGTTATCCTCAAAAACAAGGTGAATCATTAATCGAAGAAACACTTTATTTTGATACAAATGGACTTCAGATTCTTTCTCTTACGACAGCAGACGGAATTCCTGTAAAAATGAATGCAAATGGTTCTGAAGTAATGGTATATGCAGGAGATGCTTCAAATATTTACTGGATTGATCAAAAAGGCAGTGCTGATGAAGAATCTGCTGTTATTGAACATATTTCAAAAGAAATAATTCAAGGAAGCATTTCAATATTTGATTATGAAGAAACAAGACTCTCTGTAATAAAGGTTGGTGAAAATTATTACTGCCGCAATGTTCCGCTTTCTTCAATTCCTTTAGACGAAGAGGTTACTGAATAAAATGTCACGTATTATAAAATCGTTTTTACTTTCTGTATTGATACTTTGTTCTTCTGTTTTTATTTCCTGTCGTTCTGTACGTCAGCCATCTTCTGTTCCTGAACCGCTGAATTATTCTGATGAAGATATTGTAAGAAATGAAATAGAGCGCATAGATTCCTATCTTGAAACAGAGCCGGTTCGTGCTTTATGGCGTGCACAGCTTCTGGGGCATGAGGATGTACTGGAACGCTGTTTTTCGAAGGTACAAATTTTACTTGCGCAGTCAATCGATGAAAAAAATTATCTTGATGCAAAAAAATATTATAAATCTCTGATTTCTGTAAGACCAGACTATAAGGTTGAAAATTATTCTTATTCTCAAATTGAAAAACTAGCTGGTGCCGATGTGCCTGGGCTTTCTGAGCCTGGAACAAATAAAAGAGCTCCTTCTAAAATTTCTGAATGTATGCATGCAGCTGTTACAATCTGGGTAGACCGGGGTGTAACTGTAAAAAATGGAGCAGGGTATGCAGATATCATAATTGGTTCTGGATTTTTTATTGATGAACGCGGTTATATAATAACAAATCATCATGTTATAGATTCTGTTGTAAATCCAAAATACGAAGGTTATGTACGGCTTTATATTAAGCTTTTAGATGATAATATTACAAAAATTCCTGCAAAGGTTATTGGTTATGATTCCCTGCTGGATCTGGCTCTTCTTAAAGTTGAGATTACTCCTGAATATGTTCTTGATTTGGGTTCAAGTAGTGACCTTGAAATTGGAGATAAGATTTCGGCAATTGGAACTCCAGTTGGACTTGAAGGGACTCTTACTTCCGGTATTATTTCATCATTTGACAGAAAACTGCTTGCTCTCGGAAATGTTTTTCAGATTGATGCGGCTGTAAATTCAGGTAACTCAGGGGGACCTTTAATCGATAAGAATCTAAAGGTTCAGGCTATTGTCTTTGCCGGTATGCTTCAGTTACAGGGCTTAAATTTTGCTATTCCGGTAGAATATCTAAAGCAGGAACTGGGTATTCTGTATGGTCATGGAGAAGTTTCTCATGTGTGGACAGGGTGCTTTGGAAATACAAAACGAGAAGGTCAAAAAAAGACCGGGCTCGAAGTTCAGTATGTTTTACCTGGTGGTCCAGGTTTTATGGCCGGTCTTAATCCTGGAGATGTAATTACATCTCTTGATGGCAGACAGATAACTTCAATTGATGATTTTAATTTCTTATTGATGGGATGTGAAAGCGAAACAATTCTTGAATGTAAATACATCAGTAATACCGGCATAGAAAAGTCTTGTCTCCTCTATCTCGAGAAGCGTCCTGAAAATCCGTCTCTTACAATTTATGAGTCTGATTTGCTTATGAATTCTTTTGTACCTCTTTTTGGTATGAAACTTATTCCTTCATCGACAACAAATCGAAATTCCTATACAATAGAAAAAATTATTCCGGGTAGTGCCGCAGATGATTTGAGTTTTTCTGAGAACGATACAGTAACTGTTCTTGGTGTTAATGTAGATCAGAAAAATAAGGGAATTATAACTGCTCTTTCTACAAAGCGCAGAAAAAAGGCGTTCCTTGATGTTGCAATAAATCTTGGTACCGGCTTTGACGGATCTTACTACTTCTAATACAGGAGCTACAAAATGACTGAAATGAAATTTAAACGCAACTTTTGTATTGTTGCACACATAGACCATGGAAAATCAACTCTTTCCGATCGTCTGATTCAAAAGGCAAAAATTATTGATGACCGCAAAATGATGAATCAGATTCTCGATAATATGGATATTGAGCGTGAGCGTGGTATTACAATTAAAAGCCAGGCTGTAACTATTCCATATCATGCGAAGGACGGTAATGACTATGAACTGAACTTTGTAGATACCCCTGGCCACGTAGACTTTTCATATGAAGTTTCCCGTGCAATTGCTTCCTGCGAAGGTGCCCTTCTTTTAATTGATGCAACCCAGGGTGTGGAAAGCCAGACTGTTTCAAATATGTATATGGCTCTTGAACATGACCTTACTATGGTTCCAGTAATCAATAAAATCGACCTTGCATCTGCAGATATTCAATCCTGCAAAAATCAGATTGATAATGAACTTGGACTCGACTCCGCAGACGCAATGTGTGTTTCTGCAAAAACTGGTGAAGGAATAGATGAGCTTCTTGAAGCAATCGTAACAAAGTTTCCTGCACCAACCGGTGACCCAAACGGAAAACTTGCCGCTTTGATTTTTGACTGTCATTACGATGTTTACCGCGGTGTTGTTGTACATGTTCGCGTTATGGAAGGACGCTTAAAAACAGGCGATCTTATTAAAATGATGAGTACAAACACTCAATACAAGGTAGAGCAGTGTGGTATTTTCAAAATTAACTATGAAGAAACTGGCGTGCTCGAAGCAGGTGATGTTGGTTATATTATTTCTGGCCTTAAAACTGTAAGTGATGTAAAAGTTGGTGATACAATTACTTCCGTAGAAG
>CAMNBC010000042.1 GCA_946532115.1 uncultured Treponema sp.
GCCAAAAATGGTAAAGTAATTATATAGATTGCTTCGCTACGCTCGCAATGACGGGGATGGCAAACGCAATGACGTCATCGCGAGCACGAAGCGGGTGGCAATCCATGTTAATAGGAGTCATCAAATTATGGGAACTATTATAGTCAGCATTATTCTTATTGCTATTGTTGTACTCGTAATTCATTCTCTCATAAAATCAAAACGCGCTGGTCGTCATCCTTCTTGTGGTGGGAATTGTGGCTCCTGTGGACATGTATGTAAGGCATCATATCCTCATGCAACAGAATTTCTAAATAATCACACTAAAAGTTTAAGCAACAAAAATTATAAGTTAGCAGAAAATAACAATATATAACATTAAATTATCCGTTAGCGCACTATAACAGTTGTCGTAAGCAAACTCTTTTAGTATATTATTATTAAGAGGTTTTACTATGGTAATTAAAGAATCGGCAGAAATGTATCTTGAAACAATTCTTGTTCTTTCAAAAAAGGGAGCAGTACGCTCAATCGACATTGCAAAAGAAATGAACTTTTCCCGCCCATCTGTTAGTGTAGCTTTACATAATCTTGAAAAGGAAGAGTATATTTCTATCGAGTCAGATCAGACGGTTAAACTCCTTCCAAAAGGTGCTGAAATTGCAAAAACTATTTATGAACGCCATACAGTTCTTACAGAGTTCTTTGAGCAGCTTGGTGTAAAATCTGCAATTGCTTCAGAAGATGCCTGCAAGATAGAACATGATATCAGTCCAGAATCTTTCAAGGCAATCAAAAAGCTTGTAAAGAAAAATAAAGAAGAAAAGAAATAAATCATTATGATTATAAAAGAAAAGACGCCTTCAATCTGAAGTGCGTCTTTTTTTTATAGTTGAGTCAGGACTTTAAGTATCATACTTATTTATTATATTAAAGTTTTACAGTATAATTAAAATCTATAAGCAGGTGGACTCAGGCTTTTTTCTATAGCCGGCCACTTTTGCAATTATAGCAATAATATAAGAGGCTAAATTATGAAGATTGAAACAAAAGTTTTACATTCGGGCTATAAGCCGGAAAATGGCGGGCCGGGAACTATTCCTATCGTTCAGAGTACTACTTACCGCTTTGACAGCTGTGACCACGTAGCGGCTCTTTTTGACAAGCCTACAGAATTCATGTATTCACGTTTTGCAAACCCTACCTGCGATGCAGTTGAAAAAAAGATTGCTGACCTTGAAGGTGGTGTTGGCTGTATGCTTACAAGCTCCGGACAGGCAGCAAGCCTTCTTTCTGTTTTGAATCTTTGTTGTGCCGGCGACAGCTTCATTGCTTCTTCATCAATTTACGGTGGAACAATCAATCTTTTCGGCTTTACTCTCAAAAAGCTTGGAATCGAATGTATCTGGGTTGATGTCGATGCCAGCTACGAAGAAATCTGCAAGGCAATCAAGCCTAATACAAAATGTATTTTTGGTGAGACAATTGCAAACCCAGCCCTTACAGTTTTCGATTTTGAAACCTGGGCAAAAGCCGCTCACGACAACAATCTTCCTCTTATTGTAGATAACACTTTTGCAACTCCTGTTCTCTGCCGTCCATTCGAGTGGGGTGCAGACATCGTAGTTCATTCAACAACAAAATATATGGATGGTCACGCAGTTCAGGGCGGCGGTGCGATCGTTGATTCCGGAAACTTTGACTGGGAAAAGGCTTATAAGGCAACCGGTAAGTTTGCAGATATGGTTGAGCCGGATGAAAGTTATCACGGACTGCGCTATGTTGGAGACTTCGGCAAAGCTGCTTATATTGTTAAGGCGCGCACTCAGTTGATGCGTGACTTCGGCTGTTATCCAGCTGCACAAAGTGCTTTCTATCTGAATATGGGACTTGAGACTTTGCCGGTTCGCATGGAACGCTATTGCGCTAATGCCCGCAAGGTTGCCGAGTTCTTCAAGACCTCCGACAAAATTGCCAAAGTGACATACCCTGGCATTCCGGGCGACAAGTACTACGAGCGTGCTCAGAAGTACCTCCCTAATGGAACCTGCGGTGTTATCTCAATCAGCATTAAGGGTGGCCGTGCTGCTGCCGTTCGTTTTATGGATGCCCTCAAACTTGCCTGTGACGAAGTACACGTTGCCGATATCCGCACCTGTGTTCTTCACCCGGCTTCTGCTACTCACCGCCAGCTCACTGACGAACAGCTTGTTGCAGCCGGCATCGACGGCGGTATGGTTCGTGTTTCAGTCGGCCTCGAAAATGTCGATGATATTATCGAAGACCTCAAGGGCGGCCTTGCTGCAATCTAAATGTTGAATCTTACCTGGACAGACTACCCCGAATCCGCTGACTCGCCCGACTTTCTTGCAAACTCAAAATTTGAGCCGCGGCTTCCGGCAGACTTCGGACACGTTTTAATCAAAGGCGATAATTATCCCGTTCTAAAAAAACTTACCGACGGGGTAGACTGTCCAAATCTCACTTCATCTGTAGACATCATCTACATTGACCCGCCCTATAACACCGGTAACGATTTTACCTACAAGGACAACTTTACCGCCCGTGACGCCAACGGCACTACAGACCGCCACAGTCAGTGGCTAAGCTTTATGCAGCGCCGCCTCCTTGCTGCCCGCCCCCTGCTAAAAGAAACCGGCTGCATCTTCATAGCAATAGACCAGAGCGAGCTCTACACACTAAAACTTCTTTGCGACCAGATTTTCGGCGAAGAAAATTTTGTAAATGATTTTATGTGGTTGCACGGTAAGGGAAAAAAAGACACCTGGTCTCGAACGCTCCAGCAGCATACACTCTGTTATGCCCGCGATAAAAAGAAGCTTCCAGCCTTCCGTGAAATTCAAAGTACAGACTGGGCTACAACAAATGCGGATAACGATCCTCGCGGCAACTGGTTTTCAGGCAGCATTTCCTTTACGGAAAAACGCTCGAATCCAGAGCATAAAAACTACTATTCGGTAGTTTCTCCGAGCGGGAAAGTCTGGACCCGTCAGTGGCAGACAGACGAAGAACACATGAAAGAACTCATTTCAGATAACCGCATTTTCTGGGGCAGTGCTCCCGCTTATGATAAAGTTCCCCGTGTAAAGATTTTTAATGGTGCAGAATCCGAAGTCATTCCGAGAAACATAATAGAACCAAAAGAAACAACACGTGCTGCCCAGCATCACTTAGATGAACTTCTTGGAGAGCCCGGCGCTTTCGACAATCCCAAACCTGTTAGTCTTATAGAACATTTAATAGAAATTACACGTCAGCCAAAAGATGCCCTTATCCTGGATTTCTTCGCCGGCAGCGGCACGACCTTTGAAGCAGTCTGCGCGCTCAATGCCCGGGATAAAGGAAAACGCCGCTCCATCTTAATCCAAAAAGATGAAAACGGCATTTTCGAATTGTGTAAAAAAAGATGTCAGAAGGTATCGCAGTTATTTGAAGAGTCTGCGGCACTCAAGATAGAACCTCTTTTCATCAGCCTCTCCCATTGAGAAACTCTTACGTGGGAGCGGGCCGCGGCCACTGATTGTTTCAAAGAAAGAGTCCTTTGCAATCGGCGGTAAAAGAATTCCAACTGCATTTTCGCGCTCGCCAAGCTTAAGCACTTCATCACTACCGTGAATGTAGTCGATTTCCGGAGCTTTGCCGTCAAGCTTTGTAGAACTCTTAAGGAAAGAATCAATTTCCGGCTGAAGTCTTGCAACGGCAAGTTCCTTAATTTCAGTTTTCAAAAGCACATATTTTTGCTTGCCGTCCAATTTATAGGCAAAACCAAAACTTGCAGTAGAAGCTTTTACTGCAGCTTCAAGCTCACTGGCACCGGCAATTTCACTCACACTGCCACCAAGCTTATCTGCAAGATACAAAATAAGGCTTTTTACATCACAGTCAAAAATTACGCGGTGAATAGGCTCAAAGGTCAGGCCGCTGTCATAAATATTTACGATTTCAACAAGGGCATAGCGGACTGGGCAGTCAAGCAGTTCAGCCTCACTTGCGCCTTCTGCAATCAGTTTTTCTTTATATTCATCCCAGACAGCCTTTGCGGTAGCAAGAGAGTGGTTTCCGTCTCCAACTGCAAAAAGGAAAGTTGAACCGTCAGCAGAACGTTTAGATTCAGCAATTTTTGAAACAGCTTCAGTAACGCAGGCAATTTCATCTGAGCTTTCTACAGCCCATCCGGTAATTGAACCACCGTTGCACATAAGTTCACCATCATAAACAGGCTTTTTGCCTTTTACAAGTTTTCCTGTTCCACCAATCAAATCATCAGCTTTATCATCAACTAAAAGCATAATGTGAGGCAGTTCAAGAGGAGCTCCCCGGCGGATCTCCATTCTTGGAGGAATACGTTCAACAATTGTTGCTTCTGTGGCGCGGATATTTGCAGAACTGAATGGTTTCCATTCGTAGGTTTCAAGGTCTATCTGAGTTATCAGACCGCGTCTCATACGGCCAAAGGCAGTTTTTCGCTCTATATAAATCATGCAATTGCGTGGAGAATCAAACACTCCTTCTGCAAGATATGACTTCATTGTTTCTCTTATTTTTTCGATTCTGGCCGGCTTGTCAGGAGAGTTCAAATAAACTTCCGGCAAAATCAGATTCAATGTAGAAGGCTTTCCGCCAGCCACAGTTTCGGCTTTTTTCCAGTAATCTAAATCCTGGGTATACTGATCACAGGCAATTACAGACCAGCTCTTTACATCAATATTCTTTGGTAAAAGGATTTCCGGCACACGGAGACCATAATCTTCAATCTTTTTCATATTTACGAGTATACAGTTTGAATGGCTTTTATGCTATAATTAAAATGGGATACCGGGATGGATAATTCTTTACGACTTGAACAACATCAGGTTCAAAAACAGATTCAAAAACTCTCACAGTTCCAGATAATGGCATTGAATTATCTGACAATGGAAAATAGTACACTGAGAGAGGAAATTTTCCGTGAGGTAAATAATAATCCTGCCCTCGAAATTGTACGGGAACCAAAAGCTTCATTGCAGCGTGAAACCTCATTTGATGTTTTTGGTCAAAGTTCGTCTTATGGAAATTCTGAGACGTCAGATAATTTTCAACAGCTGCTGGAAAATCAGGAAAACTACGGAGAAACATTACAGGAACATCTTTTACATCAGTTAAATTCCATGAACCTTAAGCCGGATGAAGCTAAACTCTGCCGCAGTTTAATTTATAATCTTGATAAAAACGGATTTTATGGTTCAATGCGTTCTCCCGAAACTTTTCTGGCACATAAGAATCCGGCCGCAGAGCGTGAGTTGCTGGAACGCTGCCTGAAAATTGTTCAGGCGCTTGATCCTGTCGGCACCTGTTGCCGTACTCCGGAAGAAAGTCTTCTGGTTCAGGCACAACTTGCGGAAAACCCGGATCAGCTTGCCGTTTTTATATTAGATGGACATCTTGATTTTTTGACTCCGCCTGAACCTGAAAAGATCCTTCGCAAGTTAATAGACTTTAAGGAGTCATGGCATAAAAAAGCTTTTGCCGGAACTACCGCGCTGGATACAATTCCGCTTACCGAACAAACTGCTGCGTCCGCGCTGAAGTTTATTCTTTCACTGAACCCGCATCCGGCTCAGGGGTACACTACCGATACAAGTGATTCCGGTACACAGATAGACGTTGTGCTCACCGTAACAAAAGAACCAGGACCGGCTACAGACGATTATTCGCGAGGTATAGTTTCCTGCAATACAAACTGTCATTTTCAGGTAAAGTACGCTTCGGGTTCTCTTCCCGAGCTGCGCATATCTCCCGACTTCGCCTTCGACAAAGAGAATGTCGCCAAAGCCCAGTCGCTTATCAACTCCCTCAAGTTCCGCGAGTCCACAATTGTATTGCAGGGCTGCGCAATTGTGCGGGCTCAGAAAAACTTTTTTCTGAAAGGTCCCGGTCACCTTGCAGCACTTACCCGACGCCAGATTGCAAATCAGCTGGAAATCCACGAATCTACCGTGTCACGTACTACGGCCCGTTCCAGCAGTAAATTTATTCAGACAGAATGGGGCCTTTTTCCTGCCAGTTATTTTTTTACATCCGGTGTTTCAAATCGTGACGGAACAAAAAAAATTTCCTCTGACCGCATAAAGAAGAAAATGACAGAGGTGCTTTCAGAGCCGGGAAATGAAAATCTTTCTGACCGTGAATTATGCGAGCTGTTAAATAAAAAAGGTGCACGCATTGCACGCCGCACCGTTGCAAAATACCGTGCACAGCTTGGACTTAAGAACTCGTATAACCGCCGGTAACACAAAATAAAAAAGACCGGCAACATTAATGTGCCGGCCTTTATCGTTTCAGAAATTGCTGGTCGTTCAACACTTCACCGTCATTGCGGGGAGCGTAGCGCCGAAGCAATCTAATCTATCCTACTTTTCCTGAACCTTATCTTTTTCCTTCTTGATTTTGTTATCAAGCACGTCCATCATCTTGTTCAGGGCTGCTCCAAAATCAAAATCTTCTCCAGAAACGTGAGCCTGTGTACCCCACTTAAAGTTCACTGTGGTATCGAAGACATAAGCCTTGTCCTGCTTAATTTTCATAAGTAAATCGACAATCAGGTCATCGGCATAAGCAATTCTCTTGAGTTTTGATTCAATCATTTCCGACTGCTTTGGCTCAAGTGTAAAACCTACTGCATTAATTGATGGTGTCATAGTTGTCTCCTCGTGAAGTAAATTTGCTTTACTTCGACTAAAAGTGATGTAAACCTGCATACGCAGGCAGATGAATCCTTGCATTTAACTGCATTTCCTCATCACTTTAATATTAACACGGATTTGCAGAAAAAACAAATTTTCATTAATAAAAAGTGCAGGTTTTAAAAATAAAAAAATGGCTTCTCTATTGATAATATATCTTAAAGTGTGTATAGTAAACTTGTATGGCAGATAAGAAATTCACTGTGTTGGATTTGCTCGATCTCGAACTCTCAGGTCATGATGCCCTTGACTTAAAATGCATTGCGGGCCGCCGTGGTTTACCACGTGCAATTACTGTACCTGAACTGAACCGTCCGGGGCTTGCTCTTTCTGGCTTTTACGAATCTTTTGCAAGTAACCGTGTTCAGATTTTCGGACGTGGTGAAACTGCATATCTTCAGAAACTTCACAAAGAAAAAAATACCGATTCAATCAGAAATTTTTTCCGTTCTCAAATGCCATGCTGTATTTTTACTTATAATCTTGAACCTACAGAAGATTTCCGAACAATTGCAGAAGAAAGCTATTGTCCGCTTCTTCAAACGAGTCTTACTTCTACTGAGTTTTCTAACCGTATAATTCGTGTTTTTGCAAATCAGTTTGCTCCGCATCAGACTTTGCATGGAGTTCTTGTAGAGGTTTACGGTATTGGAATTCTTTTAAGCGGTCATTCCGGAGTAGGTAAGAGTGAAACAGCTCTTGAACTTGTAGAGCGCGGGCATCGTCTTGTTGCTGATGATATCATAGAAATCCGTTGTGTAAATGGTAATATTATTCTTGGGCGCGGTGCGAATACTGTTATAAGCCATCATATGGAGATTCGCGGACTTGGAATTATTAATATTTCACAACTCTACGGTGTAGGTGCCATTCGTGACCAGAAAGAAGTTCAGCTGATTGTTCAACTGGAAGACTGGAACTCATCAAAAGCTTATGACCGTCTTGGAACAGAATCAAAATATAAAGAATTGCTTGGAGTAAAAGTTCCGGTAATTGAGATTCCTGTTCGCCCTGGTCGTAACCTTCCTATTATTATTGAGGCTGCCGCAATGAACGAGCGTCTTAAAAATATGGGATACAATTCTGCCAAGGACTTTAACCAGAATGTTCTTAAATGGATTGAAGCAGGAGAAGCGCAGACTGTTTATAACGGTAATGACGATTCTTACTAAAATATAAAATCAGGCAGAGAGGCTGCCAAGGAAAGAGATATGATAGAGAAGATTTTAACAGTTCAGAACAGAGCAGGTATTCATGCAAGACCTGCAGCAATCATTGCACAAACTTCAAACAAGTTTGAAAGCGAGATTACACTTACTCGTGATGGAGCAACCGTAAATGCAAAATCAATCATGGGTGTAATTGCAATGGGTGCCGGTTATAATACTCAGCTTACAATGCAGGTTATTGGTCCTGACGAATCAGAAGCTGCTTCTGTTATAGAAGAACTTTTCAACAGTAAATTCGAAGAAGAGTAAATCTGAAACTTTTACGAAGGAGGTAAAAATGAAAGGTATTACAGACCGTCAGAAAGAAGTATTAACTTTTATTTCTTCATACACAGAAGAAAATTCTTTTCCACCTACAGTTCGCGATATAAGTAATCATTTTGGTATTTCGCTACGGGCTGTTCAGGATCATATTCTTGCTTTACAGAAAAAAGGATTTCTTTCGCAAAGTCAGAAAAAAGCACGGTCAATTCGCGTCCTTTCAGATTGCCGTGAAAAAGAACCTGAAACATACATTGGAAAGGTTCCTTTGCTTGGTACAGTTGCAGCCGGCAAGCCTCTTTTGAGTGAAGAAAACCTCGATGGATACGTTAATCTTACAGAACCATTTGTTCGCCCGGGCAAGAGCTATTTTGCATTGCGTGTTCGTGGTCAGAGTATGATTAATGCGGGAATCTTAGACGGAGATCTTGCAGTTGTAGAACAGGCTTCTACTGCACAGGATGGTCAGATTATTGTTGCCGTTATTGATGATGCAATTACACTCAAGCGATATTATAAAGAAGCTGAAAGAATTCGACTTCAGCCTGAAAATCCTCAGTTCCAGGCAATTTATTGCACAGATGTGCGCATAGTAGGAATTCTTTCAAATATCGTAAGAACCTATTAATTTTTCGCAGACGAGCATAGCAGATGACAAAGACATGTCCAATTTTCCTTTACACCGGTCCGGAGTTTGGTAAGCGTAATGATGCTGTAGAAGCAGTAAAAGCCAGCCATAAAAAACAGTTCGGTGTAATTGACGAGCATTCATTTTATCTCCTTGAAACACCTCTAAGTCAGGTTATGACAATTCTACAGAGCGGCACCCTGTTTTCTGACGGGGTATGTGTTGTATGCCGCAATGCAGAACTTATCAAGAAAAAGGATGATATTCAGATGATTGCAGACTGGCTTGAAAATCCAGAGCCTTCTGCTGTTCTTATTCTTGTTTCGGATGAGATTAGTGTTGATTCAAAACTTGAAAAACTTGTTCCTGCTTCTAACCGCAAAAAGTTCTGGGAAATGTTTGAAAACGAAAAACTTCCATGGGTTACAAGTTATTTCAGCAAAAATGGTTATAGAATTCAACAGGGTGCTGCAAAACTAATTCTTGAATTAATTGAAAATAACACTCAGTCTTTAGCTGCAGAATGCTCCCGCTTTTTTGTACTTTTTCCAAAAGATCACGAAATTACAGAAGATGATGTAGATTCTGTTCTTACTCATAGCCGCGAAGAAAATGCTTTTTCACTTTTTCGTGAGCTTGCCAATAATGCTGATCCGGCTCCAGTCCGTCTTGAAAAAGGACTTCAAATTCTTCAGAAAATCAGATTATCAAAAGAAAACTCTTCTGTAATGATAATTGCGGGGCTTGCATCCTGCTTTAGAAAATTGCAGGACTGGCATAGAAGGGGAGAATCTGCTGTTCCGCAGTCAACACTGCAGAAACAATATAGAAGTGCAGCCCGAGTCTGGTCATTGAAACAAACTGCGGCAATTCTTGCAGTTCTTGCTTCAACGGATATGGAAATCCGTTCAGGCGGCTCACAGATGGAGGATATTCTTCTTCAGAAAATGCTTTATGAAATAGTAATAAAAGGTGGAGCCCAGCTTTCTACTCTAGCTCAAGAGTGTTAAGTAGTTTTTTAAGGGCTATTAATTCTTCTGCATTAAAAGTCGAACCTTTTCCCATTTTCTGGTGATCTGGTGACCAGCTGCGCAAATCATATTTTGCAGGTCTTCCACCCCATGAAACAAGGTTTAATTCAAGATTCCAGCCGCCTTTTCCTTCAGCAACAGTTCCAAGGCTCTTTTCGATTTTAAATGAAAAATCATCCATGCTTTCTGCCTCCTCTCGTGTTCTCTAGGTTGTATATTTAAATTATCGTTGTAAGATTGTACAATATATAGTAAAATAAATTAAAATTTTAAACGTGAGGTAAATATGAAGAAAGTTTGTATAATCCTTCTTTCTCTTTTCACGATTCTGTTCTTCATTTCCTGTGGATCTAAACCTGCTGCTGAAGAACCGAAGCCGGAAGCTCCTGAAGTTTCTGAAGTTGAAGAGAATCCCGTTGAAGATGATACTGACGACAGTCTTGCGGCTGCTGCCAGACTTGCTGAATTAGTTGAACAGGTTAATGATGCAAGAAAAGGGGCAATTGAGGCTGGAGCTGATAAAAATTGTCCTGACCAGATGAATAAATTGGATAATTTACTTTCTGGATTAAATGATAGTGATGATCCGGAAGCTGCAGCTAAATCACTTATTGAAAAATATAATCTTCTGGCAAATTACAGTAAGGCTGTAGATGCAAAAAAAGAAATTGATGAAAATGGATTTGCTTCTTACGCACAGAACAATTATGACCGTGGTGTTTCAAATCTCGAACAGGTAGAAGCTGCTTTAAGTTCTGATAATTTTGATAAATCAGTATCAGTTTATGCAGAAGATGCTTTGAGAGAATTCAATACTGTTATAAATGTTGCATACAAAAAGATTGCCAAAGAAGAGCGTGAAGCAGCAATGGATGCTAAAAAAGATGCAGACAGTGTTAAAGCAGGTGTAGCTCGTAAAGTTGAGTACAATGAAGCAGCAGAACTTATTCAGTCGGGAGATTCTTCATATTCAATGCAGAATGCAAAGAGTGCCGCTGAAAAATACAGAGATGCTAAAGAAAAGTTCCTTTATCTTTATCAGGATGTTTCAGCAAAACGTGCTGCTGCACAGGCTGCAATTGAAGAAGCTAAAAAGCGCGTTGCAGAAAGTCAGAAATTTGCAGAAGAGGCAGATGTTAAAGCTCCAATTACCGAACCTGTAGAAGGTATTGAAGATGAAGATGCTGTTCTTCTTGAAGAAGATGACTATGAAGATCCTGAAGCGGCTGAAGCTGATATAGCAGAAGAACTTGAAGATGATGAAATTGGTGAATAGGAGGAAGAGTAATTATGAAAAAACTTATTTCTATTTTGACAATTGCTTTACTTTCTGCATCAGTTTTTGCAATCAGTTACAAGAATAATACATTCCAGAAGCTTGCAGACGAATATACTAAAAAAGCAGAAATTGCTCTTGATATGGGACAGTATGATGATGCTGTAGAGTATTCAAAAAAAGCAGAAGAAAATGCAGAACTTTCAGAAGCTTATATCAGAATGATGATGGCTCGTGGTGAAGCTGAAAATAACATTAAGCTTGCAAAAAATCAGATTGCCTGGGCAGAAAAAATTGATGCTCAGAATACTTATCCTATGGCTTATACTTCAGCAAAAGATAATCTTGAAAAAGCAGAAACTGCATTTGATGGAGAAGATTACGAGCAGGCAAATGCTTATGCAAAAGCTTCTCTCGCCGCATTGGATGGTGTAAAAGAAGTAACTCCGCTTCCGGAGTTTTATGTTGTAAAACCTTGGGCAGAAACAAGAGACTGTTACTGGAATATTTCTGGTCGTCCTTATGTTTATAACAATCCGCTCTTGTGGGAAAATCTTTATCAGGCAAATAAAAACAGCATGCCAAAACCGGAGGATCCAAACCTCATTCATCCAGGTATGAAGATGAAGATTCCAAGTCTTACAGGTGAGTATCGTAAAGGTACTTACGATCCTAAGAAAACATACAACACTTACGGCGAATAAAGGCTAAAATCGAGGAACCGTTAAAAAACGAGCCGAAAGGGTCGTTTTAGGTTCATCGAAAGAACGCCTCAGAGCGAGATTTATCGAGCGACAAAACGGTTGCCTTTACAGGTGACCGTTTTTTATATCCTTCCCCCATTATGTTTTATATACAAACTCAGTGCCATGCCCATAATTGCATGCGGAAATTGCTTTGTACCCATTCCTTCGAGTACTTCTTTTTTAGTTAATTCCATACAGTTGATAAATTCGTCTTCGTCAAGGTTTTGCTTTCCGGTTGCCTGCAAATCTTCTGCAAGAAAAAAATGTACATGATTATTAAAAAGGGCAGGGTTTGGATTTACAGTGCCAAGTTTTGTGAGTTTTCCGGCTTTATAACCAGTTTCTTCTTCTAATTCACGGAGAGCTGCTGCTTCAGGTTCTTCTCCGGCATCTATAACGCCGCCTGGGAATTCTACACTTAAGGCAGCTTCTCCATGCCGCCATTGTTTTACCATCAAAAAGTTTTCATCATGCTCTGCAATTACAATTACCCAGTCTGGAGCATCCATTATGATATAATCACCTTCTGTGCCGTCGCTGGAAACGTTATGGCGGGAAGTTACATTGCAAACAACTGTTTTAAGAAGAGTTTCAGGTTTTCCTTCCTTCCATTTGAGCTTATCATCTTCCGGGAAAAAATAATTTTTCATAAAAATCTCCGTAACTTTTTGACAGATTTAAATTCTCGATTTATCATATTATAGAATAAAAACAAAGTCGTTGCGAGTGTTTAGCTACGGCTTAATCCATTCTAAGAGAGGTGAACTTATGGCAGTAATAACAATTTCAAGACAGGTAGCAGCATTAGGTGATGAAGTTGCTGGCGAACTCGCAAAGAGACTCGGTTATAAATTCATCACTCGTAAAGAAATTGAAAAGCGTATCGTTGAACTGGGCTTCCCGGAGAATAAAATGCCCAAATTTGACGAACGTAAACCAGGTTTTTTTGCATCGCTAACTAAAGACAGAGATGAATATTTGAATTATGCACAGTATGCAATTCTTGAAGCCGCAGAACAAAAAAATGTTGTTATTATTGGACGCGGCGCTTTTGCAGTTTTGCAGAATGTTCCTAATAACATTTCAGTACGCCTTATTGCTGACGAGCAAACACGAATTGACCGTCTGCGAAAAGAATTCAATTGGGACGAAAAAAAAGCACTGCAGCGTATTCAGGAAAGTGATGCAAACCGAGCTGGATTTCATTCAAGTTTTTATAACGTAGATATAACTGATCCCGCAAATTATCATATGGTATTAAATACCGGTTTGCTTACTCTGGATCTGGCTGCTTCTATGATTGCAAGTCTTGTAGAAAGTAAGATTACGATTCAACAGGAAGAAGAAGGCAATAAGCTGATTGAGGAGTTGTTAAAAGCTCAAACAGTTGTAAATAAGCTTTCTATGGAACGCAAACTGAACATAGAGTTTATGCATGCAACAATTCAGGGGAATGTTGTAGTTCTACATGGGGTATCTGATTCCCCTGCAGTAGTGGAACAGGCTCTGCAGATTATTCGAGAGGAAATGCCAGGTTACGATGCTAAATCGGCTGTAAGCATAATTCATGATTTTAAGACATTTCAATAATCGTGTTCTTGTATAGACATTCCTTTCGTAAAAAATGACTGTCGCCAACAAGCCTATAATCGAAGAACCGTTAAAAAACGGGCTGCGGTAGCGGGCCGTTTTAGGTTCATCGAAAGAATGGCTCAGAGCGAGATTAATCGAGCGACTGTTTATATTGACTTTCTCTCCCATTAAGTAGATAATAAATTTATGAAACTCTCAAACAAGTTTACTTTTTCCCGCATTATTTTTGCCCCGATATTCTTTGTGCTGTATTTTCTTCCTATATGGACAGGCTGCGGTACAAAAGTTTCCTTGTTAATTGCTGTTCCGTTTCTTATATTCGCAGAATTTACAGATTATCTTGACGGACACTATGCAAGAAAACATAACGAGGTAAGTGATTTTGGAAAGCTTTTTGATCCGTTTGCTGATGTAGTACTGCATCTTACATCTTTTGTATGTCTTATGCATTCAGTAAAATCAGGGCTTTCGTATATGCCAGTTTATTTCTTTGTTTTGATTATGCTGCGTGAGTTCTCTCAGAACTTTCTGCGTATGGTAGCTGCAAAGCAGGGAACTGCAATTGCAGCACGCAAAGGTGGTAAATTCAAAACTGTAATGTATATTGTAGCAGAGTTCTATGGAATTTTCCTTGAACTTCTGGTTCGTCTGAATGTAGTTCCAGAATGCTTTAATATTCTTCAGGGCTGTGCTTTTGCGTTGTTTACAATCTGTGTAATCCTGAGCTATGCATCTTTCATAGATTACCTTGTTCATTTCGGAAAGATTTTGAAGGATATTTAATCCTGTCTCCTCTTGTAACATCCAAAACGTATTGCAATTGCTGTGACAATAAATTGTGAAGGTTAGTGCGTAAGCAAAAAACAGGCCGCAAAACATCATCCCGTTTTGCGGCCTGTTTTTTTGCTGAAAGCAACTAACCTTCAAGGTTCAATTAACATGCTTCAATTGCAATACGCTTTGGTGCGGCGATAGCTTTTTTCTGCATATTAATTGTCAAAATACCATTCTTGAAGCTGGCAGAAATTGATTCTGTATCAACATCTGCCGGGAGAGAGAAGCGGCGTTCAAAGCTTGAACTTCTGCGCTCTTTAAGAATGTATTTAGCCTTTTTGTCTTTCTTATCTTCCTTAGACTCCTTTGTCTCTTCTGTTTTAGAGGCAATAGTAAGATTGTCGTGGTCAAGTTCAATATCAACGTCTTTTTCACAGCGGCCAGGCAATTCCATTTCCAAAGTGTAAGCGTTGTTTTCTTCTTTTACGTCAACACGTGGTGCGCTTGCATTACATATAACACTTGGTGTGTTACCCATCATGTCATTAAAAAGTGAATCAATAAATGAAAGTTCGTTCATATCTATACCTCTTTGTATTTGATTTAGTTTGTTTCGTAAGCTAACAGCTTACACTTATATATTAGCAAGTATCGTGCCAAGTATAAAAAAGTACAAATAAAGTGTATCTTAATCATTTAGACTCCGCTGTCACGAAAACAAAAGCACTCGATTCGCATTTTTTCTTTATGCAAGTCTGCAAAGATGCTCATAGGGTGTTTTGTTTTCGTTCTCGCTGCGTCTAAATGATTATAATGAAACTGTTTTTTTTGATTTATACTGTGTCAAAATTACTCATTAGCAAGTGTTATAATGACACATGATAAATCAAAAATACTCGGTTTTAGCGGAAAATTGTTTTTATGAGTGTTTTTATG
>CAMNBC010000043.1 GCA_946532115.1 uncultured Treponema sp.
TCATTGCGGGAATATCGCTTGTGGTTGCCTGTCGGATTTTAACTTTTTTCATTGTTTTTCCTATTATAATTTATGCTGGCAGTGCCAGATCGGCGTTGCAAGTTTATTGCTGAATGGCTGTGCGCGTCTGAAATCCGGCAGCCAGCTGGTGTCGTCTGTCAGCTCCTGGTAGAAGAGGTATTCAAAATCGTAGGCTTCAATCAGGTCCCGGATGTCGGCATCTTCTTCGCTGGTGACCAGGCGGTTTTCTATTGATGACAGGGCGGCGGTGCGGGCTGCGAGCTGGTCGGGCCTTTCGTCAAAAGGTACCGGCGTATACTGATTCATCAGGCTGATGATGGCGCGGCCGTCTGCATTTTCCTTGAGCCAGCCAAGTACATCTGCGGTTTCGGCAAAGTGCCCCGGCATAAAAAGGTGGCGGATAATTACACCGGACAGCATTTTATCACGGGGCTGGCCCGGCTCTGCCCATTCAGCGGGCTTTGCGTTCGGTGGCTCGGGAATCTCTTTAATTTCCAGCGGATTATTTTCTATCATCCATTTGATTGCGGCTGTGGCTGACTCGGGGTAGTCCGGTGCAGCAAAGAGTTTTTTTGAAAAGGTGCTGTCCAGAGTTTTTAAATCCGGCAGCCAGATTGTAACAAGCCCTTTCAAAAGCTCCAGCATTTCCACAGATTCATAAGCAGAAGAGTTCCAGCAAAATGGCAGTGTCACTCCGCCGTCTCTTGCCGCCCGCAAGAACTCGGCGATTTTTGGAATATGATGACTTCCCGTAACAAGATTTATGTTTTCTGCGCCGGCGGCCTGCAGCTTCAAACAGATGTCTACAAACTCAGCCTTGTCTACAACCCGGCCAAAACCATCCTGACTAATCTGATAATTCTGACAAAAGGCACAGCGCAGCGTACAGCCGGTAAAAAAGATAGTTCCGCTTCCGCCGAAAACCGTTACGAGTGGTTCTTCTCCAAAGTGCAGCCCTGCAAACGCAATACGCAAATCAGCAGGCTCGCGGCAAAAGCCGAGCGGGCGGGTGGTTTCGACAGTCTCAACCACCGTATTTTTCGTTCGGTTTACACCACACTTTCTCGGGCACTGGCGGCAGTTTTTATAGAACTCTTCGATTTGTTCCATCTGCAAGTGCTCCATCAATATGCGCCCTTGCTAACGAGTATTCGCATCAAATCCTGAAGGACTCCAACATCAAGATCCTCTGCTTCAAAGTTTACAAGACGGCCAAATTCTTCCCAGTCTGCATCACTAATCAGCTCCTGATATTCATCGCTGTTTTCGAGAAAGGCAAGATAAGCCGCAAGACGATTCTGATTTTCCTCACTTGGCTCCCATGTCAAATCTGCAGACTTGTATATATATTCATTTTCCCAATATTCAAAAACAGAATCTGCGAGCTCTCCAACAGCTGCCGCATTACGTTCAAAAAGCCGGCGCAAGTCTCCCTTTACGCGGTCATAATTACTTTTTCCACCATTATTCTGGCGGTCATGTTTAAGAGCTTTCTGTACATCAGAAAGAAATTTATTAATATCAGTCATATTAATCATTCTATCAGTTTTTTTTGACAATTGCCAATATCGAAATTACAATGGTACTATTATAGAAGAAACAGAAAGGAGTAATTCTGATGAAAAGGAAAGTTCTGTCGGTTTGTATTTTGTTTTTTTCTGCTTTGTTGTTTCTTGCGTGTTCAAATCTTCTTGGTACAGAAAATAAAGCTTCGGAGTCAAAAGGTATTTCGCTGACACTGCCTTATGGAAAATCAAATACAGCTGGTTTATTTAGAGCAGGCGAAGACAGTTCCAGTCATATTAAGTTGAATTTTAAAGTTACATTCAAACATGAATCCGGAACTGAAAGTCTTTTCGAAGGTAAAAGTGGCGAAACTATTGTTTTTGAAGCTGCGCCAACCGGAAAGTATACAATTTATGTAAAAGGCTATAATGAAGGTAATGTTTTAAAATATGAGGGAGAATCAGAGGCTTTAGTAACAGAAGGTGAAACTACTACCGTAACAATTAAGCTTAGTAAAGTAAAAGGTAATGAAGAACCGGAAAATCCTGATGTTATTGAAATCAATCTTTTAGGCTGGACTGATGAACAAGCCAAAATGATAGAAAAGTATATTGAAACTCATCCGGATTGTGGCATCAGGGTTATTTTTAAGCAGGTTGAAACAACAAACGGACAGTATACAACGGCACTGGATGCAGCGCTCACGGGAGGATCAACGGATTTTGTTCCAGACATTTATGGTGCAGAATCAGCCTTTGTTTTGCGTTATACCCATGGTGAAATGAGCTCACATGCACTTCCATATGATGAGTTTATTTCTGATTTAGAGAATAAAATTTCCGAAGCAGACATTTCACAGTACACAATTGACCTTGGAAAAAATTCTTCTGATAAAATCCTTGGAATGGCATATCAGACAACTGGCGGTGCATTTATTTACCGTCGTTCAGTTGCCGAAAAAGTTTTTGGAACATCTGATTCAACCAGAATAAAAGAAGCGATTGGCGGCGGCTCAGGCAAATGGACAAAATTCTTTGAAGCTGCTGCAAGTTGTGCTGATAAGGGAGTTGCCATAGTCTCTGGCGATTCTGATTTATGGCATCCTGTTGAAGGTTCGGCAGAAGCTGGATGGATTGTAGATAGTAAGCTTCATATTGATTCAAACCGCGAAGCGTTCCTTGATTATTCAAAAAAGCTTTGGGAAAACGGATGGTCAAATAAAACAACTGAGTGGACTGAAGAGTGGTATGCAGATGCACGTGGTGAAGGTAAAAAGCCTGTGCTCGGTTACTTTGGTCCTGCATGGCTTATTAACTATGTGCTCGAACCACAATGTAATCCTCGTGGGGATGACGGTAAGCTCATCAATTCAGTCTACGATTCAGACTGGGCAATTTGTGAATCACCGGTGGGCTTCTTCTGGGGTGGAACCTGGATGCTTGTAAACAACGAACTAAAAAATGATACGAGCGACGAAGGAAAGAGAAAACTCGAGGCTGTTGGGAAAATCATAGAGTGGATTACACTCGATGCTACAAAAGATGGCTTACAGTATCAGTGGGCAAACGGCTTGCTGGATAATGCAAAAGACACTGTTGCATCAAAAGCAGTAATGAATATGTCAGATGGTACGCTTGATTTTCTCAACGGAGTTAATATGTTTGATTATTACGTTACGGCCAATGAGAATGCACGTGTTGATTTGCTTACAGAATATGATGATAAGATTACTGCTATGTGGCGATTCGAAGTGAATAAATACGCAGAAGGATTAACTACTCGTGAACAAGCCTTAAAAAATTTCAAATATGCTGCTTACTCTCAGCTTGGACTAAAGAGCGACAGTCTTGATGCAGATAATTTTGTCTATGAAACAGAACATGTATGTGCAGAGAAAGCTTCAGACGGCAAGGGAATAAAGTTTACCCTTACTGCAAAAGAAGGAGAATCCTGGATTAAAGGCGCAAGCTTTATCTGGGAATCAGTATCTGGGACTGGAATAAGAATCAGTGATGTGCCAACCCCTGGTAATCCTAAAGTTTGTTATTGGCCACTAACTGAGGACGGGAAGGGTTATGAGTTTAATTGTAACTTAAATGTTGCTCCAGGAACAAATGTTCAGGAAAAAGTCTATGCAATTGCTTCTGGTGGAAATGAATACATTAATATAGAAGGTGAAAACACAGATCTTTTGCTTTCTGGAACAAAAATAAAGTTGCTTGATACTGTCACTTATACAGTCAACAAGTCAAAGAATGTTAAGCCTTATTTAAATTGTGACGTTTACACAACAAGTAAAAAGAATGTTGCAAATCCCTGGGATGTCGACTGGAAGCAATGGTTAAATTCTATTAATCTTGCTTTCAATGATGATATAATAAACACTCTTAAGACTGATGGATATCAGGTTCTGAATCTTAATTCACAAGCAATGAGTAGGCTTGCAGAAGATAAATATTATTTTGCAAATCTTACATTGGAGTTCACAATTGATGGATATCCTGAAAGCTTCAGATCTTATGCAAGTTCTTATTCAAATATTGTAGAATATGATATTAACGCATTATTAAATAATAAGTCTGATCACGTTACTGCAGAACCAGATAAGGATGGAAAAGGAATAAAGTTTACTATTTCTGCAAAGGCCGGAGAAGAGTGGCGTGAAGAAGACTATCGTATTACTGAACTTAATTCCGGTATATACATAGATCTTAAGAAAGAAAAACTTCCATGCCCAGGTAAACCGGTTGTTTGTTACTGGCCTCTAACAAAAGATGGTGAAAGCTATATTTTTGAATGTGAAGTTAAACTTAAAAGCCAGGGAAATAATATTATTCGCGAAACAGTCAGATCGACCGCAAAAGGAAGTTATGCAAATGTTACTGTTGATTTTGCAGCTGCGATTGAGGCGGATGTTATTATTAATAGTGCAAATGCAACTGCTAAATTTTCAAAGGATATAAGTTCTTCTATAAACTATTCTGATAATGTAACTGCTACTTTTGATTTTGGTACTTTTGCAAATAATTCTTCGAATGAGTATAAATGGACAGAATGGATGAGCAGTAGATTTATTCCTGTAAAAAATCCAGAGCTTTACGGTAATGGAGCGGGAATTTCTCTTTTAAACCTCGATAGAAATACAGTAAATAAACTGAAAAATAATAAATACTTCTTTACAGAAGTGACTCTTAATTTTGAAATTGAAGGAATTGAAGATAGATTCCGGTCTTCGAATGTTTACAGAACTGATATTATCGATTCTTCGGCTTTCCTTGCAAATCTTAATGAAAACACCCATATCTCGGCTGAACCTTGTGATGAAGGTGTAAAGATAACTTTACGACGTCTTGAGACAGATGGTGAGTGGTGCGATGGAAATGTAAACAATATTATTTGTCTAGCGGATAATGGTGAAGATGGAGTATCCATAAATCTTGTATATTCACAGGATTTCTGGAATAATCAGATTCCAGATACACATTTAGCTAATATCAGTCCTTCATCAGATAATCCTGTAGTTACATATATATATCCATTTACTGAAAAAGATAAAGTATATGAATTTATACTTGCAGGACCTTTGGATGATAGAGAAGGAGAATGGAAGTCAGAATATGTATGCTGTACTGCTGGTGGAGGTATAGGTGAACTTATTGATGTTGATTTATGGAACAAGGATATAAATCTCACAGATTTTGATTATGCTAATCACTCGTTCAGAATTACAGGTGATGTAAGTGCTCTGATTGATAACTCGAACAATGATTTTACATGTGCAAACATATGGACAGATATTAGACCTGGAACACCAGAAAATGGTAGAGAAGAAACCTTTAAGTATTCTTCAATGGAAACATGTTTGATAGGTAATGACCACGATAACGATTGGTATCGTACTATAGCGGATTTGGAAAATCCTATTGTTATTCAAAATCATCCTGATTATGGAAAAGAAACAATGGATCCAAATTCTGGGTATAATGAAAATGTATATGCCGTTCTTGCAGAGTATAATAATTTGTTCTGGGCTACAATGACGGTAGAGGAAATTCGTTTGGCAGCATATCCAAATATGACATTTCATCTTCACTGGAAATAATGTATAATCATTTCCATGTTTAGTGATACACATTTTCATTTTAAAATGATGACGACGGAGCGCGGCGTTAATGGGGTTGAGATTTTGACAACCATGGCGCAGCGTTCCTGTTTTTTTGGTCTTGATATAGGAACTCATTGTGATGATCTGGCTGAGCGGCAGGCGTGCGTTGAAAGTGCGTTAGCTGGAATTGCGGATAGTGGGCTTGCTGCAAAGGCCCGTGATTTTATGTATTTTTCTGCTGGAATCTGGCCGGATGTTGATGCGATTCATGATCGTGAGAATCAGATGAAAAAATTAAGGGAGTCAATTCTGGCTGTCGAGTCGAGCAGTGATCAGGACACTTTGCATAGAAAAATTGTTGCAGTAGGCGAGTGCGGTATAGATCATCACTGGAATCCGAGTGGAGAAGACGGACGTTGTGAATCAGATTTTGACACTGCTACGTATAGGGGTGAACGCGAACTTTTTGAAGCACACCTGGAACTTGCCCGAGAATTGAATCTGCCGGTTATCGTGCACAGCCGCGATGGTTTTGAAGACACAATGGACTGCTTAAAAAACGTAGGTTATGATAACGGAATTATTCACTGCTACAGTTATGGAATTGATGAAGCCCGTGCATTTTTGGATCGTGGCTGGTATATCGCGTTTGGCGGGGCAATCACTTACAATAAAAAAGCAAAACTCGAGGCGGTAAAAGATCTGCTGCGCTTTGTTCCATCAGATAGATTTTTGTGCGAGACAGATGCCCCATATCTTGCTCCTGTGCCATTGCGTGGCACAGTGAATACTCCGGTGAATGTTGAGCACGTTTATAATTTTGCAGCGGAAGTGCGGGGCTCAACACCAGAAGTCCTGAGCAATCTTGTTGATGAAAATATAAAGAAATTATTTAAATTGTAGTACAGTTTGCCCGGTGATACCGGGCAAACTCCTTTATAATCGCCCCAGCTCTTTCTGATCCATAGCCCTCCATTGACCGGGCTCAAGGTCATTCGGTAATTCGAGTTCTCCAATAGCAATACGTTCGAGTTCTTCTACCTCATTCCCGAGTGCGCGGAAAATGCGGCGCACTTCGTGAAACTTTCCTTCGTGCACGGTAATTTTGCAGGTATATGAAGATTCAAATTCCAATATGGCGGGCAGTGCAAGCTGTTCGTCATATTTTTTTTCAGGCGGAAGTGTAAGTCCTGCAGCAGCACGATTTATGTATAATTTTTGATTTTCCGGGGATACAGAATTCAAAAGAGTAACACGGTAAGTCTTTGTAACTGCACTCCCGTTGGTTGAGCCTGTCGAAAACTCCGAAGATGTTATTCTGTGCGAAAACTTTCCGTCGTTAGTCAGTAATAACAAGCCGCTTGTATCACAGTCCAGACGACCAACCGTATGAAGTCTGCTTCCGCGTGGAGCCCCACTAACCATCGCCTGCAACTCTTGTGTTAAAAGTTCATACACTGTTTTATGTGAATCAGAAGTTGCCGAGCACACATAACCGCACGGTTTATTCATTATGAGGTAAATATATTTTTCCGGCTTTGAGCATTTTCTCATAGAGTTGGCTTTGTTTCTTAATTCTTCTTCTGAAGGCCCGCAGTATTTCGTTCCCAGAATACACCGTCTTTGTAGCCTTGAATTGATTTATCAGTTTCAGCCATTTCAAGCCGCTTTTCTGCAAGCAGACAGTATTCTTCAGAGAGTTCAATTCCACACCAGTGGCGACCAAGTTTCTTTGCAACTACACTTGCCGTTCCGCTGCCAAGAAAAGGGTCAAAAACAACATCACCAGGTTTAGATGAGGCGAGAATCAATTTTGCATAAAGTTTTTCCGGCTTTTGTGTCGGGTGGTCTGTATTTTCCGGCATAGACCAGAACGGCACGCTAATATCATCCCAAAAATTTGAAGGGCAGGTTAGGCGGAAATTTCCGTCATCAGTTTCTTCCCAATCTTTTGGTTTTCCACCTTTACCACCTTCTCGGTATGGAGCTATTACGCGCCGCTTAATTTTTACGGCATCCAGATCAAAATAATAATCAGCAGGATTTTTTACCGCAAACCAGATATCTTCCATTCCGTTTTTCCAGTTTGCTTTTGCGCCGCGGCCTTTTTCTCTTTGCCAGGTAATGCGGTTCAAAATTGTAAGTTCCTTTTCTATTACCCGCTGCAAGGCAGCAGTACACTTCCAGTCGCCGCACATATAAAGCGAGCCGTTTGGCTTGAGCTTGCGGCACACCTGTGGAAACCAGGTCTCAAGATATTCTTCGTAAGCATCATCTTTTCGTTCGTTAAATACCTTGCCACCAAAGTTTTTTGTAAGATTATACGGCGGGTCTATAATTATCAAATCAGCAAAACTATCCGGCAAAAGCGGGAGAGCTGTTAATAAATCTGAATTAATTGTTTTATCAAGATAGTCAAACTGAGAATTGCTGACGCTGTTATTCAACAGCTTGTTATGATTGTCATTCTCCGGCTCGACCGGAGAATCTATCCCCTTTATCAGATTCTGCCTGAGTCTTTCTTTTTCTTTTTGGGCCAGTACAATAGTTCTGTTTCTTCCAGCGCGGATTTTTTCTTTTTCTTCCATAATTATTTAAGCTCAAATGTCATGTAAACAGGATTGTGGTCAGAGCTCTGAAAATCCATATCGATTACGTTTACTGAAAGTTTTTCAATGTTCGGCGAAATGATAAATCCATCGATTACATAGTACTGCCAGTTATGGGCTTTGGCCTGTTCATCATTATATGGAGCTTCAAGTGAACGGCATGTTGGTTTTGAATCGTCATATACAAAAGTCCAGCCGTCTTTGAGCATGTTGGCATCCAGTTCTCCAGGAATCCATCCATCTTTACTGATTACAGGATAGGCATCTGATCCCGGAAATTTCTGGTTAAAGTCTCCGCCCGCAATTACATAATTTCCTTTTTCATATTCGCTTTCTATAAAATCAGTCAGAGCCTTTGTCTGTGCAATTTTTCCTTCTCCGCTGTCATATGCTTCCAGATGGAAATTTGCAAGAACCAGTTCATGTCCTGAATCTCCGCCGTTTTCATAAACCGGAATACGAGAAACAAGAATGCAGCGTTTAAGATTTGCGACTCTGAGCGGCCACTTAAATGGCACTGGCAGTGCGCGTCGTTGTGAAGAAGTTATTTCGAAATCCGTATAAGTTGCAACTCCACTTTTAATACGGCCAAGAGGAGGAAACGGAATAGGCACAAAGGTACAATTGTAATTGTATGCAAAGGTACTACCTTTTCCTGTAAAGGACTTGAGTGCTTCAACCTGATTTGTGTTAAAACTTCGTTTTGATTTTATATCAATTTCCTGAACAAAAAGAATATTCGCTGTGTGTGTACCGATTGTTTCTTTTATTCCAGAAAAGTATTCATCTACTACTTCTTTAGAATCCGGAAGACTTTTTTTACCGCCATCCATAAAAAAATCTTCATCTTTTCCAAGCCCTGAAAATCCTATGTTCCAGCTCATAATTGAAATCGGAGTTTCACGTAACAACATTCCTTTTTCGCTTGTAAAAGGAACCTCTTCAATTGGTTTTGGCCGATATTCAACTATCGTCAAAAAGAGAAATAATAAAACAACTGCTAAAACTGGAATCCCAATTATTGCTGCGGGTATAATCAAAAAAAGTTTTCGTTTCATATTAGTGATTATAGCATATAATCTGTTTTTTATAGAATAAAAAAAGCAGGAATAAAAACAATTGGTTTTTCATAATAAACGGGAGTATAATATATGCTATGGCATTGAAAATAATCTATCTGGCAGTTTTTTTTCTCTCGTTTATAGAACTATGTGTTTATTTTGAGATTACTTCAAATAAAATAAATAAAAATTATCTGATTTTATTTGTTACTACAATAATTTCCAATTTTGGTTATTCAATGCTAACCTTTGCATCTTCTCTTGAAGCTGCTATGTGCGGTGATTTACTTTCTTATATCGGAAGCATTTTTACAGTTCTTTTTATGCTGATTGTTGTAGTTGATATGTGCGGAAAAAGATTTTATTTTCCACTCCGGCTTATTCTTCTGGTGATTTCCGTTTTTATAAGCATTTTATTTGCGACAACACGAGAGACAAATCTGTTTTTTAATCATCCATATATAGTTCATGAGTATGGGCTTACTCTTGTAAAATATTCAATGGGGCCTGCAATGGTATTCTATATGGTATACCTTGCGGCAATCAATCTTTCTGCAATCGGTATTGTAATTCATACTATTCTTAATAAAAAACGCGTTTCTAAAACCGGACTTAAGATTCTGCTATGTGTGCTCATTTCTGGAACTTTATTATATGTTGTTCCTCTTGCTTTTGGAGTATCAATTAATCTTATGCCTTTTATTTATGTGAGCATGGGAACTTTTTTCATGTACATTTCTTCCCGGGCAAGTATTTATGATATTCCAAGTAATCTTATGACGGTTTATAACTCTCGCGACGGATACGGATATATTGCCTTTGACAGTAGAAAACGTTTCCTGGGCTGTGATGATTTTGCAGTTTGTATTTTTCCTGAATTAGCTGATGTTTCCATAGACAGTTCAATTCCACCTTCCTGCAAACAAATTATGGAAGGACTGCATTATAAAGATGATAGCTGGAACTGGGATAAAAACTGTAATAAAGATTTCAGGATTCTGACTGATGAAAGGGCGGTTATTGCAACCATTCATCCTATTGCTACAAAATTCGGCAAAGTAGGTTATCTGATTGAGCTTCGGGACGATACTGAGCAGCAGAATTACATTAAGGGAATTAATACTTATAATAAAGAGCTTACACGGCTTGTTGGTGAAAAGACCCGTCAGGTAACTGATATGCAGGATTCCATTATCAAGGGAATGGCCATTATGGTTGAAAGCCGCGACAATAGCACGGGCGGCCATATCCTTCGTACCAGCGACTGCATTCAGATTTTTGCTGATGAACTTTTGAAAAATAAAACTCTTCCGCAGATTACTTCGAACTTCTGCAAGCTTTTGATTAAGGCTGCTCCTATGCACGACTTGGGTAAGATTGCAGTTGATGACTCTATTTTGCGGAAGCCTGGAAAGTTTAGTCCTGCAGAATATGAAGAGATGAAAAAGCATGCTGCCGAAGGTGCAAGAATTGTAAAGAAGATTTTGCATGATACTCAGGATAAAGACTTTGAACGCATTGCCGTAAACGTAGCACATTATCACCATGAAAAATGGAATGGAGAAGGCTACCCTGAACATTTGAAGGGCGAAGAAATTCCACTCGAAGCCCGTATAATGGCATTGGCTGATGTTTTTGATGCACTTGTTAGTAAGCGTTGCTATAAAGATGCAAAATCTTTTGATGAAGCGTTTGAAATTATTCAGAATGATTTAGGAAAACATTTTGACCCGGTAATTGGTAAGGCGTTTATTGAGTGCAGGCCGTTGCTAGAAGAATACTACAGCTCGACGGTGCATGAGATATAAAAAAGGCAGCCTCGCGGCTGCCTTTCATTTTACTTCAAATTAATCATTGACTTATCATAATCTGTAGGTGGCACATATCCCATCAAAGTCATCAATGTTGCTGGCCAGCTAGAGATTCCAAGGCCGCTGTTGAGCTCGAGCTCATACTCGCCCTTGTACTCTGGGTCATAGATAATGCCAGGAACAGGGTTGAGCGAGTGGCTTGTCTTTGGCTTAGGCTCTCCGTCTGCGCCCATAGCAACTGAACCGTCCTTCTTGTGCTCATACATATCATCTGAGTTTCCGTGGTCGGCTGTAAGACAGAGGATACCGCCAGCCTTTTCAATAGCTGCCTTAAGGCGGCCAAGCTGAAGGTCCATTCCTTCCATAGAACATACAACAGCGTTGAATACACCAGTATGTCCAACCATATCACCATTAGGGTAGTTAAGGCGGATGTGGTCATATTTTCCGCTTTCAATAGCTTCAATTACCTTGTCAGTAATTTCTGCACACTTCATCCATGGGCGCTGCTCAAAAGGAACAACATCAGATGGAACTTCAATATATGTTTCAAGATTCTTGTCGAATTCACCAGGGCGGTTACCGTTGAAGAAGTAAGTAACGTGACCATATTTCTGAGTCTCAGAAATTGCCATAAGATGAACGCCAGTCTTTGTAAGATATTCACCCATTGTGCGGTCAATGCTTGGTGGGTTTACGAGGAACTGAGCCGGCTTGTGGTTATCACCATCGTATTCCATCATACCTGCATATTCAACAGCAGGGCGGCGTACGCGGTCAAAGTGAGTAAAGTTGTCTTCTTCGAAGGCAGCAGTAATTTCAAGAGAGCGGTCACCGCGGAAGTTAAAGAAGATTACGCTGTCGCCGTCAACAATAGGTCCAACAGGCTTTCCGTCTTTAGCGATTACGAACTCGTGCATATCCTGGTCCAGGAGGCCGGCATTTTCACTGCGGTAAGTATTGATAGCTTCTGTAGCGCTTGCAAACTGACGACCATCAGCAAGAACGTGAGCGTGCCATCCGCGCTCTACCATGCTCCAGTCAGCACCATAGCGGTCCATAGTGATGTACATACGTCCACCACCAGAAGCAATCTGATAATCAACATCGCTGAACTCAGCAAGGAATTTTTCAAGAGGTTCAAAATATTCAAGAGCGCTTGTAGGTGGAACATCGCGACCGTCAAGAAGAGCGTGAACGCGGAGAGTCTTTACACCTTCCTTGTGAGCCTGAGTAATCATAGCCTTAAGGTGGTCAATGTGAGAGTGAACGTTACCATCAGAAACAAGACCAATAAGATGGAAAGTAGTTCCCTTGTCCTGAACATTCTTTACAAGCTTCTTCCATACAGCGCCTTCGAACATGCTGCCAGAAGCAATAGATTCACCAACAAGCTTAGCACCCTGAGCAAAAACGCGGCCGCAACCCATAGCGTTGTGACCAACCTCAGAGTTACCCATATCATCATCAGTAGGAAGACCAACAGCAGTTCCGTGAGCCTTGAGCTTAGTGTGAGGGCAGTTAGCAGTAAACCAGTCCAGGTACTTCATCTTAGAAGCCTTAACTGCATCTCCCTCTTCATACTTACCATATCCAACGCCGTCCATAATAACCAGGACAACAGGACCACGACGACCCTTCCATTTAGGGTTCTTTTCCAATGCATGCATTGTGTCTGCCATATATATTTTCTCCTGAGTAAGGCCGCCCGGTAGGCGGCCGGTGATAAATAGCAAGCCGTTAAGAAAATTGCGAACAGCAATTTTTAGGCTTACCATTATATAATACACATTTCTTTCAATAATATAATGAATTCGGGGAGTTTTTACAACGAGGCGGGCTGGGCAAAAAAAAATCCTGAAGACCAAAATCTTCAGGATAGTGGAGAATAGGGGACTCGAACCCCTGACCCTCGGAATGCAAATCCGATGCTCTGAGCCAACTGAGCTAATTCCCCGTGGCATGAAAACAATAATATAATATTATTAATCTTTGTGCAATATCTCAATAGCCTGAAAATAAAAAAATCTGATAGGCTTCCGCTGTCTCTGGATACGGACATGCTCGCTGAGCCGTTTTTGTGAAAGAATTCTGCGGTTTTCGCAAGCGAAAACCGCAGAATTCTTTTTATGGCTAAACGCCAAAGACGGTCAGAGGCAGTCCGTATCCCGAGCCCGCTCCGCCTATCAGATTTTTCATTAACCGTGAAATAATATTGCGATTATAGGTTTTATGCCCTATAATAAAAGGAACTATAGGAGATGTTTTATGAGTGATGGTTTGGATCCTGAAATTGCAGCGCTTTTGTCTCAGTCTGGTAGTAGTGCGTCTGCTGATGATGCTCCAATAGAATCGGAGGCTTCTTCTTTTGATTCTCCTTCTGGAAGCAGTATATCTGGCGCTTCAGGTTCATCTTCTAATGCAAATAAATCTGTTCACGATGTAGATTTGAGCAAAAAAGAATTTGCCCCAATTGATAAATTTGTTATGGATACTCCTTCAGATGTCTATAATGATACGAAATATTATAAGACCTGTTTGACTGGAGAAAATCAGTCTGCTCAGCGAGTTCATCAGGTTCTTTCAAAATATCTTACTTGCCAGGATCCTAAGGATCGAGCGGTTTATCGTCAGCAGATTGTAACCGCATACTGGGAACTCCTTCGCGGAATGGTTGGCAAAATGGGGTATCCTGACACGCCAATGCCAAAGAGAATGCTCGTCCGTTTTGGAGTTCTTCTTCCATCACTTTTTAAGCCTGAATCAAAAGAGTTTTTTTCAAAAGTGTTCTTTGAAAACCGTGAAGCTGAACCAATTTTGTATGTTGATGAGTGGTTCAAGGAAATTGCTTCCGGGCGAATGAACAATTCTGCAACCGATGAAAAGAAGCAGGTAAAGACAGCAAATATGACACCTGATCAGGCAGCGTCTGCAGAGCAGTCACGTCTCATGCAGCTGCAGGCAAAAAACTCTGGTAAACTTCAGAATGCTGAAAATATTCTTGGTATAAAAGAAAATGAACGCCGCATGCTTGAGACTGAATTAAAACGCAATATCGAAGATTTGTGTGAACATAATCCAGTTCTTGGTCTCGATAACCATTGTGCTGGTTATACAGAAATGCAGCGTAAACTTTTACCTGAAATTACAGATATCCTTCACCGTCTTTCAAAGAATGATAAAGAACTTTCAAAAGTTCTCGAAGAATTTAAGGAAGCAAAGGCAACCTATGATAATGTACAGGATAAGATCAATCAGGGTGGTGGAGCGTCTGTTACTACAAATGATACCGAAGCCGTTAAGATTGAATTTGAAACCGTACGTCAAATGGCAAAAATGACCGTTGGACGCCGTGGTAATCAGTTCCCTATTTTTACACGTGAATTCTACCATTGTACAGAGCGTGGTACCGGTACCCGCGAAAATGTAATTGATGTGCTCCGCTGGATAGAGTCTCTTGACCCAGGTGTGTTCCATCGAATTCACAAGAATGTTCCGAACCGTATTGTACCTTATGTTCTTCTGGTTCCGACTTATGGTGACCGCGGATTCTGCTGGGAACCATTTGACCGCTATAACCGCGTAACAAGCCGTGGGCGTATTGTAGTTCCAATGTATCCTAAAGATCTGAAGATTGCTGTTCTTACAGCAGTTGCAGATTTAAGATGGCAGGTAGCAAAGGAAAAAGCTTCTTACTATTGGATGGAAGAGGGCTTGACCGGTCAATACTATCAGCACGTTGAGCAGCTTAAAC
>CAMNBC010000044.1 GCA_946532115.1 uncultured Treponema sp.
GCAACGCTGTTTGTTGCAGCCATACCAGTTCCTGCGTCTCCTTCTGGAGGACAGAATGGAATACCAGACTGAAGGTCACCAGTAGGGTCAAGGAACTTAGCACCGCTCTCTGTCAAAGTACCAGCTTCTTCACCAGCCATCAGAACTTTAGGGAATACAGAATCGAGTTTAAGACCAAGTGCCTTTACTCCCTCCAAAGCTTCAAATTTTGCCTTAAAATCAGGATTATAATCAGCTTTTCCATTTTCGTATTTTACAGGGAACATACCGCTTGCATCACCAACACCAAGTACTTTTTTACCTGTGAGCATGTAATGAATGTAGCCTGCTAATGTATAAACATTGTTTATTTTGTTTATATGAGGTTCTTTATTCAAAATAGCCTGATACAAGTGAGAAACAGACCATCTTTCCGGAACCGGGAAGTTGAAAAGGTCAGAAAGTTCTTTTGAAGCCTGACCTGTAATTGTGTTTCTCCAGGTTCTGAATGGAACTAAAAGATTTTCTTCTTTATCAAAGGCAAGGTAACCATGCATCATTGCAGAAATACCGCCGGCACGGAATTTTGTAAGTTTTACGCCATATTTTTCCTGAACGTCTTTTTTGAGGTCAGCGTAACAGGTTTGGAGACCTTCATGAATCTGCGAGAGCGGATAAGTCCAGATTCCGTTATCAAGTGTGTTTTCCCAGGTATATGAACCGCCTGCAATCGGCTCATATTTTTCGTTAATCAGCACGGCTTTAATACGTGTTGAACCGAATTCAATTCCAAGAACGGCCTTGCCGCTTTCAATAAGTTCTTTGTTTCCCATCTTTTTGTCCTCTAAGTTAAACCTTTAACTAATTATCGCCCCAATTATATTCCATATTGTTTATTTATACAATTAAGATTTTTATGTAATTAGGTTGAAATATTTACGCATTCTTTGTGCTTCAAATAATAAAGGAAGAGGGAAATTTTTTCTTCCGGGATTTTCAGCATTTTAGAAGCGGCAGCAAGATAGCATTCCTGCTGGGCACGGTATTTTTCGCTGTCAATTTCTGTATCTGATTTATAGTCACAGATAGTAAAAGTACCGTCATCATTCTCAAAAATCAAATCGATTGAACCTGTGAAAATAGCTCCTTCAGGAGCAGATTCACATTTCCAGAACATACGAAATCCCCATTCAGCACGCCAGAACCGGCCGGAAGTTTGTGCTGAGGATAATGATTTTCCAATTTCACTTTCTGCAAACTCGCAGCACATTTTTTTACAGAGTTCTTTTGTTTCTGCAATTTTGGCATCAGTAAGATTTTTGAAGTATTTAGGTTCAGGTTCAAAATCTTCAGGTTTAATTCCTTTCGCCTGCATTTCAAGATATACGTGAACAAGGGTTCCAAAATCAGCTGCGGAAAAATCTGCATTCCGAAGGGTGTCTTCGCTGTTTTCATATTTTTCGCCGGTATCTATGTCTACCGGATTGCTGAATTCCGGTTCAAGAGAACTCGGAGTTTTTCGTTCAACAGGATTTGTTGTATAAATAATTTCAGCTGCATTAGTAATTGCATTTTCATCAAACTGATTTGCAGCCTCGTTTGCAGCTGCTGGTAAATCCTTATATTCAACAGGTTGAATTTTAGAATAATCAAAACCGCAGCCTTTAACAAAACTTTCAGAAACTTCTGGCGGATATGTCTGTGCAATTTTATTTTCAAACAATCGGAAGATTGATTTTGAATTAGTTGACGGGTTGTAACTTCCTACCAGAAAAACATCCTCTTCTGCTCGTGTAACTGCTACATAAATAACACGGCGGAATTCTGCAAGCTCCATATTCTGTGCTTTTTCTTTCTGCTTAAGAACAAAATAATTCTGGTTGTCTTTTTGAGGTTTTATGGAAACTCCGTTTTCTTCATCAAAGAAGAACATGTCCCTCTCACTTTTTGCGGTAACTCCGGTACAGCCGTAAACAAAAACATGCTTAAACTGGAGTCCTTTACTTTTGTGAATGGACATAATCTGAACTGCCTGTTCCCGTTCAATAGGGTAGCTTACTTCAGATGCATCAATATCAGAATCTTCATCACTGACAGACTGTTTTAACAGTTCCAGCTGGTCAATAAACCATGCTGCGGTTTTTCCCTGTTCTTCAGACTGGCGGGCAAGTTCAAAGAGCATGTCAAAGTGTTCCGCACATAAGGCAGTCTTTTCATTTTGCATTGTCTCATATCTATACCCCTGATTCTGCCAGAGCGTAGAAAGGGTAGTTGTGAGCCGTTCCTGAAGAACAGAAGATTTTGTTTGTTTGTAAAAACTAACAGCAGCTTTGTATTTTTCAAAACTCTTTTCGCCGATATCATTTTTAATTATTTCATCAGCCTGAGCAAAAGGATCAAAGCAATCTTTATTACAGTCCTGAAGGTCTGAAATTATCATCTCCGTTTCATTTTCAGAAAGCCCTGCAAGTGGTGAACATAAAAAAGCTGCATAAGCCTTTGCATCAGACGGATAAACACAGATTCTAAGGAAACTGCAAAAATCATTTACAATTGCATCTGTAAAAATGTCTTTGTAAAGGTCAACCGAGTAAGGAATACCTAACAAACCAAGATATTTTGTAATTACATCGCGGTCGGTGCGGGAACGGTCAAGAATTGCAAAGTCATTCCAGCCAGCTCCACTTTCGTGAAGTTCCTTAATTTTTTTTGCGATAAACCACGCCTTCTGGTCTTTTTCAGGTATTAAATCCAGCCGCTTTTCAGGAAGTTCTTTTTGATTTTCAGTTATAATATCTGATTCAAAAAAACAGGCGTGAATCGGAATATTGTCTTTTGTAAGTTCCGGAAGTTCAATTCCATTTTTTGCAGCATCGCGGGTATAATAAGCTTCATATTCCTGATAATTATCTGGTGAGTCAAAAATACCGTTTCCATTTGTAAAAAGTTCATTAAAGGCTTTTACAAGAGGTGCTACCGAACGGTAGTTATAGGTCATATAAATTAAATCATTTTCACCGCTGTTAGTAAGCTCATTAAAAACTTTTACATCGGCACCACGGAATTTATAAATAGACTGCTTTTCGTCTCCAACAAAAAAGAGTTTGTCTGGAGCACGCTCGTCTTTTATAAGTTCATGAAGCGATTGATTTTCCGGTACAGTAATCATGCATTTTCCGTTGTCTTCAAAAACTCCATCCTTAAGCGAAAGAATATAAAGCAGGTCACGGTTTTTTCCATTGTTATCCTGGAATTCATCAATCATTATTTTTTTGTAGGCATGCTTTTCCTGATTTCTGATGTCTTCATTTTCAAGAAGGAATTTTAATGCAAGTTCAGAAACATCATAAAAAGAAAGATTTCCAGAAATACGTTTAGAAGTATTTACCTGCTGCATAAAATCATCAAGCAGAAGATTGAGCTGTTCTAAGATTTTATATAGATTAATAAATCCTTCGATAGAAAAATAAAAATCAAGCTCTTTGTTGAAGGCTGTTATAGGAGTGCGGACATCGGTTATATATCCTGAAGAAAATTTTCGTTGTACATCTTTTGCAAAAGTTTCAAACAAATCAATCTGGTTCTGAAGTTTTTCTGTATGATTAATAATGTCGTCTTCTGTGATTTGTGGAGAATTACAAAGTTCAAAAGATTCTTCAATGAATTTTCTGATGTTGGAAACAAATGGTGCAACTTTTGCATCATCTTTTTTGGGAGAAGCTTCAAGAGTATCGCTGATTACTGAAACTTTTTTATAAAGAGAGTTTTCTGTTTTACCAATAATCAGATTATTCCAGGCTTCAACAATTTCTCTGGTCTGATGCTTAAAACGCTCAGAAAACCAGCCGCTCTGAGTTGCAAGGCTTGTGTGTTTTAGTACGATTTTTGCAAAAACTTTTTCCGCAAAATCCTGAAGTTTCCCGGGTTCAGAAAAAGTCTGTATAGCCGGATTCTCTGCATTCTGAAGAATATAACTGAATGCCATATCCTTAACCTGGCGTTCACCGTCAGAACTTCCGGTTACAAAATCCGGTTTTATTCCATAGCGGTTAGCACACTGGCGGACAATGCCAGCACAATAAGAATCCAGAGTCTGGATATGAACATCAGAAAAACTTTCAAGAGCTTCTTTTGCACGCTGCTGCTGTTCGAGAGTAAGTTGTTCGCAAACCTCGTGTTCAGCAAACATTTTAAGCGTACCGTAAATTCTGTGATACATTTCAGAAGCCGCTTTATTTGTAAAGGTCAGGGTGAGAATCTGTTCGGCCTTTGCCTGTCCGGTCATTACAAGCCATGCAAAGCGGGTTGCAAGAACCTGTGTTTTTCCCGAACCCGCACCAGCAGCAATTACAGTATTTTTTACAGCACTGAGTGCCTTATATTGATTTTCATCAAGAGGATGTTCCAGTAATTCAAGAAATTTTTCGCTGCGCTCTGACATTATTCCCCTCCTTTAAGTGTGCTGCCGGCTACAGTATAGGTCGTGCGGCAAATGGTTTTGTATGGACAGTCTGTACAGTGTTCGTATGCTTTTACATTCTGCCGGTCTTTTCTACTGGTGCTTGTTTTTGGAATAAAATCTCTGGCTTTTATTGAAGTTCCAAAAGCTGCCGCATATTCATCAAGTGCTTCCAGAGTTGGCGCAAATTCTGCAAGACTTTTTCCTTTTGGACTTTTATCTGTAACAGCTCTTTTATTGCTGTCACTGATTGAATAAAAATACCCGCCGTATAAATTATCCTCAGAAACATTCAAAAGTTTGTAATACATTGGCATTTGAAAGTCGCTAAGAATTTTATTGTCATCGATTGAAATGGAAGATGCTGCAGGAATAGAACCCAATGTATTTTTATAATCAATGATTATATATTCTCCGTCAGGAGTTTTTAATAGACAGTCGATAACTCCATAGTACATTAAATTATTGTTCGGAAGTGAAAGCCGTTTTTCTTCAGCAATTACAGTACAACCACCAAAGCCTCCTTTTTTATCAACTCCAAAAAGTGGAAGCAAAAACTGCAGAAATGAAAAAATCTTCTGCGCAAGTTTATTTTTCTGCGAAGTTAGGGCAGTGAGGGCGAGTACACTGTCCCGGAAATCAGATGGAGCTTTTAAGGCTTCTTCAGTTTTTTTGAGAATCAGATTAAAAAGTTCAGAGGTAAAAATTACAGGAGACTGATTGATTCCCTTTTCATCATTTTCTGGAATCAGATAAAACTCCTTGTCTTCGGAATTGTAGTAGGGAAGTTTATGATTTTCGAATTCACGCAAAACAAGTTCAAGAATTTTATGATTTAAATTTCCCATATCATATTTTTGCATGAGAGAAGTATCGAGAGTATCTTCCTGAAGTTTTAATAAGCTTTGTAAAACCCAGCGTCGTGGACATGGAAAAAACTTTTCCAGATCACCACGGGCAGAAACTCGAAGCAAGCCTGACTCTTTATCATTTTTTGCCTTAAGCCTTTTTTCAAGACTTTGATTCAGACGATAAGGCAAGTCTGAAGTTTTTTCCTTAACCTTAAGCCATTGCTTAAACTGATTTTTTTGCTCCGGGGTGAGTTTTAAAATTTTATTGCTGCGGCCAAGAATATAATTTCGTTCAGAAAGGATGTAATCTTCATCATCAAGATTCGGAACATCTTTTTTAATTTCTTCCAGCCGGCTGTGTGCAATCGCATAACCCGCAAAACTTTCTTCGGCATAAGAAAAATGTACAAAATCAGAATCAGCTCCCTCAGTTTGTTTTGCATAAAGCTTAAGGAATACATCTGTTGAATTTTGATTTCTGTCATCTTCTATAAGATGAAGTTTTGCTCGTTTTGTTGCATTCAAAAAGGTGAGCCTGCGATTCTGGATTTCCAGGTTTTTCTGTGAAGAATCAATTACAAACTGAAATTTAAAATTTGCTGCGGCAGTAAGTTTATACTTAAAGATATTTACTCCTGTTGCCTTAGTTTGAGGAGTGTAAGTTTTTCCATCAATCACTTTAAGAAAAAACTCATAAGGAGAAGGAATCAAAAGTCCGCAGTCCTTATATTGTTCTTCTATCATAATTAAAGCTTCCAGTTCTTTTATACAGCGGCTAATGATGTTATTTGCCTGCTCAGAAAAATCAGAATTGTCTTCCAGAAACTGTGCCTTAAATCTAACCCAGCAGTTTTTTATAGAAGAAAAAGATTGATTTTCAGAATCAAAAAAGCTTTCTACCGCACTGTGAAGCTTAGAATATAATTCTTTTAAATTATCAAAATATTTGATGCTGTCAGCAGAATCTGTATTGTTAAAATTTTCTGCAAGTTCAAGTCGTTTAATTTTTGATGAAAAACACTGCTGCCAGATATCCTTTTGGCCAGGAGAACAAAGACAGCGCATTCTGTTTCCTTCCCGAATCAACGCTTCCTTTGTTTCTGTTAGTTCAGACTTCCACGGAACGCATTCGTCGAGTAAAAGAGCACGAACACTGTCAAAACTGAACCCCGAATTATGACATTCATAAATCTCACGGAAAATTCGGCCTGCACAATTTTTTGTCAGCGGCTGACCCGCTTTAATTACATAAGGAATTCCATATAGCGAAAACTCGCGGTCAATGTAAGGGCGGTAAGTGTCAATATCTGGCACACTAAGTGCAATCTCAGACCAGTCTGCGTGCCCTTCATTTACAAGCTTAATAATGCGGAGCATTGTCTGTCTTAATTCTTTTCGGGAATCAGAATATTTATAAACTTTTGGAGAAGGCAGATTTTCCGGCAATGTGTATAAGGTGATATTTTCGTTCGCTTCAAATATTTCTTCAAAATCTCCAAAGTCTTCCAGCAGTTCAGGATAAAAAATAACAAATTCAGTTTTCTTGTCAGAAATATCAGTGCCTTCAATCCACGAAGGTTCAAAAAGTCTGTTTGCATTCAAAAAGCGGCTGTATTCATTATATATATAGAGATAATCTTTATCTTCTGCATCAAGTTCGCCGTATTCAGAAGCATTTTTATCAAGACGTTTTTTCCAGAAATGAAGGGATGGAATATTTTTTGCAATCCAGTCTTCAAAAGAAGACGCATTTTTAGCATATTCATCAGATGGATTAATCAAAACCTGAAGTCTTTCTGCCACAGGCTTTTGCGCATTTCTTGCAATTAAATCGCTTACAAAAAACTTTCGCAGAATTGAAGGAATAACAGATTTACCAGCCTGTTCAGCGGCAACGTAGGTGCCCTTAAAATTATCCCAGGCAATAAAGCGTTCAAAAGGAACTGCGTCACAACCAGATTTTGAAGGGTTCAAAACAATCCAGTCTATCCAGTTATTCATAACAGTGTCAGTAGGAAATACAAAAATGCAGTTTGGGGAAGAAAGTTTTTCTGCCAGCACGCTGCTGATTTTTTCAGGCAAAAGTTCAAGTTTTTTCATATTATATATTATAGTGCGAAAAAAACGTACTGTCATTGCAAACAACCATAAAAAAATCAGTCCATAAAAGCAATCCGGTAAAACGATTTTCCCTTTGTAAAATCCCGTTACATACTTTATAATTAACTTATGAAAAATTCAAATTTATCAAAAATTCAGAGTGTATTAGATGATTTTGTACAGAAAAAGCAGGCTGCAGGCTTAAATCTGCTTGTATATAAAGATGGCAAGGAACTTGGATACTGGCAGTCAGGACATGCCAATTTTGAAACCGGCCGTGCCTATGACCGTAATACAATTGTACGCCTGTATTCCATGACAAAACCTGTTACTGCAGTCGCTGCAATGATTTTGATAGAAGAAGGAAAACTTGATTTTGCAGATGAACTTTACCGCTATCTGCCTGAATTTATAAATCTGAAAATTTGTACAGAAAAAGGAAAGGAAGGCCGCCCGGTTCGTGCAAGCCGGCCAATTTTGATTTCTGACCTTTTGAATATGACAAGTGGTTATACTTATGGAGCCTGGAGCGAAGAAAGTCCGCTTGGTGAACATCTTACTTCTGTTTTGATTTCTGAATTAAATGCAGATGAAGCAGAGGGGGGAGCAAATAAAATTACCACACGCGAGGTGGCTCGAACCCTTGCGTCAATTCCGGTAAGTTTTGAGCCTGGCACTGATTATAATTATGGTCTTTCCGCTGATATTCTTGGAGCTGTAATAGAAGTCGTTTCTGGAATGAAACTCAGCGAATTTATGAATGAGCGGATTTTTAAGCCGCTTGGAATGAATGATACTGCATTTTATGTTCCTGCGGAAAAGCAGATTCGCCTTGCAAGAGTTTACCGTTCTGTAGAAGACTGGTCTAAAGAAGGGGAGCGTCATCTTGATTTGTTTACCAGCTGCAATCTTGGTATTCAGGATAAAATGAATCATGAACCAGCTTTTGAAAGCGGTGGTGCAGGGCTTTGTTCTACTGTCGATGATTATATGAGGTTTGCGCAGATGCTTACTAATGGGGGCGAACTCGATGGTGTGCGTATCCTTGGAGAAAAAACTGTCCGCTATCTGAGCGAAGCAAGGCTCAATTCAAATCTTCAGAACTGTTTTGATATGAAAATGCCGCACCTTGCTGGTTATACATACTGCAATTTGCTTCGTGTAGCCGCTGAACCTGGACGCTGTAATGTAATTACACAAAAAGGTGAGTTTGGCTGGGACGGCTGGCTTGGGCCATACGTAAGCATAGATCTAGAAAACAAACTGACCTTTGTAATGACAATGCAGCGCTGCGATTCCGGCACCACAACCGCCGCTCGCCGTGCAAGAAATATTGTTTATTCTGCAATATAACTGTCTTTTCTGAAAAAAAACGATGAAATTCTCTTATTTCCTGTGGAAATTATATCAAATTAATTATTTTTTCTTGACAAAAAGTATGATTAGTGTCTAAGATAAATATAAAGTTTGATAAGATTTTTCTTATCTTTTGAGAGTTTGATTAAAAAAAGTTATTTAATCATTTTTTGAGAGTAGAATTAAAAGACAGTAAAATTATGAAGCAAAAGTAACACATTTCACCATAACAATTCTTTTTTAGGATTCTCAGCTCACATCTTTATTTCTCTGTAATCTATTAGGCAAATCCATCGTTGATGGTTATTGGCTTATGCCGGCTTATAGATAAAAAAGTATCAAAACGGAGGCAAGTTTTGAAAAAAATCAATCTTATGAAGGGTGCTGCAGCCGCAGCATTGTTCTCATTGGTTGCTTTGCTTGGCTGTAACAATGCAGCTGGTAGCAGCAGCAATGGAAGTGTTACCGGACAGGTATTCGGTTACATTACAGACACAAAGGGTGAACCTGTTGAAGGTGCTACAGTTGCTCTTGGAAACTTGACAACTACAACAAACTCAAATGGTGCATTCGCTCTTACTGGAGTTCCTGTAAATGCTGTGTATAACAATGGCACTATAGTTCCTTCATCAACTACTGCTGCAACACAGGATTACACACTTTCTGTAAAGAAAGATGGTTATCTTTCTACAAAAATTGAAAACATAAGAGTCGTTGAAACAACACAGAAGAGCGATGAAGTAGCCCTTTTGGAGAAAGCTTGGGGAGCATATTCAAGTATTCTTAATGATTTTGCTAAACTTGGTGGTACATCTCCATCAACTATTTCTTCTTCAAATGTTACTGCAACAGACGGTATTGTTATTCCACTTCAGAATACAAACGATACTTTCAAAGAAATGGCAAATCAGTATGCTACTATTCTTGATAGAATTCAAAAGGTTTCAAAGCAGACTGAATCTACATTTGCTAAAGCAACTCTTACTCCATGCAATGGATATTTTGAAGGTACTTTGAAGATTACAAAGTCTCCTGCAAAGAACATTACAACAGATGCTGCTTCTATTAAGGCTGCTCCAGCAGATGTAAATCTTAAGCTTGTTTCAACTGACTATACAGGTTATGTATATGAAGCAAAAACAGACAGCAATGGTAAATTCAAGTTTGAAAAGCTTCCTGTAAATACAACTCTTAAAACTTAAGGTTGAAGGCTTTGAAGCTACTTATGAATCTGGCGAAGGTGAAAATAAAGTAACAGAAACTTACTATTACTCTTTGTCTGATAATACTGGTAGTGCTACAGCTAATTTGTATGTTGGTGATGATCTCCAGGAAAATGTACTTACAATCAAACTTGATGAAAATTCAGGTGCTAAATATAAGGCAGACATCCTTCTTTATTCACAGCCTGCAAAGATTATTGCAACAGCTACAAACTTGCTTGAGAATACAGAAGTTGCTCCTCTTGCTTTGAACACAGCTTTAACAGTAACTTTCAACAAGGCTATGGACTATGTTAAACTTGGTGCACAGCCAACAGATGCTAACGGAACCGCAATTGGAACACCAACAGTTTCTGATATTGCTGAAAAAGCTAATTATGTATGGGATGACAAAAAAACAACTGTAACAATCACTCCAAAAGACGGATACTGGACAGCTAATGACAGCAAGACTGCATTCTACATTGAAGGCCGCGCTCAGGATGGTGCAACAACATTCATCGATAATACATTCAAAGTATTCCTTGACAACGAAATCAAAGCAATATTCAAAGACACAAGTACAGCAGCTCTCGACTCATTCACACTTACTTTCGACCGCGAACTCGTTAAGACAGACGCAGTTACAGTAACAGTTGCTCCTGCTGAACCTGTAATTTTGACTTGGGATGTAACAACAAACGCTGCAGCTCCAGTTCTTACAGTTAAAGCTCGTGATGGTAAATTCTCAACAACTGGAGACCACACATTCACACTTGCTAATGTAGAAGCAAAAGACGGTTCTACAAAAGTATTCTCATATGATAGAGAATTTACACCTACAGCTGCTACAACATCTCCTGCATTCAAGACTCGCTTCGACGGCTTCAAGGCTACTGGAATTGAAGTTGTAGACAAGGCAGAAGGTGACCTTTCACGTGCTGTAGTTGCAACAACTGCTCAGTACCTCAAGATTACATTCAACAAGAACGTTGGTGAAGCTAAGGATCTCGTTGTAAAAGATGGTAATAATAATACTATTTCTGTAAAGAAATATGTAAAAGACAATGCCGTTTATATCAGCCTTACAGAATTTGCAGACAACAGTTCTATCGTTCTTAGTGGAGATGTATATTCAACATCTGGTGATAAGTTTGATGGTTCTGGTGAAGTAACATGGGCAAGTCTTTATACAAACTTCATTGTAAAAACTGCATATGTAATTGCTGCTTCTAACCTTTATACTATTAATGAATCTATCAACACTAATAACAATGTTACAGTAAATACAATTAAGAAGGGTGACAAAGTAACTCTTACTTTCAACAAGGAAATTCCTGCAAATGCAGTTATTGAAACTGAACTTTATAATGCAACAAGTGTTGTTGATAAGGTACAGACAGGTTATACAGCAACTGCTACTGCTTCTGGAAAGGTTGTTACAGTAACTCTTAGTGAAACAAAACCAACAACAACATATTATCTTTCTCTCAAGATTAAGTCTGCAGATGGTGCTGAACTCTTCTCTACAGGAAACAGCAAATTTGCAACTGGCACTTATGTAAAAGATTTGTATGTTGAAGATAAGATTTTTGCTACTGTTGGAACTGGATCTAATGTTAAGAAATATATCAGTATTACAGTTGATACAGTAAAACTTCTCCCAGAAGGAAGCTCAAAGACAACTAAGGCTGCTGACTTCAAGAAGGTTTCAAATGGTACAATTGTTCTTCAGTTCAACCAGAATGTAACTGGATATACTGCATTCCTTTATGATGGAACTCAGGCTACAAGAGATATCTTGGCTGCTAATCCAACTGATCTCACAAAACCTGCTAACTTCGTTAATTTAGGTAACAATGAAAAGAAATTCTTCTATGGTGCTACAGCTACTGTTTCTGGAGATACAATAACAATTGTTCCAGCTGGTTCATTTGCTTCTGATGCGACACCTGGTATTGTAGTATACGATGACGAAGGAAATTGGGTAGAACTAGGTACTGCGACTACTAAAAATGTTGGTGGTACTACTGTTAATACTTATACACCTTATGCTCCTTATAAAGCAAAGCACTATGCAGCAAAGCTTAACCCAGACAATGCAACTGAACTTGCTGGATTCAAGCTTACAGCTGCTAAACAATCTGGATATGCAACAACAGAAGGTCCTGAATTCACATTCGATATGTTTGCTGCAAATAAATATACAGATGATTTGCCAACATTCACATTGTATAAGAAAGTAAACTATGGTTATGGTGATATTGAATGGGAACAGGTAACTGGTGCTATTAATATTACAAAAGATGATAAGACAACAGCATATACTTATTCTTTACTTAGAGATAAGGCTAAGGGATACTTTAAGCCTGCTCTCACAGTTGGTGATGAAATCAACAATGGTGAAGAAAAATTTGTTGTTCTTACAACAGTAAACAATATGATTGTTAGATCTGAAGAAATTAAAATTACTAAATAGTAATTTCTATTAGCAATCATAAAAAACTTTTACATTCTGTCCGTCAGACGGGCAGAATGTAAATCCTTTGAAAAAAAACTCCTTTTTGGGGGCTGCCTCATTCCCGGCAGCCCCTTGTCATTGCAAGATGTAATCATACATTGACACAATCCTCATATATTGTTAAAATACTCTATTATCATTTAGGGGTGAAGAATGGTTTTTCCTTTGGAACAGCTCGTTACTTTCAACGGCAATATTTATGAAATTACAGTTGCAGCAAGCCTCCGCGCTTATCAGATGGCAAAGGTTAATGACCCTGAAATCGCTGCAAATCAGGATAAGGTTGTTTGTGCAGCTGCAAAACAGCTTTTTACAAACAAAGTAACATACCGTATTGAGCACAAAGACTAAAGTTTTAGTAATTTTTGCGCCTACAGCTTCGGGAAAGACTGCCTTAACGAGGGAACTTTTTTCACCTCTGGGCAGTCATTTTATTTTAAATGCCGAAGTCATAAGTGCAGATTCGCAGGCGGTCTATAAAGAAATGGACATTGGTACTGCCAAGCCCGATGCTGATTTTTGCCGCCAGATTCCTCATCATTTGATTAATCTCTTAACTCCGGATCAGCAGTTTAATGTATCTGATTTTGTAGACGCAGCTGATAAAGCCTGCCAGGAAATCACAAGCCGCGGTCATTTACCTGTTGTCTGTGGTGGAACCGGTTTTTATATCCGGAACTTTTTATATGGAGTAGCACCAACTCCGGTTTCTGATGAAAAACTTCGCAATAAACTTAAGGAACGCATTGCCCGCGAAGGAAACGAAGTTCTTTACGAAGAATTAAAAACAATTGACCCGGAAAGTGCTGCAAAAATCCATCCTAATGATGCTTACCGCATCTGCCGCGCCCTTGAAGTATTCTATCTTACCGGCCTGAAACGTTCCAGTTTTAAACCCGAAGGTGGGGGAGACCTTCGTTCAAAGTATGATTTTCTGTTTATTGTTTTAGAGCCTGAGCGCGAAGTGCTTTATCAGAGAATCCGCGAGCGAGTAGATATGATGTTTGAAGCAGGTCTTGAGAAGGAAGTACATTCTCTGATTGAAAAGGGCTACACAAAAGACAATCCCGGACTGAAAGCCATTGGCTACAGCGAATGGTTTGAATCCAATAATATAGAAGAAATCCGCGAAGCTATCAAACATCACAGCTGTAAATATGCTAAAAAGCAATATACTTATATCCGCGATATTCCGGGAAGTCAGATTATAGATTTTTCCGGAAGGGAAGAGGATTATGAAAAAATTGTGGCTGTTATTAACAAATGGATTGCCTGTACTATTGACACAAGACCCTAAAATCTGCATAATATAAAAACTTATATAAGTTTTAAGGAGTGCCATCGTGCCTT
>CAMNBC010000045.1 GCA_946532115.1 uncultured Treponema sp.
AGGGTGAGGACCATCTGGAAGATTTTCTTGGCATGATTGGTGTGCCTATGGAGCCGGTGTGTGAGTTTCCGGCCTATAGTGAGGTTGCGGGCTCTGGAGTGAAAGCGGGGACTAACAAGGTGCTGCTGACTGCGTCGGCTTTGAAAGATGAAAAGATAATTTCGAAGATTGAAGCTTTCGTGAAGGCAGGCGGAAACGCAATCGTAACAAGCGGCTTTGTGATTGGTGCCTTGAAAAAATGGCCTGAGCAGCTGGGGCAACTAACGGGCGTTAGTTATCGTGAGCGCACGCTAACGGCCGACGAGTTCCATTACAACATAAACGGAAATTATAGAACTGCTTACGTAAAGGGAGCCGTGCCGATTACTTTCCCTTCGATTGAACACCGCAATAATGCCACCTGGTCTGTGATGAATGCGGGTCACGGTGAATATCACGAAAGTATTTTGTGTTACGATACTTATGGCAAGGGCAGACTTACAATTTTGAATATACCGGATATGCCTTCCAGACTCTATGATTTGCCACTGCCGGTTCTCACTCAGATTCGCCAGGAGCTGGATGTATGTGGAGTTACAATTGATGGTGGAGCAGGAGTTTCTCTCTTTGCTTATGATAATAAAACCTTCGGACTTTATTGTCACACCTGGGATGGCTGTGCACCTCAGGAATTTGATATTCACGTAAAGGGAGAAGCTAAAGAACTCCGCCGCCTTTCTGATGGTTCAAAGCCAATGCCTTGGACAAGTCAGACTATGGAACCTGTTGGAATCCGTAAAATCAAAATGCAATCAGAAGAAAAAGAGACTCTCTTTCATGTGAGAGTTCAGCCTGGCGACTTTATTTTCTTTGAAGTTAAATATTAATAAGAGGATTTTATGCTTACTGCGATACCTGGAAAATCAAACAGAATTGAAAAAGTGACTTTTGGTGATAATGGTGTTTTTTTGAAATCAGAAAAATCTGTTATCAGACTTTCCTTATATTTTGAAGATGTTGTTCGTGTGTCCTATTCTGAAAATGGTGACTTTGATAAAAGGCAGGGCGAGGGTATGCTGCTGCCTGATTTGTCTCTGCTGAAGCAGGATGATTACTCGCTGACAGAAAATGCTGAAGAAATCATTGTCCGCACGAAGAGCTTGTCTGTTCACGTTTGCAGAGAGTCCGGAGCTGTAAAGGTATTTAAGCTTTCTGGTGGTGCAAAGGGCGGACAGGTAGAGGAAGCACCGTTTTTTTCTGAAGCCTCTGAGCATAGCCATTCCATTGAAAAGTTTGATGTTTATAAATCTGTCGGCCAGATAAAAACAGAAGAAGTGAAAACTGCCGACGGCGTAAAAAAACGGGTGCTTGCGGCTGATAAGGAATATGTTGAAAGCCTTTATCATACAAGAGTGAACTTTGCTTTTGCCTCAGATGAAAAACTCTTTGGTCTTGGTCAGATGGAAGAAGGGGTGTGGAACTATCGCGGCACTACCCAGTATCTGCATCAGGCAAATAAAAAAATCGCAATTCCATTTTTGATTTCAAGCCACGGTTATGGATTGCTTTTTACAACACAGAGTCCCGCAGTTTTTAGTGACACGCAATATGGTTCTTACTTTTATACAAATGCAGATTATTATCTTGATTATTTTGTGATTGCACCGGACAGTTTTTCTAAAATCATTGGACGTATGCGTTCCCTTACGGGAAAGGCAACTTTGCCACCAGATTTTGCACTTGGTTATGTTCAGTCTCAGGAGCGTTATGAAAGTCAGCAGGAGATTCTGGATACTGTTGCAGAATTTAAAAAGCGGGACATTCCTCTCAGTCTGATTGTTCTGGACTGGCTTTCCTGGGATGACGGAATGTGGGGGCAGAAGTCCTTTGATAAAAAACGCTTCCCTGATGTTCCGACCATGGTGAAAAAACTTCACCAAGATGATGTGCATTTTATGATTTCCATCTGGCCTACGATGGACGAAAAATCAGAAAATTATAAAGAGATGAAGGAAGCGGGAACTCTGCTTTCCGGTGTGAATATTTGCAATGCTTTTGACAAGGACGGCCGCGAGCTTTACTGGAAGCAGGCAAAAAAAGGCCTTGCTGACTTAGGTGTTGAAAGCTGGTGGTGTGATTCAAGCGAGCCTCTTACTCCTGAGTGGAATCATATTGAGAAGCCGCTGCCGGAAAACATTTATCATGAATATCTGCAGGCAAGTGGTGACATCATGCCGCCTCAAAAGGCAAATGCTTACGGTCTTTATCATGCCCGCGGAATGTTTGAAGGACAGACCCGCGATTTTCCGGACCGCCCTGTACTGACTCTTACCCGCAGTGGTTATCCCGGAAGTCAGCGTTACGGAGTTACCCTCTGGTCGGGAGATACCTCTGCAAAATGGAGCGTTCTTAAAAATCAGGTTGTACAGGCCTGTCAGTTTGGACTTTCGGGTATTCCTTACTGGACTGTTGATATAGGAGCCTTTTTCGTAAAACGCGGTGAGCAATGGTATTGGAATGGAGATTATCCTGAGGCTGCAGAGGATCCTGCTTACCGTGAGTTGTACACAAGATGGTTTCAGTTCGGAGCCTTTCTTCCAATGTTCCGCGCTCATGGAACAGACTGCCGCCGCGAGCCCTGGGCCTTCTGCGACAAAACAAATGTTTTTTACGACACTCTTGTTAGTTTTATCAAACTGCGCTACAAGCTCCTGCCTTATATAAAGACAGTGGCTCAGCGGGTCAGCGAAAATGATGAAAGTTTTATAAGGCCGCTTTTTATGGAGTTTTGCGATAAGGTGGTTTTTGATATTTCGACACAGTTTATGTTCGGTCCTGATATCATGGTCTGTCCGGTAACTAAGTCCTTTATTAATTTTGAAAAATACGGTGTAAGCGAGGACTCAGTCCCTTATAAAACATCACCTCTTATTGATGTATATCTTCCCTCTGACTGCGACTGGTGTGATTTCTGGACAGGAGAAAAATTGAAGGGCGGTCAGTGGATTAAAGCAGCCGCTCCAATTCAAAAAATGCCGCTCTTTGTCCGGGATGGAGCAGAGAGCTAGATATTGCGAAGAGCTTCGCAACGAAGCAATCCACGCAATGACGAATCTTGCATTTTCTGCTAAACTATCCTCATGAAGAAAACAAATGCAATGCGCATCCTTGATGGACTTGGAATCTCTTACGAAACTGCCGAATACGAAGATGACGGTGAGCACGAGCTTGCAAAAGGCGCTGCTCTCCGCTTGTCAGAAAAACTCGGCGTTGCTCCCGAAACTGTTTTTAAGACAATCGTAATGCGTACAGAAAGTAAAGAAATCTGTGTATTCTGCCAGAGCGCAGAATCAGAAATAAATCTCAAAAAAGCCCGCCAGGCTGCCGGTTGTAAGGAAATAGGCCCTGTGCGCCCGGAAGAACTCTTGGCGCTCACAGGCTATATCCGCGGTGGCTGTACTCCAATCGGCATGAAGAAAAAGTTCCGCACTTTCATCGACGAAACTATCATTCTCCACGACCAGGTCTGCATCAGCGGCGGCCAGCGAGGTGTACAAATCAAAATTGCACCAAACGATTTGATTAAAGCAACTGACGCCACTGTGGTGGATCTGGAGTTGTAGAAGATTTTCTGCTACATTTTTCTTAAAAATTATGGTATATTATATATAGGAATTTTGAATCAAGGAGGAAGCCAATGAGAACGATGTCGCAAAGAGAAGCTCTTGAACAGTTGCCGGATGACAGCATGGTAAAGAAAATCATGCTCCACATTTTGAACACCCCAAAGCCGGATTTTACTGAGCTTGATAAGCAGATTGAAGAAGAAGAAGACCGCTGGCTTGCCAGTCTTGACGAAAAAACCCGCCGCCGCGTTTTAGCTACACCATCGTACTAAGAGAGGCATAAATGCTGCTTACACCAATTGAAGATAAGAAATTTCGTCATGAACATTTATTATCATCTCCTTCAAATCTTGATGATATACAATCTTTTGAAGTTGATAAAAAATCAGGTAAAGGTTTAGAGCGCTATATAAAAATGCTGGCTGAGCCGGAAGAATATGAACGTAGCAACAGAACTTATCTTGTTCGTGATAAAGTTACAAATGAAATTGCGGCATATTATTCTTTGCATACAGGTTCATTTACACTCAAAGAAAAAGGTCAGACAGATGAAGATGCAAGTAAATATACGGTTCCATCTGTGGAGCTTTCTAATTTCGCAGTAAATTCTGCTTATCGTAAAAAGCATCCAGAAATTCAGGGGCTTGGAGAATTGATTTTCCGCAGATTTATCATCCCAACAGTAAACTATGGTGCTGAATTATTCGGCATACAGGCTTTACATATCTATGCTCTTCCTGAAGATGAATTGATAGAACATTACGGTACTTTCGGATTCAGCCGACTGCCGCCAGAAATGGAAAAATATATTCACGAACATCTCAAAACCGATTACGACGAAAAGTGCATTTTCATGTATCAGATTTTGTAGGAGATTTAATAAATGCAAAGTATTTTGATAAAAGACACCACCCGTGAACAGCGTGAACAAATAATAAAAGATTCCCTCGGCGATGACTGGGACGTAGGCTGTGGATATGAAAGCACAGGGATTGATTACCAGCTTTACATAGACGGAAAGAAAGAACTGCGCGAACTCAACGCTGAAGCTAAGTGCGGCTTCGAAGTTGCTCATCCGGAAGAAAGAAAAAGCGGATGTGGGATGATGTAATATTTGCTGGCTATCAATTAGCTGGATTACAGTAAGAACAATTTATAATTGGTAGGTTTGTAGATTCTGCATATTGTTTTGCAACATGGTAATTTATAAAACCTATGTATTTACCTTCTCCAGAGCCACCATTTTTTTTGATCTGATTACAACCATTCTTATGAATTGATATATGAGGATTTCTCTTATTTTCGTAAGTTATGAAATTTGCATGCCAAGTGCCCATAAATATTCCTTATTATTTATTCCGCATTACGTGCTATGCGGATGCCTGAATAATTATTTCTGTTAGTTTCACTTGTATAGCCAATGTAATATGTATAATAGTTGGTTCGATAAAAGATGGATGTGCAATTTTCTTCACTGTAAATAAATCCGCCTCTTAAAATCTTGTATGCTCCACTACTGTGCTTTGGATTCGTTAATTCTCCTGTTCCAAAACTAGCATAGTAGTCATAGCACCATTCTGCAATATTTCCACACATGTCATAAGTCCCGAGTGTATTATCCTTTTTAGTTCCAACAGAATGAATTTCTGTTTCGCTGTTTTTACTATACCAAGCAATCTCTCCAATTGTATTACTGCCTGCATAAATATATTTGTCATGAGTTTCTGCACTTCCCCCACCTGCAGTAAATTCCCATTCGCATTCTGTAGGCAATCTGAATCCATTTTTTGTTTGATTCCAACTGAATGTGTTACTAGTGTTTGTATCATCTTTCCATACTGCTGAGCCTCTGTAATAAACAGGTTCTAAGTTTTTGTATTCGCTATAAGCATTTAGCCATACACATGCCATATTCCAACTTATATTTGTTGCCGGTACAAAACTTTTGTATATATCGTTCGCTGCGTAACCTTTGCTTGCTTGTGTTAGATTATAGCCATGTTCTTTTGCCCAGGTATAAACTTCAAGCCATAGCTCATAAGTCAATTCATACTGTGCAATCTGGAAACTGGAAAGAGTTATTTTTGGACGTGAGGATGTTGACGGATCTCCAAAATAGAACCATCCCCCAGGGACTGTTACCATCGCTCCATAATCTTTCCCCCACTGTGCATACAAAACAATATCACCAGTAACTGTAATTGTATTTCCTGCAGAATAACCTTGTCCGTCACCATCTGCTCGAGTATTCCATTTTGTAAATGCGAAGCCTTGTTTGGAGAGATTTCCTGTATTACCTGCAATAGTGTAGGTACTTCCTTTGTCTACAGTTGTAGCTGCAGGAACCCTTCCTTCTGTTGCGCCATTAGGCATATATGTGACTGTGCATTGAACGGGTTTCCATTTTGCGTAGAGTGTGATGTCGCCTGTTACTGTGTATGGGAAGTTTACTTTGTTTTCTTCTGTAAATTCTGCATCTAAATACCAGCCGCCAAAACTGTTATCGTTTTTTGTCGTAACAGGGCAAGTCTGAATGTATCCTGTTTGTAATGATGTTACTGAAGTTCCACCGTTTGTTACAAATGTAACATTGTAAATAGCCACCCATTTTGCATAGAAAATGGTATCTGTCTGCAATGTATAAGGGAAAACTGCAGGCTTTGTAAGCAAAGAATCTGTGTACCAGCCTGCAAATGAATAGCCACTTCTGATTGTTTCGGGAGCTTTTTCAATTTTGTTTGTTCTGAAAGGAGCGATTTCTGTTCCTTCTCCAGTATAAAAAGTAACCTGATAAGTTGGAATCCACTTTGCATACAATGTGATATTTGTTGTCAAAGTATAAGGAAATTCCATTTGTGTCGAAGAAAAATCTGATGTTGTGTACCATCCATCAAAAATAAAGTTTTCTCTTGTGCATTCAGGGGCACTCTGAATAAGACTTGTTTTATATGATGCTATAACAGTACCGCCGTTTGTTTCAAATGAAACTTGGAAAGATGTTTGAATCCATTTTGCGTAGAGAATTGTAGGACGTTCCACTATATATGGGAACGAAATGGGATCTCCAGAAAAATCTTGAGTTGTATACCAGCCGAGAAAAGTAAAATCTGCTTTTGCAATGTCAGGGGATTTTTCAATAATTCCAGTCTTATATGATTCTAGCTCAGAGCCACCATTAGTTACAAAAGTAACAGTGTACATTTGCTGCCATTTTGCATACAGTGTGATATCATCTTTAATTTCCAGAGGAAAGGAAACAGCCTCTCCTGTGAAATCTGATTTTGTATACCAGCCGCAAAATGTGCAATCAGTTTTCTGGGTATAAGGCATTTCTTTTATGCAGTCAGTTCTGCTGGATTCAATAGTTGTTCCACCATTTGTTGAATATTTAACTTCATATAGTTGTGTTGCTTTTATAAAAAATGGATTGTTGCAGGATATTAATGATAACAATATAGCTAATAATGAAAATGAAATAAAAATGTGCTTTTTCATTGAATACTCCTTTTTGTTAGAATCTGAAGCCAGCATTTATTCCGGCTCCAAAAAGATATGGATATCCGCCTCTGATAGAAGGCTCAAAATAAAAGCTTTGGAGTGTCATACGAAATCCTAAAGAAAGTCCTGCTGTCGGTGACGTTTTTACTGCAGAGTTTACAAACAATAATTCAGGGCCGCCTTGTCCTTCTATAAAAAGACCAGCGCTTGGTTCACCACTTGGAGAAACAACATACCAGCGGATAAAGACTAACGGTTCAACTGCAAGAATTGAATTTTCTTTTTCAAAAACATCATAACTAACCAGTGTCTTAATACCGATAGAAAGTTTTCTGAAAATACTGTAATCAAAAGAAATACCTGCAGCAGGAGCAACCATTGAGATGGAGTTCTTATTAACTTCTGCAATCAGCCCTAATGAAGATTTATAAATTGTAGCTGCATGATGAAGTAATTGTTCTGTTTTTGCTGAACGACTGATTTCGTAAGTTTTAAATAATGAATATGCTCCGTGTTCAACATCAAGCATTCTTACTTGAAGCATATATTTGTTATCTAATTCTTCCAATGAACCAAATACAATTGAGTGTGCACCCAATCGTTCTCCAATGGATAAAGCTGTACTGTCGCTTACTAAACCACTGCTTTGGAATTTTAATTCCTTTTCTATTTTATCCATGTGTTGTCGTGTGACAATTCGTAGTGAAGAATTTTCTGAGATTGTAGAGATGAGTTGACTGTTTATGTAAGAACTCATTTCTTCGGTTTGTGTTGAAAAATCAAGAATTGCAAGAATTTCATTTTGTGCACATTTTGCTGTAATATCATTGCTTATTGCTATAATTGCATCATCAAGATTTTGTTTTGCAAAACATTGAAGGCAAAAAAGTAGTGAACAAGTTAATGCGAGAATCTTTTTCATTATTTGCTCCGTTTGTCGTAAAGAAGATTATTTATAAGATTTTTTTCTAATTCTGTTTCAAGTTTATTAAAGGCAAGGCGTTCTGCGGCTTCTTTTGTATATGAAGAGATTTTACCAAGTTGTTTAGAATAAACTGCTATGGCTGTTCCATCGGATTTTTCTATTGTAATTCTAATCTGCGGATAAACGAGATATATGTCTTCTGATTTTTCTGCAATGTTAGTTATATTTATAGTTGCTATATAAGAAGCTTTTGTCTGTGAAATTATAAAACCTTCATTAGATAATATTTCTTCTGTTTTCGTTTTTATTCGATTTATGCTGTCTCCATGTGAGACTGTCTGAATTTTAATTTTACTTATAAGTTCGAAGTTTTCATAATAGAGTTTTTGAATTTCTGAATCAATGTGAGAATACAGCTTTGTGTTTTCTGGTGTTATGCTGTATGACAGATAGTATAAATTGTAAAATTCTTCGGCTTCATGCAAAGCTCTTTTCTGAAGTATAATTTTGTTAAATGGTTCTGTTTCATTTACGCTGGAACTTTTTGCATTTTCAAAATTTTCTGCATAAGATTTTAATTTGGGTTCAATAAGCTTCCATGCTTCATTTCTGTTGATGTATGCACAGATGTAATATAGATTTTCTTTTTTGTTGAAAAAGGAATCTGTATGTTTTAATCCTATAAGTTCTGAATCTGTAGAAATTGTAATTGTGCGATTAATAGATTTTTGAGAACTTGTTGAATTGTTTTTGTTCAAGTAGTTTTCTTCTGCCTGCGTAATTGATTTTATGTTTTGACTGAAATATGAAGATAATTCTGCATCTGCCTTCAGCTGTGCAGTTGTAGGATTCACTCCGGAACCGATTCCTGTTATATATTCTTTTTCTGGAAATACTTGATTTATTGTTTCATATGATATCCAGGCTGGCGTTGTTGAGTTTTTGTGTGGGGTAGAAACACAGCCATATATCATAAAGCAGAGAAAAGTTGTAATTGTAATAAAAAATCCGTTCCGAAGTAAAATTTTCATAAATGATTAATGCGGAATTGAATTAGATATTTTTGGGGCTACATTAATTTATTGAATTATTTACGATGTAAATATCTGCTTCATTCTTGATTTCTTCACTGTTTGAAACAGCAATTGAATTTTTCAGTTTTGCTTCAACAATAGATTTAAGTTCTTTTGCTTCTGTTGAGGTTTCATCGATTTTTGACATTGCTGATTTTAACTGTTTTTCGAATAAGTTTTCATCCATAGCCCACACTGCATAATATTCAAAATAATCATTCTGGACTTTTTTACCATCCATAACTTCTGTTTCGAGCCAGTAACTTGCAATGCGTTCCAATCCGCTGAACCTAACATTTACAAGAGAAGCACGGTACATGTTTATGATTCTCTCTAATTCAGTTGAATCTATAGCTTTTCCTTTTGCAGAAGCTTTACCCCTCATTTCTGCTTCAACAGCTTTTCCAGCAACACGTTCAAGAGCCCCTGCAACTTCTGTTTCGATATCTACGAGATCAGTCCATGTTTGAACGAAATCAAGATTGTCGCCACGTCCCATAGTTACAAATACTTTTTTGTTTTCCAGATTAGGCATTACTGTTTTTAGTACAGGCTGACTGTACTGTCCTTCAACGAGAAGTTCCACCCATTCTGGAATTTCTTTTCCAAGTGTAGCTCCCTGATAATCAACAATTACACGTTTGCCTGTTTTTACAGATGCAGACTTTCCTTTTATTCCAGAGCCGGCAACCTTTGTGGTTGTACAGCTTGAGAGTGCTAAAAATGCAAGAGTTAATGTAACAGTGTAAATAAGTTTCTTCATTGTGAATCTCCATAAAAAATTTGTGAAAATTAAACTTAATTATATTGTTTGTCAGGTAATTAAATTTAATTTATTTACTATATTATACACCATATTTAATTTAATTCAATTATTTATACACCATATTTAATTACAATCAAAATATGGGATTTAAGGACAATTTGAAGGCTGAACTTGACTATCAGGGAATGCAATTAAAAGAACTTTCCGCTAAATGTGGAGTGAGTAAAAATACTCTGGGCAATTATTTGACAGGGCATAACTCACTTCCTTCTATTGAGACTGGAGTTAAGATTGCACAGGCATTAGGTGTGTCTGCTGAGTATCTGGTAAATGGAGAATCTCTGGCTCAGAACAATTCTGCTTGTCTCCCAATAAAATTTCGAAAAATTGTCGAGTCCTTATATTCTCTTGATGATGATGATTTAGCCGCAGTTCAGGCGCTGGTTACATCACTTCAAAAAAGATATAGCCATTAATATCTGATACACGCTATATATAGAGATTTGTAATTATTGTAAAAAAAGGCTTTTATTTTGAAAATTTTGTCAAAAATCGTAAAAGTCACACCATATTATATATGAGAATTTTTTGTTCTCATATTTCACAAGGGGCGTTGCGGGGTGTCCCCGCTGGAAAGGGTAGCGAGCAACGTAGTGCGAGCTAGGGGAAGGCTTTCCCCTCCTAAAGGAGATGGTAAATTGATTTACGATTTAAGGTGTGATAAACTTTATTTCTGTTAATGTCCGACCGAACCTACATCGCAATAGACTTAAAATCTTTTTATGCCTCTGTGGAATGCCGGGAACGCTTACTCGACCCGCTTACGACTAAGCTTGTTGTTGCGGACAAAAGCCGTACCAGTAAAACAATCTGCCTTGCGGTAACGCCGGCCCTTAAGGCTTACGGGCTCAGCGGAAGGTCGCGGCTTTTTGAGGTTGAGGCTAAGGCCCGGGAAATCAAAAGGCAGACGGGCAAGGAATTGGAATACATTGTAGCACCGCCCCGCATGGCTCTTTACATCCAGTATTCAACCCGCATTTACAATGTTTACCTGCGCTATTTTTCTCCTGAAGATATTCACGTTTATTCTATTGATGAAGTTTTTATTGATGCGACAAGTTATCTTCCTTTTTATAAAATGAATGCGCACGAGCTTGCGGTAAAGGTAATTCGCGAGGTGCTGCATGAAACGGGAATTACTGCCACGGCCGGAATTGCTCCCAATCTCTTTTTGTGCAAGGCCGCCATGGATATTGTTGCTAAGCATATTCCGGCGGACAAGGACGGCGTGCGTATTGCTGAGCTTGATGTTATGGGATATCGCCGCCAGCTCTGGAATCATCAGCCGCTGACAGACTTCTGGCGGGTGGGGCGGGCTACAGCGCGCAGGCTCGATAAATATTTTATCCGTACTATGGGAGATATTGCTCGCACCTCACTGGAAAATCCAGAGCTTCTTTTTAAGGAGTTTGGAATTGATGCTGAGATTTTGATTGACCACGCCTGGGGACTTGAACCGGTTGGTATGAAGGATATCAAAAATTATAAGTCCGAAGCGAAGAGTCTTGGAAGCGGACAGGTGCTTCACGATCCTTATACTTTCGAAAAAGCAAAAATCATTGTGAGGGAGATGGCGGAGCTTCTGGCTCTGGATTTGTTTAAGAAGAAGCTCGTTGCAGAATCGGTTACCCTTCAGGTTGGGTATGATGTAGAAAGCCTTAATCTAAAAGATTTTGATGGAGAAGTGGTGCGCGATTTTTATGGCCGCGAAGTTCCAAAGCCTGCCCACGGAAGTGCTTCTCTTGGTTCGGAAACTAATTCTTCTCGTGCCATTGTCGATGCCTTTGTTGGAATCTTTGAGAGAACTGTAAATCCTGCCTGGCTGGTGCGTCGGGTGAATATTACTGCCAATAATACAAAGCCTGAAAGCTTGCGTCAGCCCGGGCTTTTTGATGAAGTTGATGAAAAAGAAGGCGGCCTGAATCAGGAGAAAGAAAATAGTTTGCAGAAGGCCCGCCTGGAAATCATACGCAAGTACGGAAAAAATGCAATCTTAAAGGGAATGGACCTGGAAGAGGGCGCCACAACAATAGACCGCAATTCTCAGATAGGAGGGCACAAGGCGTGAAAGACGACAAACGTCATGCTGAACTTGATTCAGCATCTATGAAAGAGATCCCGAAACCAGTTCGGGATGACAGAGATGTGGGTAGGGATGACAAATATGCCGACATTCTCGACTGCGACTGGAATTATGATTCTCTTCCAAACCGCATGCCGCTTTCGCAGCGTGCAAAAATCTTCTTGCCATTTGCGGCTCTTACCGGTTTTGATGAAGCAATTCAAAATACAATAAATCAGGAAATTGCGGAGCTGGGGGAGTAATTTTCACCCTTTGATTTTTATACTTTACCCCTGCAAATCTGCAACTTACCTAAAAGCCCCTTGTGCCCTCCGATTTTTGCCCTTATGATGCAAATGTAACTTGAAAAGAAGGACTGCTGGAGGTTAATATGAATAAATCAAAGGATAAGCCAAAGGGTAAGGCAAAAGGAGGCACTATGATTGGCAGAATTATTTTTGAAGTTGTAAAATTTCTTATCACAGCTTTTATAATCACAAATATTGTAAATATCATTTTGATGGGAGCCTTAGTGCCACGCTTTGAACGCCATGTTAAGGGGGGGAAATATTTCGTGAGCCCAACAGCCCAGACTGTAAGGACTCCAGCCGGCTCATATTTTGAATTTCAGCAGGGCGGCGGTTGCGCAGGTTTTTCATCAGCTTTTGTGCTTCGTCATAGTGGAGTTCAGATTGGCGGAGAAGAAGCTTTTAAGGATGTGCCTTTCCAGATGAAGGGTGGGCTTGCCTTTCCAAAAGGAATCACAGGCTTTTTCAAAAAGCGCGGAATTAAAATGACAGCCTGCAGCGGAAACTTTGCAGCTCTGCAGAATGAGCTTGAAAAGGGGCGGCCGGTAATTGTTGTAATCCGTTCCTTTGTAAATAAAAGCTACCTTCATTTTGCGACCGTTACAGGTTATGACGAAGAAAAGGTTTATCTTGCAGATTCAATTCAGAGCTGGGTAAATGTTGATAAGGATGGAAAAGCTATAGAGCCAGCCCTTGATACAGCGCCGACCAGTGGAGAATCAGTTTATTATAATAGAACAGTTCCTGTGGAAGAGTTTAAAAAGCTCTGGAATACATCAATGCTGAAAATGCCTTTGTACCGGAATATGTTTTATGTTTGTAAAGACTAACATCCAAAAAGCTCTGCCGCTTTTTTCATGCGGTCTGCAATCTTTACTTCAAAAGGGCAGCGGCTTTCGCAGGCTCGGCAGGCTATGCACTCGGCGGCTTTGTGAGGAATGAGCTCGTAGTGTGACTGAATGCTTTGTGGTACCGTCGGCTGCTGTTTTGCAAGGTCATAAAATTTATTTACCATGGCAATATCAATATTTGACGGACATGGCTTACAGTGACCGC
>CAMNBC010000046.1 GCA_946532115.1 uncultured Treponema sp.
AACCTCGCCCCAAGAAAAATGAAGGGCGTAGAAAGCCGCGGAATGCTCCTTGCCTGCGACTACACAGAAGACGGCAAAGAAAAGGTTGAACTCCTCACTGCTCCATGGGCAACCCCAGGAACCATCATCCAGCTCGAAGGTGCCGAATACACCGGCGAAAAGCCAGCCAAAATTGACATCGACCACTTCTGTAAGATTGAATATCGCGTAAGCGGAAAGTGCTTCACAATCGCCGGAAAGAAGGCACTCGCAGCCGGCAAGCCTGTTACAACAAACAAGGCAGATAACTGCGAAGTTTGCTAATAACACATAACAACATCGGTGGTTGAGCTTGTCGAAACCACCTCTATAAAACACAAAGGCCAGTCCGAATCCCGGGCTGGCCTTCATTATTTATATCCTAAATTGCAACACTTTAATAATCAAAGTTTATCTGTATCAATTATCCAAACTAAGAAACCTTCAACTGCATTTGCCATAGATTCTTCATCATAAATAACTCCATCATAATCAAATGTTTGTGATTTCCCAGAGCTTTCTGTTTTAATTGTTGCACTATAAATGAATGCAGTTTTATCAGATGGTGAAAACTTTACCGTAAAACTTAAATCACCCATTTTCTTTACTTGTCCATATGTATCTGAACGATCAGAAACGACATAACATTCATAATCAAACTTTGCTTTGTAATCTGATGAATAAATATTTACATCCTTGAGTACACCATAAGTACCTGCATCTTTTGATTTTGAAAGAACATTCTTTTTATTAAAAACTACTCCAGCTTTTTTATTCTTAAATGGACTTGGTAAATAATAACCATACATAGCTGCTGAGGCACTATAATTGAATCCTAAAAGTTTGCATTCCTGCCATTCAGCTGGTAATTTCATCTTCTCTTGTTTTTTAATATATTCAGTAAAAAGTCTATCAGCAAATTCATTTTTGTCCCAAATATAAAAGTCAGAAGTATAATAGCTAAAATTTTCATCTTCTTTTTTAAAAGATTTTTCTTCGATTTTCTTATGTGCAATTCGGCATATCGGACATGAAATCATCTTCTGTCGGGTTAGCGAACTATCAAAAAATAATGTGTTTGCAACACTAGAAAACAATCTATATTTACAGTTTTCATCATGGAAGCTTCTTATCTTATTCATAAACTGATTGTATTCTTTTGTTGCTAGAACACCATATTCATTATTTCCAACTTTTACTGTAAATGAACAATTCTTGCCTGGTTCATCAGTAAAACATTTTTCTGTTGCTAAATAATCTTCGAACTGCGAAAGTAAATCTATCATTTCATCATCTTTTAAGAGACTATAAAGTTCTTCTTGTCTCTTCACTATTGATGCTTCAAATAAAGAGGTCTCTTTCCAATATAATTTATCTTTCTCTAATTTCCCTAAGGCTTCCGCAATACAAAATGGACATACTGTACCAGAATGTTTCTTTCCATCCGGATTTTTTACATAATACATTAATGTTTCCCATTTCTCAGAATCTCTTGGTAGAAGTTCTGAATTATGATACTGCTTATGAAGATTTCCTATTTTTTGAACAGCATCTACATATTCAGGCAAATAATCAATAAATCCATTTTCATCTACATAAAAAAAGTTATTTATTGAGTGAATTAAAGAATCAAATGATTCAACAGCTTCTTTTATTTCATCTTCATGAGTTTCATTAAGGATTTCCTTGATTTTGCTATCTTTTCCGCAACTGATAAAGCAGAAGAGTATAAATATTCCAAGAATACTTATTTTTTTCATAATTTGCCTCCTAATATAACATTATTATATTTATTCTACCCTAACAAATTGTGTTAGGGTAGAATAAATATTTTTTAAAAAGTGAAAGAATAATTTTATTTTGAGATTGTTCGATTCCAAAAGGACGTTTAATTTCCTTCCCTTTCCATTCGTTCTATATCTTCAATCTTAAGGTCGGACTTAACTTTAAAGCCTGCCATTTGAGCCATAGTAGCAATATTGAATTTCCAGCGGGCAACGAGTGATGGAGGCTCAAGAGGCTCGGCATAAGCCATATTTTCAAACACCCATTTTAAGATTCGCATATCCTGGGCTGCTGTGAATGTAAGTATAGTGCGACCATTCTCATCATCTTCTTCTATTTTTTGATTATCTGCCCAATTTCCATTTCTGATAATTGGTCGGGCAGCTTCATAAAAAGCAATCTTATATTGTTTTGGCCTAAAACGTTTAAAGGCACCAAAATGGCCTCCACCAGTAAAGTTTTCTATTTCAAACTTTTCTGGTAAATCGAACTGTCTGAAACTTGTACTTAAATGAGAAATCTTATTCAAATCAAATAAACGAACATCTTTCTTTTCTTCTACATAACCAAAAAGATATCCAATTCCTTTATCAAGCAATATCTGATATGGTCGGACAGTCCATCTGTCTTCTTCTTGTTCGTGTACTGGAACTGAAGGTTCGGTAATATCATCACTTGGTTTTGGATAGTGCAAATGTAAAACATAATTCTTTTTAAGAGCTTCTGTAATATCTTCCCAAGTTTTAGGATTAATATGAACTCGAGGTTCTGTACTTGGCGCAAGGGCAATCCTTCGTAGAAGAAGATCGTCGTCCTTTTCATATTTTCGATTTGCACAGAAACTATCGAGCACATTTTCCATTCCCTCATAGACAGGAGTATTCTTAAAATGAGAGAGAAAAATTTTCGCCTCTGTTAAGAGCTGAAGTTCATTTTCTTCGAGAGTTTTTTGAAGAGTAAACTCATAGTGTTCATAATAATGGAATCCATTTTCTGTGTAATTAAATTCGATAGGAGCTCTAAAATCATCTCTTAATTTGTCCATATCACGGTGAATTGTCATTTCACTAACATCAAGCTCTTTGGCTAAACTTCTGCAATTAGGGAATTTATTGTTTGCAATTTGATTATGAATATGTTGAATACGTTTTATTTGCGCTACCTGCCCTTTTGGTGCATCAGTTCTTTTATACTTCTTCTTTGCTTTTTTTTCTTCTTCCATATGTTTCTCCTATTTTGCACAACTCGCAACAATTGCAATCTTTAGATCTTTAGCAAGGGTGTCTATAAATTCCAGATCTTCTTTTTTCTCAAGATGATGGATAAAAAAGATCTCTGTTTTATTTTCTTTTACAAACTTCTTGATAAAATCACATAACTCACTAATCGATAAAAAAGAATAATTAACAAAATAAAAATCAGTTTCAAAAAGATACTTAGATACTTCCTGGATTTTGGTTACATCTAAGCAGGTATATTCATCTGTTCTATCTACGCAAGTAGCATCATACTCATCAACCACACCTGAGATTCCTGAACGATTCACAATATCAGCAGAATGTAAAACCATCAGCTTCATGAAATCTAATTCACTTACTTTTGTCGAAATAAAACAACAGGATGCTGGAAAAGTCATTAATAAGCCGTTCAGGATATTAATCAAAAATCCTAAAGCAGCTGTTGTGTCATTAAAACTAACTGATGTTAATCCTACCGGAAGTCCATAAATCGAATCTCTAACATTCTCAAAAAATTCTTTTTTATCAACCTGCTTGTAATCTTCTACCGTAAATTCTTTTTCTAGTACTTCAAGAAAATCAACCAGCACTTCTTTCACTGATTTTATTTCTATTTCCGCCATTTAATTTACCTTCGAAATCTATCAAGTTTTGCATAAATCCTTGCAATAACCCCATATTCTCTTTCTCGAATACACGAACCTGTTGTATATTCCTGAAATAACAATGCAGATAACACTCTATGTTGGACAATCTTTATGTTATTTGCAAAGGCTATTTGTTTTGCAAAAGCAACTTCGCTGCGTATGCATTGAATAGTGATGACAGGACTGTCCGCAATTTTTTCGTCAAACATAAGCCCTACAATTCTGTGAGTTCCATCAGTAATCAAAACATCCGATTTCTTTATTTGCTGTTCAATCTTTTTGAAGTCAGATTTATATGCAGGTAGATTTGAATACAGCCACAGTTCAGCAAAATCCATAAAAATTAGCTCCCTATTTTACAATTCCCATTTCCTTGAAAACACGATAACAGTATTCCCAAGAAAAACTTGCAGACGGATGATGATAAACTGGAGTTGTTATTACCTTGTGTCCGTTTGAAAGAGTATAGGTTCCAACCGGATTTTCATAATTATCAACAATAACAGATTTCCCATCAGTCCAGTTGTCGTATGGCAGATTTGACCAGAGTCTCTTGCCCCATACAATCAGATAATCCGGCTGCAGCTGATTCAAAACCTCAAAGAAAGGCTCTACAGCATTTTTGTAATCTTCCGGCTGTCCGGCAATACGAGCATCTCCCATCGGAACCTGAAGGAAATTGTAAAAGGCAAGAGAATCCCAGATACGACGAGAATCAGCATCTGATGTTGTATTACCAGCAAGTGCACGTTCAAATTTCTTGAAGGTATTCATCCAGCCTTCGTTTACTTCATGATGTAAATATTTCTGAAGAACATCATAAGTAAGATTTTCATAAACTTCACTTTCATCACAATAATGGCTTTCCCCAAGAACAAGCGTTTTCTTTCCAAAGATTCCGCCATTAGAATATCTTGAACCAACATAAGGCTTAAAAATAATTTTTGACATATATTTCTCCAATTGATTTATTATAACTCAAGTATAACAAATTGGTATAACATTTCATGTTATACCTAACAAAAAAAATTTTTTATTTCTTTACGAATCTGATAACCTGCACAAATGGAAACAGATAAAGCTCGAAGCTCGATAAATCGGTATATTTTCGTAAAAGAAGAGTTTTGAATCCAATTGCCATAACCAGAAAGTAAATCACAAAAAAGGCTGCAAAGATAATTACATCTTTTACAATATATAAAAGATAATCTACTACAACATCCTCTGAGGCTGGAAGCTGATTAAAGTGACGCAAAGATCTTCCCTTCCCTGTTCTAAGAGAATCGTAAAGCTTTATACCGGCTCCTGCCACAAACCACCGCTCATTTACAAATTCAAGAATACCATCTGTAAAACTCATTTCCTGAATAATGCAGATTGGTAATTTGTAATTGTTTTTCAGAATCATAATGAAATTTATCAATGACCAAACTAAAACTCCAATAAAAACAGCAGAAGTAGTAAGCTCACTCCACCACTCTCCTAATGGTGTAAATATCGCTACTAGAATTGAAGCAAAAATCAACACTAGTTTTACAACAGAACGAATTACTGATTTCCATAACCGACTCCATAATTCATCACGGAAAATCGGTCTTCCTGCCTTTAGAGAGCAATCTAGGAAAGTTGATATTACTGATTCTGTGAAATCCAAGAAAGACATATAACACCTCTTATAACTACACTTCAGAATCGTCATATTCTATTGAATCGCAATCATCATACTCAATGTAATTCTGATTATCCGATTCAAAATCACCATCCCAGTCTACGGAACCACCAATGTTGAATTTTTTGAATCGGAATCATAATTGAAACTCAAATTCAATCTAATCTTGTTTTTTGTCTTCATAACGCTACCTCCTGAATGAAGATAGCTTGAGTATAACATCTCAGGGGTAACAAGTTGTGTTAGGGGGGGGGAAAATTTTTTATTACTTTATATAAATAAATTCGATATTAATATCATCTTTAAGAAAAGCTAGGATAAAAGTTCCATTAATTGGTTTATACATTTTAATTTCTTTTATCAGTTTAGGAATCACATTCTCATTATAACAAAATACCATAACTTTATATTTTGAATTGCATAATAATAATTTCTGAAAATCTTCATTTATACTATTGGAATCAGATTTCCATTCAGATTCTAATACTAGAATAGTTTCTTGGATAAATTCATTTGTTTTATCAATTTTACAAATGGTTATATCATATAACCACTCGCCCCAATCTCTCCCTTCTGTTTTAGTATAAATTTGATAATTAGGTTTTGAGTGTGCAAGAGCAATAAATTCTTTATTTAATATCTCTGTCCATTCTCGAGTAGTTTTTCCTTGTGATTTTCTAACAGCTTGTTTTATTGTTCTTTCTATTTCGTGCTTATTCATCTATTAGTTATTATATTCTAATTGAGAAACTTAACTGTTTGAGCAATATCGCACATGCTATCAACCATTTTATAATCTGGCGTTCCATATACAACATCAATTTCAACATCAGCCTTATCGGACGGTACAAAAAGGAATTTTATATTTTGAGACAATTTCTCATTATTCTTGATAAAGAATCGATATGTATCATATGTTGAATCTGGCTCATAACTAAATCGATCTTTTTGTAAACCACCATCATATTTAATTTCAAGATTATTTGTTTTTGATATCTTGATTTCTACAGGAATCAAAACATCTGTTGATTTCTGGAATTTAGATAACTTTTTGATTTTTTTCTCAATAAGTGAAGTTTGCATTTCTATTGTTAACTGAACTTCACCATCAGAAGAGAAACGTGGTAAGAAATGTTTTGAAGCATCATCATTAGCAGCAGCTCCGTAAACAAGAGTACTGATTTCATCGCTTTCATGTTGAGAAAAAACAAACTTAGTTTCAACATCAATATATTCGTTTTGCTTTATAGGAGATATAGATCTTGCCAACATGAATCCAAGAATAGCTCCCGCTATAACTCCTAAAATACTACATATTATTCCAATATCACCATTCCAAATGAAATTATTGATTACAACATTGTATAATGCATATCCGATAAATCCGCCTAATACAGCTCCTAATATAGTAAATAAAATTACTCTTATCACAAGAACAGGCTTTGATGTATAACTCATATTTTTCTGTTCTAAATAAGTTTGTTGTTGCATTTCAAGAACGGTAGAAGTTTCCTTCTGGGACTTATTTTTGCATGCTGGTAATAACATTACTACACAACCTAACAAAAAAAATGCTAATACTATTTTCTTAATTTTATTACTGTTTTTTGAATACATAATTATTCCTCTTCATACAAATTTGATAGAAATTCTGTCACAGAATTTGCTATATAAGTTTTTTGTGCTGTTTCATGATTCCAGAGAACCACATTTGACGTATCCAAGCAAATAAGATTTCCTGCCGAATCATCTGCAAAAGGAAATAGTTTTGTTTCTTTATAGAAATTCAAAAACATATATATATTTTCTGAATCCTCTTCGTTAAAGGACAAAAGCTTTTTTATTTCTTTTCCTTGCTCATTAATTGTATCATAACAACTAAAAGTTGGATATCCACTATTATAATCTAGAATAACTTTTTTAAGCTCTTCAGGAATAGAGAATCCCGTTTGATTTTCAACTTTTCTTATATTATCGATATTTGTTTTTTTTACAAATTTCCATTCCATAATTACCTTAGAGCCTTCCCTCCTCCCCAGATAGATTTTCCACCTACATGTTTTGCTATATTATGTGTTTTAGTATCTATTAATTCCATTTTCCCGAGTTCTTCATTATGATGCCAGGTAAAGCCTTCTGGTGTTTTTATTTTTTTAAGTTCAAGAGGTTTTAATTGTTCATCTGTAAAAAGTTTCCTTAATTTGGGATTCTTCTTTAATTGCTCTCGTAATAATTTATTACAATATTCAAATTGCTTATTATCTGTTTTATAAAAATATTCTTCTGGTAACTGAACAGTAAAACTTGATTTGAATTTAGGAAATACACCTTTCCATTGTACTCCATCAGCGTCAACTACTACTTTCCATTCATAATGAACATCAACATCAGGATGAACTGTTCCTGCAAGTTTTTCAATCTTATGAACATCTTTTACATGTCTTATATCTTTATTAATAACTTTCTCAATATCATCTCCAAATGTCAAAATATCATTTGTGTCAACATAAGCTAATCTTTTATTTGTTGAATTATCAATCAGTAATCCATTTTTTTTGAAATAAAAATTTTTTGAAACTAATTTATTATCAAGATTATATAAGTTGTCATTCTGATCAATAAAAAAAGCATATTCGTTATGCTTTGTTTTATAATCAAAAATTCTACCACAGGGGTCGCCACCCTTAGGATTATAAACTAAACCATTATTATCAAGAATAAATTGAGCCTTACCTTTAGAATTAAGTAATACTTTTCCCTTTGATAATTCTTTTAAAGACTTACCTCCACCAACAATTGCCCCTGTCAGTGCACCGATCATAAAACCATCAGCAGATGCTTCTATTGCTTCTTTAAAGATTTTCTGTTTTGGTTCACCTTTAAAAAAAGCTAAAGTCGCAGAAAAGAAAGCATCAGTTGCAGCTCCTATAACAGAACCTGTAATAGCCCCATTAAAGGCACCTGCTGCTATATAACCAGCTGTCGCTAATGGAACTGTACCTGCGCATAAAGAAATTATTCCTGTAATAACAATAATTGTTGTACCTATGGAATATTTTCCCAGAACTTTTTTCCAATTTACACGATATTCTGCAGGAACGTTTTCATTAAAAATATCAGAATCAGTTTCTTTTCCTGTAATTGTCAATATTGTAATTTTGTAGTTTGTTAAATCGATTCCTTCGTAATAAACTCCATTAATTACGGTTCCATAATAACTGAGTGGATACAGTAATTCTCCATTATATTCAATAGGTTCCAATTCTATTCCAGAATATGTTGTTGGAATACTTTTCTTCCCATTGTAAGTCGTTCCAGAATATGAGGCAGAAAAACACAGATTTATCTCAAAAACGATTAGAATAATACACGCAGTTATCTTATAAATAATATTTTGTTTTATCATTTTCTAGCTATCCAAGTATAGACTGATTTTATTCTCATAAAACCATAAAAAATCAATTTATTTCTTTTTCTTACTAAGCTTTCGAGCCTCATTGTACAGATCTTCTTCATTTACAAATGGAGAAGATAAATGACTTCCCAAGTTTATAAAATCATAATGTTCACCATTTTCTGTTTCAATATCATATAAAGTTGAACTTCCTTCTTCTGAGACTTTTGTTGCCTTCCCTAAACAATCAATCGTATCATCAGAAAGATTCATGCCAACAGCGATATCAGGTTCTAGTATTTCCATCTGCTTTTCTAAATATCTATTTTTTTTATTTCTCTCAATAAAATCATCATATTGCGGTTTATTTAAAACCTGACTGTTATCTTTCAGGTTTGATGCTTTTGAAGCATTTATATATGCAAAAGAATACCCATCCTTTTCACCCAATTCATCTGCTAAATCATTAGCATTTTCTATATCAGAGTATTCCAAATCATCTTCTAAACCTTTGGCATATTTTAATACCCTTCTATGAGTTGTATGCGCATTTGGAGTTTTATATCCATTATTTACTCCAATTTTCTTTGATTTATATCCTTCCATTAAGGTTTCATTATAATCAGCTCCATCAAGTCCTCTATCTTCACGACCAATTATAACAATGCGCTTTCTTTGATTATAATACTCAGGATATGAACCATCAGAAGTAATTGTTAGATCGGGATTATCATCTCTTATTCTGCGGTTTAATTCATTTTCTCTTCTAATATTGCTTGCAAAAGCGGCTTCTCTATCAATTCTTTCCTGATCAACTTCAGATAAATCATCGTTATCATATTCTTCGTGTTCATAATCATCCCCCTCATCTTCTTCCTCATCTTCATAATATGAATCTTCATCTGAATAATTATCTTCTTCGTAATCTTCATAGGAATCCGACTCTTCTTCATCATCTTCTTCAGAATCGTCATAATCATAAGTTGGATTGAAAATCTCATCATCGTATTCAAGAAAGTTATCTGTAATTTCATCGTCGCAAATTAAAACATCACAACTATAAAATGTTGCAAGAAGTGTTGGATATGTATCTGCAATATAAGTCATTCCACAAAAATCCGAGTAAACATCTATATCATCTTTATCATATTTTGAATAACTATGAGAATCAAAAACATACCAAGTATTTTTCACCTGTAAAATAAGTTGATATATTTCATTCATACCAACAAAGTGAATATTATCGAAATCTGAAGCTTTATTAATCATTTTCATAATGAAATCAGCAAATTTGCCAGCTTCGTATCCATAATTAAATAGCATCTCCAGAATTCTCATTCCTACTTCGTTCGATGAAAACTGAGAAAGTTGTTCGTAATGGGAAATGCAATAATACCCTAAAAGAGAAGTCGGTAGTTTTAGCTCTCCTGCAGCCGATTTATTAAAGTTTTCTACTTCTTGTATATAATTTGAATAATCCATATTTGAAATTTGTTCTCCACAATTAATATTATAATCTGCTAGTTCTATTATTCAACAAAAATCACATTTAACTCCATTATGTACGATAGGTCTAACAAATTTTGCTAGTGTTAACAGAAAATTTTACGATCTTTTACAATAACATAAAATGTTATCCCTACCGCCTATAATTGAAATATCAAGGAGGCTGTATGGAAGTAAAATCGATCAATAGTTCTACAAACGTAACTTCTGTTAATTCAAAATCATCTGCTCGTAGAAGGAATCCGAATATATCCTGGGGCAGGTCTTTTGTAGGCAAATTACGTGAAGAAATCGAAACCGAAGTTCGACAGGAATATGAAAAACGTTTTCAGGCTTTTATCGCCGGGGAATACGAAATTTGGCAACAATCAACACAACCTCGTTTATCACAAAAGGAATACAAAGAACAGCAAATGAAACTTATTCAGATTCAATATGATCGTTTGTCTATGTATTTTGAAAACGATTATTATTCCGAATCTTTTTCTTCCTCCTCAAATTCAAAATCCAAATCAACTCCTATATAAAAGTTTTTTGGACGGATATTTAAAAATTGACGGCGGGTTAGGCCGCAATGATCCCAGAGCTGATGAAATGAATAACACAAATAATGCTTGTCGAATGGTGGCATTGCATAGCACTCACACCAATTGAAAATCCTGTCGTCATGGCGTACAAAATCTTCAACACTACTTCTCCAGCCAAGCGTGTTAGAAATAAAAAACTCATTTGCCTTTTCCTGCTTAGTCTTTATACCAAGAAAATGACGTGGCAAATGATGATGGTTATAAATAAGTGAAGGGGTAACGCTATCTAAGTTTTTAAATACTTTGCATCCATGATATTTAATTTCATCAAAATCTTTTGTAATTTTTCGAGCTAAAGTTTCTTCAGCCAGTTCTAGCTTCAAGAGTTTCTTTGCCAGATATAAAGATCGAAGATCTTCAAACATAAAAGGGCCGTCGTAGTATCTTTCTTTTAATCGCTTTATAAGAGGACTTTTTGTATTTTCTAAATCTTTGTATGCTACATGACAGCCTTTTTCTAATTTCTCACATTCTTCACCTTTAATGGCTCTTGTAAGAGTCTTATGTCCAATTTTTACATTTACGTCCACATAAAAATCTTTTGGACTAAGCTTTGTGATAACCTCATCTGGCAACGCATGCCATACAGGGAAAGAATCTCCTTCCTTTGTAATTTTAGGAAAGACGAACTCATACATAGCACGACAAAAATAATAACCCATGCCTTCTGGAAAGGCGAACTGATAATTATTCCATAAATCCAAGACTTTCATTTTAGAAGGTATTTTCTTTCCATAAGTTGTTGAAATAGACCATTCACATTCTGCACTTCTAAATTCTTCGCCACTTGAAAGTGTAAGACTTTCGTCATTTGGAGCGTAATAATAAATTCTCGCAGTTATTTCATAGTCTTTGTAATATTTCTTGCCCTGTGTAATTAAGTCATCAAAGATCTCTTTTAAACCTAAAACTCGATAATAAGCCTCAAACATCAATTTGTAGAGACGAGCATTTATTGCCTGTACATTATCAAAAGGAATAATTTCTTCAAAAATAAAACAATCCTGATTCCACCTGTATTTTCCATCTGCACAAACCTTTTCAATCAACTCATTGATTTTATCCTGATTCTTTTCAACGCCAAATGCACCACTGGTGTAACAGCGGATTAAATCTTCGCATGCTTCTGGATACAATTTTTCTGCAGCGGCTTTCATTGCTTCCAGATATTTTTGAGTAAATTCTTTCTGAGCTTTTTCTGTATGGTTTTCTGGATGACCATCATTAATTTGCTTTTGATACAATTCGTCATATTGTGTCTGCTGCCACTCAGGGTAAGTTGTCCAAAAAAGTCTTGTATCATCGATAAGATAATAATATTCTTTTCCCTGCTCGTAGATGAATTTCGCCTTTTTTAATTCGGCAGCCCGTGCGCGGTATTCAGAAGTTTCTTCCTTCTTGTTATACACCTTTGGAATAATCTTTTGTCTTTTCATGAAATGCACCTTCATGTTTTTTAGTATAACAAGATGGTATAACATTTCATGTTATGGTAAACAATTATTTTGTATTAGTTTCAGAACGGCTATACCACTAAGGTGCAGCGATTTATTTAATACTATTTAGTAAAAAAATCCCCGCCGCCAAAATCTTTCCAGGTTTTATACATATCAATGTAATTTGCCTGAATAAACTTTTGAATTATGGTTATTTCTTTGTCTGTTAAATCGCCTCGTTTTTGCATTACAGATGAACCATCAGCTCTTACAAAGAATTTTGCAGAATCTTTTTCAGTGAGTTTTTTATCACTGGCGTGAACATGCATGGCTTCGACAATGCATTGAGAAGTAAAATATAAATAATGATTTGCAATTTTATCACGAAGATATTTAGGCATTGTCTTCCTCTAGGAAAGCTAAGTTTCGTTTTGCCAAAGAAAGTACAATTTCCTGTTCTATTTCATCCATGTTAGTTTCGATAATTTCCAATTCTTTACTAATTACCATTGCACAATCAGGATGATCAAGATTTAAGATGCTTATAAATCCATCATCTCGTTTTGAAAAAGCGTATCCATTTACGATGATCTTTGCATTTTCTGCAATTTTCTGAAGTTCTTTTTCAGGCATATTCTATTTTTACCTCTTTGATAGGTGCAAGGAATTTTTCTTTATCCATATATAAACCTT
>CAMNBC010000047.1 GCA_946532115.1 uncultured Treponema sp.
ATCCCGAAACAAGTTCGGGATGACGATTAAATCAAAGCATATCTATTATAAACTGTACTTCCGATGTAGAACAAGATAATTCTGTTGCAATATCATCAATCTGCATTCCCTGATTAAAAAGTCGTTCTACATTTTCTTTCAGAGAACGGTTTGATTTTTGATTAGTAACTTTATCATCATATACTTTAGTAATTATAAGTGGAACTTCCTTATAAGCAGCTCCTTCCGGTGTAACAAGAGTTTCGTCTTTTAATATTGATTTCTGTTCTTCTTCGTTTTCTACCTCATCAAATAAAGACTGTTGGGAACCTGCTGCAGGCGGAATATTTCTTACCCTGTATGCTGCATTCGGATCTATATATGGATTTTGTTTTGGCTTTGATTTTGAAACTTCTTTTTTGGGTTCAACTGTTTTTTGAGCTTCGACATATACAATTTTACCAGAATTTGAACCGGCTGCTTTTTCTGCTTCTGCAAGAAGATTTCTTAAAAGTTGTGCAGCCTCACTGAATTCTTCCATTTTTTTATCTGCATCTTCTAAAAGCGAACGTAATCTTCGCGATGACTCATTCAATAGTTCAAGATCACGTTTTGCATTATAATTTACATCCATAATAACACGATTCATCTGAGACTTAGTTTTATCGATTATGGCATCTGTTGAAAAAAGCTTTTTAAAACGAATGAGAATAATAACCATTAAGATTATGCTGACTAGTGAAAGAAAAATTGCAATGTAAGCGGCCATTTTTACCTCGTTATGTCGATTATAGTTCCAAGATAGGAAAGGTCACTTTTTGGCGGTCTGATATCCTGTTCTGATTTTTCATTATCCGGTTTCTGCTCCTGCCCTTTTCTTTTTCCACCATAATAAGAGCCGGCTCCGGAACCATTTTGATTTACACTGTTAGTATCTGCTTTTTCATTTGAAGTCTGCTGTACCTTTGCAGCATTTTCCATGCTTCTCTGAATATTTCCCTGTTGCTGCATAGCCTCTGTAAGCTGTGCCTGTTGTGCTCCGGACATAGCTTTAGAGACATTAGATAACTGAGTGTACATTGTCTGAAGATCAATCGGCTGTATACCCATCAGGCTGCTCCTCGGTCAATGAAGGCGGCTCATAAGGTCCGCGCTTACTGAATGCCTTATCATAATAGAATGTTACGCCTTTAGTATCGATTTTTACTTCATCGAGTACATCACGAATATAAATTTTAACTCCGGCATAAACATCGCCTTCAACTTTAACCTTTCCAACAGCTTTAAGCTCACGAAGATGTTCCTGGATAGAGTTAATTTCTTCAGTCATTTTTTCGAGTTCTGCACTTATCTGTTCACAACGTTCTTTAAGGGTCTTGAGTTTTTCTTCCTTTTCCTGAGGAAGTTTTTTACGCAGTTTTTTCTGCTGTTCAAGTGTCTGAATATCAAGATCGCAGTTTTCGTATTCCTTTGTAGCCTTTGCCTGCATATTCTGCAGTTCTTCAAGCCGCTTTTTTGCACGAGGGTCTACACCAACTTCAAGAATTGTTTCTGTACCACCACCAGGAGAACCTACCTTGCGGGCACAAATTTCCTCGGTAGCCATAAGGTGTCCACCAATAATCTGGGCCTTTTTACCGCGAAGGACAATATTTTTCATTGCCGTAACACTTGAGTTTACAATTGAGTCTGAAACAATAACATTCTCTTCAACTTCGACTGTTGTATCATTAATAAACTTTGCCCACAAAGATTTGCCGGCTTTGATATAACCTTCACCCTTACCAAATATACCCTGGCGTACAATAATATTTCCGGTTGCTTCAAGGCGTGATTTATCAACAATTCCATTAACTTCAATATTTGTTGCCTCAACCTTATAACCTTCCTGAACGTTTCCTTTAATGACGACAGTACCGACAAATTTGATATCACCAGTTTTAACATTAACAGCATCGAGATATTTAACAGGCTCTACAGTAACCTTGCCGTTTACAAGCATTACCTCACCATCAATTTCAGCCTTAATTGTTACACCATCACGGTCAAGCTTTACATTTGCACCAAGCTGAATTGGTATATCTTTTCCATTCTTTGCTTCGAGATAACGGCCAAAAAGTGTTTTTCCGCCTTTTCCGCGTTCTGCCGGGATTTTCTGAGCAAGCGGCTGGTCTGCAATAACATTCTGAATATTATTAAGTTTCTTATAATCAACCTTTCCTTCTTCATCAACCTGAGCTTTAAGTTTTTTAGGATCGGTCTCAAAATTATAGGAAATGTATGCGTCGTGTCCATCTACCGGCTCAATTGCGGCAGCAACTTCATACGGATTATTATAAACAGGATTATCAACAAATTCTTTGATTTTATCTTCTTCAATACAAGCTTCTACGACACCTTGAGCAAGAATTGCCCGTTTTATCATTTCAAAAGAAGCTTCCGAACCACTCATAGCAGGAGGAGAAACGACAATTGAGCCCTTCATTTCATCTTTAGAAACTTCAACTCCAATTACAACGTCACCCGCAGGAACATGCTTGTATTGACCGATTGCTACATAATCATTGTCTGTACCATTCTTTATACACTTTTTAACCAGTTCTTCATCAAAACTTATTGTATCAGGGCGTTTGATTTCATCAAGCACATCTCTAAGTTCAATAGGAAGCCCTTCTCCAAGAGGCAGCAGGACTTTAAGTTCAATATCTGACTTAAAGTGACGCACATAATAAAGTCCGTCGCGGTTTGTGATTTTTGCAGTCTCTTCTTCTTCATCAATTTCAAATAAACCATCAGAAGCAAGATGGGTTGCCTTTTTAACAGTTTTAGGATCCTGATATACCATTATTTTCCATGGCTTTTTTCCGAGTCCTAAAATCCCGTCACTTCCTTTTTCTACAACTTCGTAATGAAGATTTGAAAGTTTTGTATCCAGCTGAACAACAGCATCTGCAAGCGCTTCATCAATCGTGTCTGCATTTACCTCAACAAAGTGCAGATTGCGATCTACTTGGAGAAGCGTACTCATATCTGTTCTGATTCTGTCCAGCGTTACCATTTTTCTATAATCTTTTCTCTTCTATCAGATAATACCTTTTCTCAAATTTGTAAGCTTTGCACGAAGTCTCAGATTTGCCTTGGTATGAAGCTGAGAAATACGAGACTCACTTACTTCAAGAACTTCACCAATTTCCTTAAATGTAAGATCTTCATGATAGTACAATACAATAACCATTTTTTCTTTTTCAGGAAGTTCGCTTATTGCCTGTGCTATTACCTTTTTGATTTCCTCACGTTCTGCAATTACATCTGGGTTAAGGCTTGAAGGAGATTCAATATTATTACCAATAGACATATTATCATTGTCATCTCCAGCATACCATACATCATTTAATGAAAGCACACTTGTTCCAGAAACTTTCATTACAGTTCTGTGATATTCATCTTCGCTCATATTTAGAGAGCCGGCTATTTCAGAATCTGTAGCTGTGCGTCCTAAGCGGGACTCAAGGGTTACAATTGCATCTTCAATTTCACGCGACTTCTGACGTACAGAGCGAGGAACCCAATCTATTTGACGCAGTTCATCAAAAATCGCGCCGCGAATACGTGTAACAGCATAAGTCTTAAACTTTACACCTTTAGCGGGGTCATACTTATTTATTGCATCCAGAAGTCCAAACTGTCCATAGCCGACAAGGTCATCAAATTCTACGGAAGCAGGAAGTCCTACAGCAACTTTTCCAGCCACATATTTTACAAGAGGCATATACTGCCGTATAAACTTATCTCTGAGAGCTGGAGACTTAGTCTTTTTGAATTCTTCCCAAAGATCATCTTCTTCTTTTTCGTCATTAATTGGCATTTATACTCTTCCTCTTTTTATGAATTTTCATCTGATAATACGGAACTTATAGCCTTGGCCATAAGAGCCGCGTCTTGTACTTCTGCAGGTGCATCACTTTTTGGACGCGAACTTGAAGAAGAAACAAATTCCGAATCTGAGCCTGAATCAATAATCTCTTCAGAATCAGAACCACTGCCTTCACTGAAAACAAAATTTTCCATATCTGGCAGTGTATCAATTCCGCCATCATTCCCGATATTAGGAAAGGATGCAACGGCATTTTGATTTGCATTTTCTGTTTGTGCTGCAGGTGTAGCCTTGGCAATTGCTTCTGAAGGGATGACAGCTTCTGTTCCAGAAACATTTTTTACTGTTTCGAAATTCCTTAAGGGAACAAAGCCTGTGGAAGACTGTTCACTGCCACTGGAACTTCGAACATCAGAATCATTAAGCATCTGATGATTATCTCCGACTACAAAATGATTCTCACTTTCGCTTGGCCTTAATTCCTCATCCTGAATTGTTATATCTACATGCTGACCTACAGCAGAGTTTTTATTATCTACAGGCGAAGAATCTGCAGCATTATCACTCTGAAAGTCACCTGAATTTCCATCTGAAAGGAATTTGTTAAATACGAATGAAATTCCAAATCCTAAAAGACCAAAAATTACGGCAGTAATCAGAGCTTTTAACAAAACGGATAAAATAGATGAGTGGGAAAACAGACCTGCAAAAAAGGACAAAATAAAACCGCAAGCTGCAAATACTCCGATAAATTTTGTACCCCGCATTTTTCCTCCCAAATATAAATACCCGCTACTATTATACACCACAATGTAAATAATTAATAGAAGAATTTTTTTTATATTCAAATTTTAAGCCGTTTTTAGCAAAATTCTTCTGTTTTTAGCAGTTTTTACAACTTTTTCTTACTCAAAAACTTCTTTAAGAAGCTTGAAACCCCTTCATTAAACTCAGGTTCAGTTTTTTCAATTCGCCCAACAATATGCTTTAAGTATACAGCAGGTTTTGAAGTTGGATTGACAATAATAAAAGGTTTCTGTCTGATTACCGAAGCCTGAACAAGAGGATCTTCCGGAATACAGCCCAGATATTCAATCTTATATCCAAGGAACTGACCTACTATTGTAATGATTCGTTCAGAAATACGTTTTCCTTCTTCATAAGAGTGTACACGATTTACAATGAGTTTAATGTTTACAGTGCGGTCGACAATTTCTGTTGTAATGATTTTTATGATTCCATATGCATCGGTAATAGCTGTCGGTTCAGGGGTTGTAACTACAAAAACTTCATCTGCAGCTGCAACAAACTGAAGCACGTTGTTTGCAATACCGGCACCTGTATCTATAATTATGATATCTGCATTTCCTAATGTTGCAAACTGATTGGCAAAATATTCCAGTTCTTCAACACTTAGGTTTGCAATTTTTGAAAAACCATTTGCACCGGCTATAAACTTAATTCCAAATTCGGTGTCCATAATGATTTCTTTCATTGTCTTTTTCTTATTGATAACGTGCATCAGGTTATACTGTGGAACAATATTAAGAAGAACATTAACATTCGCCATACCCAAATCGCCATCTATAAGTATTACCTTTTTTCCAAGTTGAGCATAGGCAATTGCCATATTTACGGCAAAGTTAGTTTTACCTACACCTCCCTTTCCACTTGTGATGGCGATAATTCTTGTATTATGATCTCTTTTTGCTGCAGCAACCGTTTTTTCTGCTGCATTAGAGTTTCCATCATTAAATAATTCGCTTAATCCTTCTGCCTGTTCTTCCATAGTTTTCTCCTGAATATAACCGTCTTAGCGGTCGGTTCCAAATTTATCCTCTATATGTATTCTATCCACCTTGAAGTTCTCAAGCCGAATCAGAAAATCAATTACATTTGCTTTTGAAATATCCCTTGAAGCAACCTGTCCATGGGTAATATATGAAATAGATTTGTGTTTTTCATTTAAAACACTAATCACGTTTCCAAACTGCTCAGACTCATCACACTTTGTAACAATTACAGACTTGTAGCCGAAAGGCTCGTAATTCTGCATGATGTTCTGTAAGTCGCGAGATTTTGTACTTGCTGTAAACGCAAGATAAATATCCGGATTCATTCCCGGTACTTCCAGCAAGAGTTTCATCTGTGCAATATGAGTTGCATCGTTCGGGCTGAAACCGGAAGTATCTATAAAGATTGCATCCATATTTGCACGCTTTTCTTCATATAAAGTTTTAAGGTCTTCTGCACGTTCTGCTTTATAAACCATAGACCCCATATGCTTACCCCAGCGTTCAAGCTGTTCCATTGCACCAACCCTCATGGTATCTGTAGTAATAAAACAAATTTCAGGTCTCTTGCTGTCATGTTCAAGTGCATACTTTTTAACAAATTGAGCTGCAAGCTTTACAAGAGTTGTTGTTTTACCTACTCCTGTAGGCCCAACAAGAATATAGACATGAGGCGGACGGAAAGTCGTTTCTTTTGCAATTTGAATTGTTTCTCCTATCCAGTCTACAACACGGCGTTCAACAAGATCGAAATTATCAAGCTGTTCTAGAGAAAAATCATTTCTAATTTTATCTTCAATCATATTGATATATGAAAAAGAAAATTCGTTTGCCTCGAGCATTTCATCTATTTTTTGAATGGACTCGTGTTTTTCCTGAACAGAACCAGCAAGATTTTTCAATTGCTGACTCATTTCATTCTTTAATTCTTCAATAGTTTTATTCATTTCCTTCATCTGAGAATTGAGCATTACACTGCTCTGATTCTGCAGAATCTGCTCGCGACTACGGGCAAGCTGTTCTTCTTCCGGCGTTCTGTCTGCAAAACCAAATGAAGGTCTAAGGCTTTCTAAAGAATATGATTTTTGATGATTTACAACATAAGATACAACTGTAACAGGTCTTTTCTGAAGATGTAAAAATCCGCCTGGTCTGAAATCAGTAACTTTATTTGTAATTCTGAAATTTTTTCCATATTTTTCTAACAGTTTTTCCTTACACTCTTCGTAAGTTTTTCCTGTTATTTTTTGTTCAATTTCATCTTCAAATGCCATCTTTATCTAATTCCCTTTTTTACACGTTTACTCATTTTCGTCAGCTATCTCATCTATAATTTCAGGCTGTATGCTTGAACCTGCTGAATACATTTCCATATCAGAAATAACAACAACTCCAGGCATTTCTCTTTCTATGGAAGAACGTACCAGTTGACGTACACCACTTACTGTAACAATTATTGGCTGATAGTTCATCTGCTGCACTTTTGAGAGTGATGCACTTACTGCTCTTACCCAGCGTCGACGGTCTACAGGATCAAAAGCGACATAAGGCTTTGAACCGTCTGCAGGATAGAAAGCATGTTCCGCGATGAGTTCTGACAACTCCTGTGAAAGCCTCATAACATGAAGTTTTCTGTTCTCGTCTGCATATTGCATACAGATTTGAAGGCCAAGAGCTTCCCTGACTTTTTCTGTAAGTTCCCACACATTTTTTGAAACTCCTGCATAATTTGCCATTGTTTCCAGAATTTTGACGTAATTTCTGATCGAAACTTTTTCTTCCAGAAGATTCTGTAAAACCTTTTCGATTGTACCATAAGAGATTTTTGCCGTATCAAGCACTTCCGAAACAAGTACAGAATTTTTCTTTTTAACAGTTTCAAGAATAACAGAAACAGCCTGACGATCAAGCAACTCTGCAGCATGGCTTCTGATAATTTCTGTAATATGTGTAGAAATAATTGTAGGCGGATCTACAACAACGTAGCCTGCACTTTCAGCTTCGCTTCTGCGGTCTTCTGGCAGCCAGATTGCATCCATTCCAAAGGTAGGATCTTTTGTTTTTTCTCCTTCAAGAATTTCTGTAACTGCACCTGTATCAAGACACATTACATAACCAAGACGAACAGTAGCATGACCAGCTTCAATTCCTTCAATCTTAAAACTGTAGTCATTTGGCTCAAGAGTCATATTATCCTGAATGCGGATTTTTGGAATATCAAGACCAATATCATGCCGTGCTTCAGTACGAATACGTGAAATACGTTCCAGAAGTTCAGCACCTTTTTCCTTATCTACAAGAGGAATAAGCGCATAACCAAGTTCCAGAGAAAGTGGATCCAGCATTATAATGCGTTCAGAATCATTTGCAGCAGCCTGTTGTGAAGATGCCTGTTGAGCAGAAGCCTGCTGTTTTGCAATTTCTGATTTTTGTCTGTCCCGGGTCATTCTGTAACCAATAAAAATGGCAAGAATTCCCACTGGGATTAAAAGCAGCTGTGTTCCACCTCGTAATGCCAGTCCTGCAACAATAAGAACTCCACCGAGAATTTCATAAATATGTCCATCACCTGTAAACTCATTTTTAAGCTGTTCATCAAGGGATTCATCAGACTTAGTACCAGTTACAAGCAAACCTGTTGCAAAAGAAATGATGAGAGATGGAAGCTGAGATGTAAGACCGTCACCTATTGTAAGTGTTGAATAAGTATTCAAGGCATCTGTAAAGTTCATGTGGTTAATAATCATTCCAACAAGGAATCCGCCAAGAAGATTTACAACCGTAATAAAAATTCCGGCCTTTACGTTACCACTTACAAATTTAGAAGAACCGTCCATATTTGAATAGAAATCTATATCACGACGTACAGCAGCTTTAAGCTCTTCTGCCTGATTTTCATCTATTGCACCTGAGTTCAAACGGTTATCAATATCAAAAAGTTTCTGATTCATGGAATCCAAAGAGAATCGTGCAGCAACTTCTGATACACGACCGGCACCCTTTGTTACTACAAGGACCTGTACAACAATCAGAATAATAAAGATAACAAAACCTACAACAAGGTTATTCCCTGCGACAATACGTGCGAAGGATTTTACCATATCACTCTGATTAGCCAGAGCTCCTCCCTGCATTTTTCCTGTAAGTATTAGACGTGTTGACGAAATATTAATTCCAAGGCTGAACATTGTCTGGAACAGAATAACACGCGGGAATGTCTGAAAGTCAGAAGGACGCGGCATCCGCAGTACAACAAGAAGAATTATGATAGACAATGCAAGATTTAAAATCATGCTTAAGTCAATTATAAATTTTGGAATTGGTACAAACATGAGAAACACAGCCAAAACGACTGCTACAGGCACAGCATTGCCTGTAATAAATTTGAGAATGTTCCCTCTACCTTCGTTTGCCATCAGTCCCCACCCAGCAATCTACTATTTTCGCATATATCTAAACTTTTCCAGATGTGCATAAATTTCCGCAATTACAGAAAGATATACATTAGGTATTATATCACCAACTTCAAGATTTGTATACAATTCTCGCGCTACAGGACGGTTTTCTACAACCGGAACTTGATTTTCTTCGGCAATCCGCCTGATTAAAAGAGCCTGATTATCTTCTCCTTTTGCATTTACCATAGGAGGAGAATCTGCAGCTTCAACATCATATTTAAGAGCAACTGCAAAGTGAGTCGGGTTTGCAATAACTACATCTGATTCAGCTACAGCTTTTCTTACATTTTGAGAAAGAAGCTGGCGCTGCATCTGCTGAAGTTTACTTTTTACTTCCGGATCACCTTCCATTTCCTTATATTCTTCCTTTACTTCCTGCTTTGTCATTTTCATTTCTTCCATAAAATCATGACGCTGCACAAAATAATCAGGAATAGAAATTGCGAGAAAGATTACTGCGACTGTAATTAAAATCTGCGCAGCCATTTTTGCAACCTGCCCTAGAGCACCCGCTACGTTACCATTATCAATAATATCAATCAGAACAAATAAATCTCTTTTTATATAAAGGTATCCGACAAAACAGATTACAGCAACTTTTCCAAGAGACTTTGCAACATTAAAAAGTCCTTTTACAGAAAAAATAGTTTTCTTAAAATACTCACCGAATTTAGGAACAATTTTTGAAAACTTTGGCTCTATTGGCTTCAGGCTGAAAATAAATCCGCGGGTTTGAATTATATTTCCGGCTACAGCGGCTACTGCACTTATAAGTCCAAGCGGCAGAACACATTTTATAAATACATCAAAAAATGCCGGAAGAAATGCCGGATTCTTTATATCGTAATCTGCACATTGCGTAAAATAAAATTTAAAAATTGTAATTATTTCAGAAAAAAGCCATCTGGAAAGAAATACAATTGTAACTACACATAACAGTAAAACAAGTGCACCACTGATTTCCTGACTTTTTGCGACTCGACCTTCTTTACGGGCTTTTTCAAGTTTGTATTCGGAAGGTTGTTCGGTACGGCCTTCATCTTCTGCTGCCATAGACTACACACCTCCCGAAATTGTTGCAAATAGTTTTTCCAGATCTGAAAAACCGTTATTGAATGAGCGTACAAAAAAATCAATTATACTTGGCATTGCCAGTGCAATGATTGTAAACGCTACTAAAATCATAATTGGAAAGCCTTCTGAAAGAAGGTTCATTTGAGGAGCAGCTTTTGTAAGAAGTCCAGTGCATACTGTAATTAAAAACAAAGTTCCCATTACTGGAAGTGCTATTACAAGTGCATCTGAAAAAAGACCTGTAAGACCACTTATCATAAATCTTGCAAGTTTTTCGTTCGAAGTTGCAATACTAAGGGCATTTAAGGAACTGAAACTTGTAACCAGACCTCCCAGAAAAAGTCTCTGAAACCAATGTGTCTGCATAAAAACCAGCATTGCTACAAGATTGAAGAACTGTCCCATAAGAGGATTTTCTACCTGAGAAAGCGCATCGTAAGAGCTTGCGGCTGAAAGTCCCATCTGAAAGGCAAGAAATTGGCCAGCCGCGCTGAATGCAGCGAAGATGATTGAAATAAAAAAGCCCATTATAATGCCGATTAGGCCTTCGCCCACCAGCAGAAGAAAATAAATCATTGAGGAGCTGCCTTCCGGGCCGATGTATGGTGCGTAGGCGGATGTATCTATACTGCCAAAAATGAAAAAAGCCATATATCCTGCTATTGCAACTTTTGCAATACGTGAAGCGGCTCTCATTGAAAACATTGGCAGTGTCATTATCAGTGCAAAACATCGCACAAACACAAGGAGATAAACTGGAGCTTTAAGCAAAATACTATCCAGCATGGCTCACCTATTTTGCAAAATCCGGAATACGACTGAAAAGCTGTATTGTATATTCACCAAGAGAAGTAAACATTGCACCACCAAGTAGTGCTATCACTAGAAGAATAACAATCAGTTTTGGAAGAAATGTAAGTGTCTGTTCCTGAATGGAAGTTGTGGCCTGAAATATTGCTACAATAAGTCCGACTAAAAGTGCAAGTCCGAGTACCGGTGCTACCATTGAGATAACCTGCGTAACAGCTCCACGCATCAGAGAAATTATTGTACCTATAGACATTTTTTACCTCCCTTACCTGCAGCCTTAAATAATTACCTTATTACTGAATTAAACAGCTGCTGTGTTAATAATCCCCAGCCGTCCACAAGTACAAAAAGAATAAGTTTAAACGGCATTGAAATTTGAACCGGCGGCAGCATCATCATACCCATTGCCATAAGTATGCTCGCGACAACCATATCGATTATAATAAAAGGAATATAAAGAATGACACCTATTTTAAAGGCGACTGTAAGTTCGTGCAAAATGTAAGATGGAACCAGAATATAAGTCGGCACGTCCGCCAAAGTATTAGGCTTATCTAACTTTGCCATATTCATGAACATTTTAATATAACTGGTATCACCAGACATCTGACCGTACATGAACATACGTAACGGAGCCTCAGCCTGTTGATAAGCCTCTTCTATCGTGATAGCGTTTTCTGAAAGCGGCTTATAGGCATTATCATAAACTTTTGTAAAGGTTGGCCACATAACAAATATGGTCATAAAAAATGCAATTCCATTTAATACAGAAGTCGGTGGAACCTGCTGAAGTGAAAGAGCTCGTTTTATAAAGTCCAGAACAATTGAAAAACGAAGAAAACAGGTAACCAGAATTAAGATACTTGGAGCAAGGGTTAGTATTGTAAGCAATAAAAGAAGTCGAACTGAAAAAGCAACTTCACGTCCACTCTGTGGTTCCGTAATCTGAATTGCCACATTAGGCACTCCCGAACCGCGGATATTCTGGTTCAGTTCAGTAGTTCCCTGAGCAGGACTGTCTGGAAAATTTCTATTCTGAGCACTTTGTGATTGTGCAAAAACCGGTGAGGCTGTTGATATAATGAAAATCAAAATTGAGAATGAAATTACTTTTCTGATTTTATTGAATCTCATTTTGATTTTCCCCGCTCTGAGTATTTTCTGTATTTCTGCCAAAAATACTATCTACCTGTGTTTCTGTATCAGTGAAAACATTTTTTTGTCCACCTTTTTTAATCAAAAACATATCCAGTACATCTGCAAAGGTAGCAGGCTTTTTAGTATTATTCTTTTTATCTGCAGTAATGTTCATTGCACTGATAAGTTCTTTATCATCAATCTCACCAAGCAAGGTTATATTATCTTCTGTAACACCAATAAGATATGCTTTATCAATAAGGGTAATAACTTCTATTGTTTTTCCGGGAGCAATGTTTATATAAGCAGCGCGACGAAGGTAATCATCATCAGTTTTTACAACATTTGTCTTTTTTTTGATAAACCATAAAACCCCATAAATAAGACCTATTACAATAACCAGTACAACAATCATACGAATAAACATTCCGACTGTTGAAGGTCCTTTATACGAAGAAGAATTATTTCCAGATTCTACGGTACTTTCATCAGAAAAAACAATAGACTCTTCTGTCAGAGAAGTCTCGTTTTGAGTTGTTTGATTTTGAGAGTACAATGCAAAAACGGCGGTCATACACAAGAGCATAACCGCTATCAGTTTTTTAGTTTTTTCCAATTATAAAACCCACCCTTTTTAAAATTGGTAAATTTTGTCATGCTGATCCTGAAACAAGTTCAGGATGACGTTTCAGCATCTTTTAATAGATCCCGAATCAAGTTCGGGATGACATCCTTTTTAGTTAATATCTGTTACACGCTCCATAGGAGACAGGATTTCGGTTACACGCACACCGAAGTTTTCATCGATGACTACAACCTCACCCTTAGCAATCTTCTTATGGT
>CAMNBC010000048.1 GCA_946532115.1 uncultured Treponema sp.
CACCACAAACAACGTCACCAAGAACATCGTAGAAAACAAAATCAAGGTCGTCTGTATATGCACCAAGATTTTCAAGCATGCTGATAGAAGTGATGATACCTCGTCCTGCACAACCAACTCCAGGCTCCGGTCCGCCTGATTCAACACAGCGGGTTCCGCCAAAGCCGGTTCTCATGATGCGGTCGAGTTCAACATTCTCACCCTCATCGCGGATTGTATCCAAAACTGTTTTCTGTGCAAGGCCGCCAAGGAGCAGACGAGTAGAATCTGCCTTAGGATCGCAGCCAACAACCATGACCTTTTTTCCATGCTCAACAAGTCCAGCTGTAAGGTTCTGTGTGGTTGTGGACTTACCAATTCCACCCTTTCCGTAAATTGCAATCTGTCTGATTTCACCCATCGTGTGCTCCTATATAAACCAAAATAAAATTTGGCTCCGGCATATCCTGCCGTCATCTAGTATATACCTACCTAGTTAGTAGGTATAAGTAATATAGTTTTAATTACCTACTTTGTCAATAGGTTATTGAAAATTAATTAAATAAATTCTGAATCTGGTTATACTTCCATACATGGAGAATTGCATCGTCTATACTGCCGGGAAGTTCCATAGCCGTAATACCAGCCGCAGAAAGTGCTGCATTGGCGGCTGTTCCAAGACGAGATACGACAATGTAACGGCAGTCTGTAAAGCGAAGCACACTTTTTTTCATTCTAGAAATTTCGTGTGCTCCGTCCATACAGACCGGTTCTACATAACGTTCTTCAACAAAATCATATCCCACTTCGTCATTAATTGAGTAAATATAAAATTTCTCTGCTTTGCCATAATGCTGATTTACAGTTTCGCCGTCAGTTGAGGCAATGGCAACTTTGTATTCTGAAGATTTTGAATCTTGATCAGCCATGAGAAAAATTTTCCTTGATTCCACTTGTACCGAAGTTTGCATAAAGAGCTTTTGAGAACTCTGTACGCCCCGGAACACCAACAGCATCTGCACGACAATGATTACAATGCAGGAAAAGTTCAATGTAAGGTAAAGCTGCAGCACGAGCAGAATGTATGTCCTGGCAGGTTGGAGCCGGTTCGCCGGCAAATTTTGCTGTAGGAATCAGCGGAATGATATTGTATTTTTTTGCTCCGGCTTCAGCTACAGTTTTTGCAATTTCTGCAATGTGACTGCCGTTTATACGAGGAACAAGCACTGTATTTACCTTAATTGTAATTCCGGCGTCTGCAATTTTTTTGATTCCGGCAAGCTGATTTTCTATGAGGATTTTTGCCCCCTCTACCCCTTCTATCTTTTTGCCGTGCCAGATAATATAGTCATTAAGCTGTGCTTCAATTTCAGGATCTACAGCATTTACGGTAACAGTAAGGCTGTCAATTCCAACTTTTATGATTTCGTCAGCACGCTCAGCAAGCAAAAGTCCGTTTGTACTCATACATTTTATGAGTTCAGGGAAGTTTCTGTCTATAAGACTGAAAGTTTTAAGCGCATTATCACTGGCCAGTGTATCACCTGGTCCTGCAATTCCAGCTACCTTTATTTCCGGACTGATTTCCAATGCCTTTTTGATAAGGGGAATCGTCTCGGCGGGCTTAAGAACTTTGGACGTTACGCCGGGACGATTCTCCGTATCATTAAGGCTTCTTTCGCAAAAACGACATGCAATATTGCAGCCTGGACATACAGGAAGATGAATACGGCCAGTTGCCGCCTTTCCCTGTCCAAAGCACGGATGTGATTCTTTTAAGTCGGTAAAGCTTTTTGCCATTTTTGCCTCGCTTAGGTATTTAATATTACCTACTATTATAGTAGGTATATACCATACAGCAACTATACTATGCATTACCTATAATGTCAATAGGTAATTAAAAAGAATAAACCTGTATGTCTTCAAATAAATAAAAAATATTTGTTATATTTCAGTTTGTTGCAGCTAACAACTTGACATAATAATTAGAATTCATTAATTTTACATTGTACACAATCTTATTGCACTAAATTATTTATATTTTACAAGGAGGATATATGAAATTCGCAGTCCGTTTTTATACAAAAACCGGAAACACAAAGCGCCTTGCAGAGGCAATCGCAAAAGAACTGGGAGTAGAAGCTCTCCCGATCAGTGAACCAGTAACTGAACCGGTAGATATTTTATTTCTTGGTAACTCTTATTACGCTTTTAATATTGATCCGGAAGTTCGAGCTTTTGTTGCAGGTCTTTCTAAAGATAAGGTTGGAAAAATTGTAAACTTTGGTTCAGCAGCCCTTCTCAACTCAACTTACAAAAAGGTAAAGACAGAAGCAGACAAGGCAGGCATTCCAATGGATGAACAAGAATTCCATTGTAAAGGTGAGTTCAAAGGTCTTCATAAGGGTCGTCCAAATGAAGAAGATATCAAAGCTGCAGTTGAATTTGTAAAGCAATATAAATAAGGGGCCATGAAAGGTCTGACTAAGGAGATAAATATGATTTATGATTACGAAGTAGCAACAGTAAAAGGCAACGCATTAAAGCTTTCTGAATACAAAGGAAAGGTTATTCTTGTAGTAAACACAGCAACAGGTTGTGGTTTCACTCCACAGTACGCACCAATTGAACAGCTGTACAAAGATTACCACGACAAAGGACTCGAGATTCTCGACATTCCTTGCAATCAGTTTGGGGGCCAGGCTCCGGGAAGTGATAAAGAAATCCACGACTTCTGTAAAGCTCACTTTAATACAACCTTCCTTCAGATGAAAAAAGCTGATGTAAACGGTCCAAACGAACTTCCGCTCTATACTTATTTGAAATCTCAAAAAGGTTTTGAAGGATTTGAAGAGCACGAATTCAAGGAAGCTTTGGAAAAGATGTTTGCAGCTGCAGATCCTGACTGGGCTAAAAAACCAGACATCAAATGGAACTTCACAAAGTTCATCATTGACCGCTCGGGAAATGTTGTTGCCCGCTTTGAGCCAACTGCTAACATGGCAAAAGTTGAAGAATGCATCAAAGCCTTGCTCTAACAAGGATATACTAAAATAATTCAGGCTGGAGCGGATCTGTATCTGGGAACTCTTCTATCCACTTAAAGACAGAATCCGTTCCAAGCCGAATATGATGTCGTCGACAGAGACTGACAAGATTTGACATAAGCGCATTCTCCTGCGGACTTGAGCACATGTAGTTGTAGCCAAAGGTTTTCTGATAACGATCCTTGATACCGGTAAAGCGCATATCCTGTACTGAAAGTCTATCCAGCGCAGCATAAAAATATTCTCTGTTCCCTTCCCTCAAAGTAAGACCAATTCCAAAACAAATAATTGAATGAACTCCAGCCCTGACACAGTAATCAACAATTCCTTCTATATTTTCGCGGGTGTCATTTATAAAAGGAAGAAGCGGACTGAACCAGACAACAGTCGGAATGCCTGCCTCGTGACAAGCCTGCAAAACTTCAAAACGGCGGCTGGTCGGGCAGACTCCGGGTTCAATTTTACGGCAGAGTTCGTCGTCTGCGGTGGTGAGTGTCATTTGCACTACGGTCTTAGTTTTATTATTTATGCGGGTCAGAATGTCCAGGTCGCGCAGCACAAGATCTGATTTAGTTATGAGTGTTGCTCCAAAATTGTAGCGGTCAATTATTTCAAGGCAGCGCCGCATTAGCCCCAGCTCTTTTTCCAGAGGAATGTAAGGGTCGCACATGGAGCCTGTTCCAATCATACAGCGCTTTCGTTTTTTACGGAGAGCTTCTTCGAGGAGTTCCGGCGCATTCTGCTTTACTTCGATATCTTCAAAATCATGAGTAAACTGATAGCACTTGCTGCGCGAATCGCAATAAATACAACCATGCGAACAGCCGCGGTAAATGTTCATGCTGTGAGGAGTCAGAATTGATTTGGCGGTTACGAAGTGCATAATCTATTATACCACAATATGCACAGTAATGATCGTAAAACTGTAAGCATTCACAGTGAACTCACATCCGTCAATTTTGACATACCAGTTCTTTCCCTGCCGGGTAATGACTGCGTTACTATCCAGGATTTTCTCGCGGCACCATTCAACGACATCTTTTACATCATCACCAAGCCGGAGGTTGCGGCGAATACGGTCTAGGCCCATGGGGGTTGTGTGAAGTTTTTCTATGTTTTCTATCAAATCATTTTTCATTTTTTTATTCCTTATCTGGTGTATAGACTTCAATGTGATTTCCTTCAGAATCAACGAACTCTGCTACCCAATTTTTCCCGATTTTTGTAAGCGGAAAACAAATCTTTTTGTCTGCAATTTTCCTATTCAATTCTTCTAATGATTTAAAACAAATGCTTGGTAAACAGTTACTTCCATAAGAGTGCGACTCATTTACTTTTTTATATGCAAACAGATGAAATCTGAATCCATCAATATCAAAATAACCACCAAGTTCACTTTTATTAAGAATTTTCTGCTCAAAGAAATCTTCATAAAAAGCAATTCCTCTTTCCAAATCATCAACAATTATATACAAGGAATCAATTTTACAATTCATAGAAATTTATCCATATTATAAATTTTTAACAGGATGTCTTATAACAGTCCTTAATTTTTCAGGAGATGTTTTTCGCGGGTCACTCAGATAGATTTCGTGATGAAGTCTTGTGGTTGAAAAATCCAGCTGCCAGCCAGTGTTGAGGGCGAAGGAATCCATCAGTTTGATTGTTGCCGGTTCGTCGTCGTAGGAGCCGATGTGCATAATCTGAACGCAATCGCCTTCTTCATATGTGAAGAGTTCGGTACGCGAACAGTCCAGACCCTTCTTTTCTTCAACACTTTTCTTTGCCCATTCAAAATCATTTTGTGTCACAAAATCCGGAAGGCGAATTACGGAAATCCAGTTGAAGGAAGATTTGTCTGTATAATCAAAGCCTGAAAGAGGAGCTCCGTTTTCCTCCTGCCACCAGAAACCTTCGAGAGGCGGAACTACAAAGTCCTGATATCCCGCAATACGATAATCTCCCTTTTTGCTCATCTTGATTGTGTATTCGATTGCATATTGCAGGGCAAGTGCACTTTTGTATTCGCCGTCTTCTTCGTTAGGATTCCCTTTTCCGCGAACAGCCACAAACTGCATTTTGGGAATGTGAACAATATGCGGCTCTGCCGGCGGGAGATAGAAGTCTTTAAATTCTTTCTTGTAATCAAATGGCATTGAAGGCCTCCTGTAAAACCGGTGAATTTCAATCCACCCGGATGTTTACAGAATACCATATAAAATATGACAACTAAGTGTCATATTTAAAACTTAAATTTTTCTGTAAATCTTTACGAAGTAAATCATCTCGGCAATAGCTGTGATTGCCCAGGAGAAAATATAAAGAAGGAAGAGAGACTGAATCGTTCCAATCCATTTAAAGATTGTGTATATCCAGAGAATACGGAATAAGCAGGAACCGAGCAGAACAATAATCGTTGGAACAGAAGTTTTTCCAAGTCCGCGGTTGGCGGCGATTGTGTTATCCATAAAACTTGCAACCGGGTATGAAAAGAACATAATTGAAAAACGGAGCATGCCGGCGTGAATAACTTCCGGGTCACTTGTAAAAAGAGACAGGCACTGAGGCCCGAAAATATACATTGTTATACTGAGAAAGGCTCCCAGACTGAAAGCAAAAAGATTCGAAATAATCATACTGTGCAGAATGCGTTTTTTATTTCCGGCTCCATAATTCTGCCCGATGAAAGTTGCACAGGCTACATAAAATCCGTTCATTGCGCTGTAAATTATGTTATCAAGATTTGCTCCGGCAGCTGTTCCTGCAACCATCACTGCATCAAAAGAGTTTATACCTACCTGAATGAATGTGTTTGCTACAGCAAAAATCGCATTCTGCATTCCGGCTGGAATTCCTATCTTCAAAATTCTGATTGTCTTCTCGCGGTTAAGTCTGAGCTTTGAAAAACTAAATTTTACATCTCCAAGTCCACGCCCGCGAATCAGAGGGATCATAACCAGGACGGCCGAAACATACTGTGAAATAATGCTGGCAAGAGCAACCCCGGCACAAGAAAGCCTGCATACAATCACAAAAAAGAGATTCAAAATTATATTGATGATTCCGGCAAAACTAAGATAGTAGAGAGGACGCTTTGTATCGCCTGCTGCGCTAAGTACAGCGTTTCCGAAATTAAAAAGTGCAACACCAGGCATGCCAAGCATGTAAATCTTAAAATAAATTACCGCACCGTCCAGAAGCTCCGGCTTGGTTTTGATAAGGGTAAGGACCGGTCTTGCTAAAGCATAGCCAAAAATCAAAAGGATAAAACCGGTTATCATTGAAACTATAAAGGACGAATGAATGGCATCATCTAAATCTTTTTTTGACTTAGCACCGATGTAAAAGGCAACGATTACATTCACGCCGCCGCCAAGCCCCATCAAAAGTCCAGTGAACAAAAAGAGGAGCTGAGTAGTTGAGCCTACTGAACCAAGGGCCTGGGAACCGGCAAATCTTCCTACAACTGCAACGTCGGAAATATTGAAAAGCACCTGCAGAAGATTTGAAAAAATGAGCGGCACGCCATATAAAAAGATTCCCTTAAAAAGTGAGCCTTCGGTTAAATTTCTTTCATAAGAAGAATTATGATGAAACATAGAGATATACATTATTGAAATGAAAGAAAAAGTTCAATAAGCGTATTTGATCCATGATTCACAACCGGGAGTCTGTGTTTTTTCATTGACACAAAATCATTTTTCATAATAAAATTAATTAACTTTTCTTAAGGAGACGCATTGCCGATGAGACTGTAAATCTGATTTCCCTACATTTTTTTCTCATTTGAGATTTCATTTTCAGGAAGTCAGTTACAGTATTAATTTTATCGGGATTTTGCGGATCTGTTCGTTATATTATTTTCCTGCATAAATTTATTATGATAACAGGCTTCCTTCGGAGGTCATTATGTCATTAGAAATTCAAAAGCTTTATTTTTCATATCCATCTTCGCACGTAACTTTGTTCGAGAATTTTTCTCTACAGTTTAATGATGGCTGGACTTGTATTGCCGGAAGTAACGGTTGTGGTAAGAGTACACTTCTTAAACTTATTGCAGGCCTGCTTAAGCCTGATGAAGGGCGAATCGTGAGCTGCGGTCAAACTTCCAGCGGCTATGTTATTTACTGCCCTCAGGAAACTGCCGAGGTGCCGGATAATCTTTATTCTGTTTTCTGGAGTGACGATAACGAAGTGCGACGTTTCTTTTCCATGCTTCATATCACAGAAGAAATGATTGCCCGTTATGATTCACTTTCCGGCGGTGAGAAAAAACGAATTCAGATTGCCTGTGCGCTTGCGGACCGTCCAACGGTGCTGCTTCTGGACGAGCCAACAAATCATCTTGATGAAGGAACTGTCCGCATGATTTCTGACACACTTGCCCTCTTTAGTGGAATTGGAATTATTGTAAGTCATGACCGCTCTTTTGCGGACTCTCTTTGTAAACACACTGTTTATCTTTATAATGAGGCTCGTGCTTTTTCTGGCGGACGCGACTGCGTAGTTTGTGAAAGCTATTCCGGAGGACTTAGCAAGGCTCTGGAGCTTCGCCAGCAGAAGGCTTCTCATAATCGCGGAGAATGGGAGAGGCTCGATTCAAAAGTAGCGGGCGAAAAGCAGAGGAGCCGCAGGCTTGCAGAAGAGAACGAGCGGTCTAAAAGCCGCCTTGCCAAAAAAAATATTGACCCGCATGACCATGATGCAAAACGTAAAATTGATGTTGCAAGGCTCGGCGGAAAAGACAGAAGCACAGGAGATGCAAAAGCCCATATTGATAGTCAGATTCAAAGAACAGAGGCAGTCCGCGATTCAGTAAAAAAATCACTTATGAGAAAAGAAGGTTTTTCGGTTGAAGGAGCAGGCTTTGCAAAGTCTATAATTATAGAGGAAACTGATATTTTTGCATCTGAAGAAAAAACTTCTTATAAGCTTCACATTCCGCGGATTGTAATTAATCCTGATTCAAAAATTGCCTTGACCGGGCAGAACGGGACCGGGAAAAGTCTTTTTATAAAACATCTGATTAGTGAGCTTGAAAAATCCGGCAGGACGAAAGAAGTTATGTATCTGCCCCAGGAGATTCCAGAAGACTTAAAGAATCAAATTCTTTCTGACTTCAATGAGCTTGAAGATGCGGAAAGAGGAGCGGTTCTTTCGACTTTATACCGACTTGGAAGTGAACCGGAAAATCTGCAGCAGGGCTCTGTTAGTCCGGGCGAACTTAGAAAACTGATGATTTCTCTGGCGGTAGAAAAACCTCTTTCTTTTTTGATTCTGGATGAACCAACGAATCATATGGATATAACAAGTGTGCTTGCTTTGGAAAGTGCACTGTCATCTCTTTCCTGTGCACTTATTGTTGTGAGTCATGACAGGGCCTTTCTGGAAAAAGTTACTGATGTAAAACTGCATGCAGAGCGATACGAAAATGAAGGTAGCATATTTTATGATTTATAAAATATTTAGTTCATTAAGTAAGTCGTGAGTATAGACTTTTTCTCTGGTTGATTCGCGGACTATTCTCCAGAGCTTTGCGGCTGCTTTGAGTTTGTTCGGGATATTAGCATTTACCGGGTCAGCGCAAAAGTCCTGAACAAACTTGTTCCACTGCAAAGAGACTTTGTTGTATTTTGCGTAAGTCTTTTTTCCGTAGTAGATATCAAGAAGGTCTCCGAGTGTAAAGGAAGCATCTTTTGTTTCCTTTACCTTTCGTGCTGTGGCAACCATATCTACATTGAACTTAAAGTTTTTAATTCCGGTTTCTTTTGAAAAGAAATCGCGGAAGCGCTGGCTGAAGCAGAAGTTACATTCGAGAAGACTTGTTTGCAGAGTCAGAGGCGTAGAAGTGGTTGACTTTGGGGAGTTCTTTGTGGCCCTAGTGCGGCAGCTCGCCCCCTTTGTATGGATAATATTTCCCTTGAAATACTCTTCGATATTGTGGTTAAGTTCTGTCTTCATGCCGCTAGCATCGATTTCAAGTGAACGGCATATTTTCTGCAGTTCCTCGCGATACCAGTAGTATTTTGAAAACTCTTCAAAGCTTTTGATTTCTTCAAACAGAGGTCGATTATTCATACATTCAGAATACTACATAAAATATGACAATGGAATGTCATATTTACTTATATAATTCTGAAATCTTTGCTGCCATTTCTGCAATTTTATTTTTCAGGCGAGCGGGGCTTTGAATCTTTATTTGTGCTCCAAAACTCAAAAGGATCTCACAAAGCCATGGAGTATCTGGCGCCGTAAAGGTCACATTAACCCAACCATTTTTCTGAGGCTTTATTTCGGAACAGATAAAAGAATCCATAAGATAGGAAACTTTTTCCTGTGTAATTTTGGCTTTTATCTGAATGAGAGGAGCAGAATATTCTGGAGTATTCGCCGGCCCGGTCGCTGTAATATTTCTTACAATGTTTGCATTCTTTGAAGTCATAACAAGATTTCGCATTCTCGTAAGTTTGAAAAACCGCTCTGCATTTCGGGATGTACACCAGCCATAGAGGTACCAGGACTGTCCGCGAAATATCAGCTTCCAGGGATGTACAAGTCGTTTTTCACTGCGCCCGTCACCTGTAAAATAATCAAAACTTATCTGGCGCTTTTTCAAAATTGAATCACGCAAAGTTCCAAAGAGATTCCTAACTTCAGAGCCTTCCGGACTCCAGGGAGCAAAATCAACTTCCAGCCAGTCGGTATTCGAGGAAACCAGACCAGATATTTTTTCAGCAGCTTTGATATTTGCATTTACTGCAGAGACAGGATTTCCCGCTAAACTATTAAATGCTTTAACACTTGAGACAATAGCAAGCCGTTCTTCTTCTGATAGTATGCGTTTATCAAGGGCATATTGTTCAGAAATCGCAATTCCACCGCCCCGGCCTTTAAGCGAATAAATTGGAACGCCTGAAAGAGAGAGCGCTTCCATCCAGCGATAAATTGTGCGCACAGAAACTCCAAAATGCTTAGACATATCTCTGGCGGTTACACGCTTTTTATCAATGAGTATATATACAAATTCAAAAAGCTGATCTATTTGCATGTGGATATTATAGCATATAAATATGACATGTCGATGTCATATTTTCATCACAGAAAAATTATCCGCTGCAATTACAGTCGGAGTCACAGAGTTCCCCTGCAGGAGATATTCATTAAGAATTTTCAGTTTTTTCTGGAGGTGTTCATAAACAGGCTGGCCACTCCACTCATCAGGTAAATCAAAAACCTTATACAAAGCCTCAATATCTTCCTTATTTATTTTACAGATGGAATTGTCTCCCTGAATCAAAGAAAAAATATTGAACGTATTCTGAGGCATAAAAAAGACAGCCGAAGACATTTTTTGATTTTCAAGACTAAATTTGAGGCTGTTCAAAACCTTTGCAATAGTAACTTTCTGTGCCTCATCTTTTACCAGCGGTAAAAGGTTTTCTTCAAGAAAATCTAATTCATCATAAGTATATGCTTCTTCTTTTTTTATAACCAATATTTCCTTTTTCATTACTATCAAAATCCGTTTTAATTGAATTATTGTTTATTCAAAGTCTCATTCATACTTCCGGTTCTATATCCCTGCAAATCCATTGAAACATAATTGAAGCCGATTTTCTTAAATTCACTTACTATTTTTTCCTGATGTGCAAGCACCTTTGAAAATTCATTTGGATTTACTTCTATTCTTGCAATTGTACCAGATGTCTCGCCGTTTCCAAAGCTGTGAATTCTTACACGTTCCTGTTCAAATCCCAGATCAAGAAGCAGCTGTTCGGCCTTATCAACCATATCAAGTTTTTCAATCGAAATAGTCTCGCCATATACAAAGCGGCTTGCAAGGCAGGCAAAACTCTGCTTTTTCCAGGTTTCAAGCCCAAGTTCTTTTGAAATTGCCCTGATTTCTGATTTCCACAAATTGCAGTCTCTAAGCGGACTTTTTACACCGAGCTCAGCAACAGCCTGTAACCCCGGGCGATAGTCTCCATTATCATCAAGATTACTTCCTTCACAAACATAGGCCAGCTTATGATTCTTTGCAACTTTAATTATTTCTTCAAAAAGTTCATGCTTACACAAATAACAACGGTTCTTAGGATTCTGTTTGAAGCCAGGAATATTCAGTTCTTCTGAATCAACAAAAATATGTTCAATGCCTTCTTTTTTGCAAAACTCGCTGGCTTCAGTTTTTTCACGTACAGGAAAAGAATGAGAACGGGCAGTAATTGCAACAGCCTTATCTCCTAAAACATCATGAGCAACCTTAAGCATTAGTGTTGAATCAACCCCACTTGAAAATGCAACTGCAACACTTCCAAGGCTCTTAAAATAATTCTTCAATGCTTCATATTTTCCATTTAGTTCTTCTGTCATATATTTTCCTTTTTACACAATGCTTAAAACTTTTTAATTGTTCCATGCCCCGGACAGATTATATAATCGCTGTATTTTTCTACAAGATATTCACGAGCTTCTTTTGCAAGTGCAGGATCTGAATCTACACCTGTCATTAAAAATGGAGCGAGTGCATTAAACTCTTTTTGTTCATCAGAGAACCCTTTTATATTTACATAAATATCACCGCTGAAAACAAGTTTTAATTCATCGCAGACAATTACTGTATCACCACGAACATGGCCGCCTTTTCCTTCGTAAAAATCAAAACGCTTACCACCAAAAAAATGGCTTCCAATAGGAGCCAGAACAGCATCCCCTTCCCGTCTTCCAATTATAATACACCTTTCCAGCGCCGGCGGTTGATATCCCGAAATAATTCTACTGAGCTTACAGTATGGTTCATGCAAAGGATTCTGCTCCCTGAAATCACTTTCACCAGCTATTTCAAGCGCAAAATTATCATAACAGTTTCCACTCATGTAAATGGTATCGAATTCAGAAAGAAGTCCTGTATGATCCATATCTGCATGAGTTATAAAAGCTGATTTTTTTATTGTTGAATAGCCATGAAAAAGCTCTTTGAATAAAGCCCGCATCTCTGCCCTGTAATAAGCAAAACCACAGTCCACAAAAAGTAATTCATCATCACTTTGGATTACATAGGTATTACTTCCGCAAGGTGGTTCAATTGTAAAAAGAGTGAGTTTATCCGTCAGCGTAATAAATGAAACCTGAGGTTTGAAATTTTCACCACTGCGCTCACGAACAAAACTTGCAAATCGTCTTATATAATCAAAAGTTTTCAACGGAGATTTTTTCTGATCATCAAGAATTTGCATCATGCGGTTTGCATAAACCAGCACCTTATTAGTCTGATTCTGATCCAGTCCCAGAATCTTTCGCATTTCATTTGCAAAGGTAACATAAAAAACAGTTCCATCCAGCAGGCGGTCAGTTACTTCGTAGTCAAGGATTTTGATTTCACATACACGCGAAATCTCATCAATAAGCGCACGTATTTCCAAAGTGTTTTCTATCAATAATCCCATCTTAAAATACTGCACGCCGGTTCCATTTTCCTGTGAACTTATATAGGAAATATTTACTTCATGAGCATTTAAAATTTCAAGCACGGGCATGACAGCCCCACTGACATCCGGCAGAGTCAGAACAATCATCAAAATCTGACTTTCAGAATTAAACTCAGATAAGTAGCCGCATTCTGCAAGTTCCGTTTTAATCAGCTTATGCTGTTCTTCATCTGCAGAAACTTCAATAAAGAGTGTATGTAAATCAACAGCCTTATTGTAATTAACTCTGACAATATTACCGCCGTGCTCAGCAATTATTTTTCCGGCAACAAGAAAGGCACCTGCCTTGTCAGGCATTCTGGTTACATAAGTTTTTTTCATACCTTATAATGACATATTGCTCAATTTCTTACAATAAATATATAAAAAGGGGGCGTTACGCAACATCATCAACTTAAGACTAAAAAGACGGTTTTAGATTACAGC
>CAMNBC010000049.1 GCA_946532115.1 uncultured Treponema sp.
TAATGTGAACTCCGTCATCAAGCCATTCTTCTTTTTCTACACAGCCTGATTTTTTGAGCTGATTTATCAATGCAACCTGAGTTACCGGAATAACATATTCTGCAATTTCCCCGTAAAGCAGTTCGTAAATACGCGCTTTGAGATCTAAAAATCCGGTTTCATCTTTTGCGCTGATTAAAATTGCATCTGGAAATTTAATGCGGAGCTTCTGAAGAGTGTGTTTATCATCATCAGACTTATCAACTTTGTTCAAAAGAATCAGACGAGGATTTTTATCAGCACCTATGTCCTCGAGGACATTGCAGACGGTTTCATACTGGAACTCTGCTTCGGGATCAGAAGAATCCAGAACCAGTAGCAGTAAATCTGCATAAACTGCTTCTTCGAGGGTAGACTTAAAGGCATCAATGAGGTGATGCGGCAGATTGCTTACAAATCCAACTGTATCGGTAATCAAAACTCCTGCACTGTCGTTGAGTGGCAGTTTACGGGTGAGCGGATCGAGCGTTGCAAAAAGTTTGTTTTCTACATATGCATCTGCACCTGTCAGGGCATTTAATAGTGAAGATTTTCCAGCGTTTGTATAACCAACGAGCGCACATGCAGGCATCTTGTCGCGCTGCTTACGCTGTGTTTTTCGGTTCAATTCAATTTCGGCGAGTTCTTTTTTTATAGCGCTGATTTTGTCGCGAACAAGACGCTGGTCAAGTTCAAGCTGAGTTTCTCCGGCACCCTTAGCACCAAATGCACCACCACGCTGACGTGAAAAATCCTTGTTCATATGTGCAAGGCGGGGCAGGGAGTAAGAAAGGCGGGCGAGTTCAATCTGAAGAACTGCTTCTTTAGTCTGGGCTCTTTGTCCAAAAATGCGGATAATTACTTCCTGGCGGTCAAAACATGAAATTCCTGTTAATTCTTCCCAGTTTCGCTGCTTGCGTGGCTCAAGATTAAAATCAAAAATAATGCAGTCTGCTTCAATTTGTTTTGCAAGTTCCGCAATTTCCTGAGCCTTACCTTTACCAATACCATAAGCAGGATGGACTTCCATACGGTTCAAAGTGAGCCGCTGAATAACGTCCATTCCCAGAGTGAGAACCAGATTCTTGAGTTCCTGTAAATCATTTCCAGGTTCGCCAACGAGCAGTGCGCGTGGTACAGCCTGTTCTTCTTTCTCTACATCAATCATCCCCATTACTATAAACCATTTACAGCTATTCCGCAAACTATTTTTTCTGCCATTCTATGAGAAAACATAATAGGATGATTTTAGGGAAATGGGAAAGTTAGAGTATAGAATCTACCAGATTCTTGAAATCCGGGTCCTGAATTACATTTGTATATTCAAGCTTATCAGAAATGCTGAAAACACCATCTTCTTCTACAATTGCATCATCCGGCCCTTCTGGAATTACAAGTGCAGGTTCAAGTTCTTCAACATCATCAGAAATATTTTCTCCAAAACCTGTCATTGCAAAATTTGCTCCAGAGAGTTCTTCTATAGGTTCAGAAACAGGAGGAATTTTATAAACTGTAAATTCAACAGGCTGTTTTTTTACTTTATATACATTTACTTCACTTCCAAGATGTAGAAGTTCCGCAAAAAGATTATCTACAGTTGCAAAATTTTCTGTTGCGAAATAAGTATCATCAGATGGAGAATATTCTTTCTTTGGTGGAATAATTGCCCTGATTGCTGCATCGTCAAAGCCTAATGTGTTTTTTTCTGACTCCGGAATTCCTTCCAGTTCCTCAAGTTCTTCTAAATCATCAGGTTCTTCAACTTCTTCTTCAAGCTCCTCAACCTCGTCGAGCTCTTCTATTTCTTCTGGCTCTTCTGTAAGCTCTTCAACTTCGTCAAGTTCTTCTGCTTCTTCAATCTCTTCGGCTTCATCAAGTTCTTCAACATCATCAACAGCTTCGGTTAGTTCTTCAACCGTATCTGGTTCTTCAGAAAGTTCTTCTGCCTCATCAGCTTCTTCTGCATCTTCGATAAACTCTTCCATCTCTTCAATTTCATCTATTTCTTCAACTTCGTCAAGTTCTTCAATGTCGTTTCCAGGTTCTTCAACATCTTCTGTTAATTCCTCAACCTCATCGAGTTCTTCTGCATCTTCCACATCTTCAACGAGTTCTTCTACTTCATCAAGTTCATCAACATCTTCTGTTAGTTCTTCGACTTCATCAAGCTCTTCTACTTCTTCAGCAGGAGCTGCCTTCTCTGCCACAGTCTTTGCAACTCCGGCTACGGCGGCAATACTCGAAGAGCCTGCAGCAACCGATGTTATGCCACGGTTTGCAAGTACTTCTTCAAGAACACGACGGATTTCTGCAATTGAAGCTCCTGAAATATCTGCACTCGAACTGCCTCCTGTAGTTGCCGCAGGTGCAGACGTACCAGTACCATTTTGGCTGACAGTACTGTTTGTACTTCCTGTTTTTGATTCAAAAATTGCAAAAATCTCTTCCCAGTTTTTATCAAGATATTCAGCTAGTTCTTTGCGGCGTTTTTTAGAATGAACATGCAGACTCTTAATGATTTCTTCACTCAAGTCGTTTCGACGGGTACGAAGCTGGCGTGCTACATCATTCCACTCATGTTTTTCTTTACCATCAAGATAGTTTTCAATAATTCCAAGCTGAAGTTTTTTGATTCTCTTCTGCAGGGTAACAACCGGGTCGCGGAAGAAGCTGAAAATCAAAAATACTACGAGAAGAATTGAAATAAATACACAGATATAAATAAGCAGGCGAAGCTCTGCAGAAAGTTCAAAAATGTCACTTGTATAAACCGCACTTACACGAATTTTACCGATACGGTTACTTGAAAGAGCAACGTAGAACCGGCCATCAGGGAGTTCTAGAAGTTTTTCCGGCTGCTGGTAATTATCGCTGCCACGAGACATTGCTTCGCTGCGGGCCTTCCAGTAATTTAAGGTTGGATCACGGAAAGTTCCACGGTTTCCATACGGAAGATTCAGCATAAAGCCGCCGTTGAAATCATCATCAGCAAAAAGGGTAATTCCTTCGCCAAGTGAAATTACATCACGTGTAATCAGCTCTTTTTCTACCTCATGCATATTCAGATAGAAGAGGCTGAGTCCTGAATAAATACCGTCTACCCAGCAGAAAGGAACCGCAAGAATTAAGCGGGCACGACTTTCATCACAAAGCAGAACTGATTTTGTTTCACTTGTGATTTTTTGCAGCGTTTCAAAGCTGATTTCGTTTGAGTCTTTTACAATGTCATTGTAATTTTTGTAGATTTTACTTATTCCGTTCTGTTTCAGGAGATCAGAATCATCAAACGAACTGTAATGCACGTTTCGCCCGTTTTTATCTACAATTCTAATGCCTCTTAGGGCTGGAATTTGTGAAAAAAGGGTTTCCGTAAGTCTGCGGCGCGTATTTACATCGCTTTCTGACGGATTCTGGACATAGTAAGAGCGCACGGAGGCATTTTTTGTCCAGGCATTGTCGCCTTTTTCGACTAAAGTGAGAATCTCGGAAATGTACGAATCACAGCTTTCAGAAATCTTGTCGAGCTGTCCGGTGTTTTCTTCGATCTTTGCCTGAGTATAAAACCGCGTTTCCAGCTCTTTAAACAGAGTGGAATGCAAACTCAAAACAAAAGCCGCAAAAAGCCCGAGGGCTGCAAGCAGACTGAAAGCAATCTTCTGGCCAGAAGTCATTTCTATCCCTAAATTATCGGCATTTTATGGAGTTTTCTATACTAGGATGGCTTCTTTTTATGTCTAAAGTTGCCAAAATGAGGTGAGTTTCAGGTTTAAGACGGATTTCTTAGACGTTGAGCCTATCTATTTAATTTATTATAATAGAAATATGCGAATAGACTTAAACAATCTTGTAAGAGTTTATGATTCGGCAGATGGACTTTCTAAAGTTGCAGCTGTTAACGATATTTCTCTTACTATTCCTTCAAATCAGATTTTTGGAATTATCGGAAAGAGTGGTGCGGGAAAATCTTCCCTTGTGCGCCTTATCAGTATGATGGAAAAACCGGATTCCGGCGAAGTTTTATATGATGGACAGCGCGTTGATAATCTTGATGAAAAAGAGCTGGTTATGCGCCGCCGTCGCATTGGTATGATTTTTCAGAATTTCAATCTTTTTTCTTCTCGTTCGGCCGGGCAGAATATTGCATATCCAATGGAAATATGCGGCGTGCCAAAGAATGAAATTAACCGCCGCGTGGATGAGTTGCTCGAAATTGTTGAGCTTTCGGACCGCAAGAATGCCCGCATAAGCACTTTGAGTGGTGGTCAGAAACAGCGTATTGCTATTGCGCGTGCGCTCGCGAACAAACCGGATGTGCTTTTCTGCGACGAGGCAACGAGCGCGCTCGACCCACAGACAACTACTTCAATCTTAAACCTGATTCGTAAAATCCAGAGTCAGATGAACCTTACTGTGGTTATGATTACCCACCAGATGGAAGTTGTGCGCGATGCATGCAGTCAGGTAGCCGTAATCAACGAAGGTAAACTTGTAGAAGTCGGTTCAGTAAACGATATTTTCTTAAATCCAAAGAGCCCGGTAACAAAGGACTTCATTTCGCACATTGGCCGCGACCGCAAACCGGATGCAAACGGTTCTGACATTATCCGCTGGTCAAAAGAGGGCGGAGAATATGAACTCAGTTTCCCTAGCGACAAGCAGGGAGCTCCGGTACTTAGTAACATCGCCAAGAAATTTGACGTAGAATTCAATATACGTGCGGCTGGTGTTCAGCATCTTACAGAAGGTGACATTGGTAAGATGATTGTAGACTTTACAGGTTTTCAGGTAACCGAAGCACTGGACTATCTGCGTAAGCAGAACATTATTGTAGAAAAGGCAGGTGAGTAATATGAATCCGGAACTGGTAAAATATCTTAGTGTAATCGGTACTGCCACCTGGCAGACTCTCGTAATGGTTTTGTTCTCAACAATATTCAGTATGATTATAGGAATTCCTCTTGGGATTCTGCTTTGCACCAGCGATCCTGCAAGCGGGTTCAGACCTCACAAAATTTTGAATCAGGTTCTTTCTGTTATAATCAATATATTGCGTGCAATTCCATTTGTTATTCTTGTAATTCTTTTGTTCCCGTTTACACGTGTAATCGTACATACTGCAATTGGAACAAAAGCTTCTATTGTTCCGCTTACAATTGCAGCAGCTCCTTTTGTTGCCCGTGTAATTGAATCAAGTCTGAAAGAAGTTGATCCTGGTGTAATTGCCGCAGGTCGTTCTATGGGCTCTACGGACCGTCAGTTGATTTTTAAGATTCTTCTTCCAGAAGCACTTCCTTCTATTGTAAATGGCATTACTCTTACCATCATTAATTTAATAGGTTATTCGGCTATGGCCGGAACTGTAGGTGGTGGTGGACTTGGAGACGTAGCAATCCGCTACGGTTACCAGCGTTATCGCGTTGAGTACATGGTAGGCTCGGTTGTTATTATTCTGCTGATGGTAGAAATTATTCAGGTAATTGGTACCCGCATCAGTAATAAAATGCAGTTAATGCGTTAACGTGTTCTTAAGCCTCACAGAAAAAAAAGAGTCCTGCTACGCGGTTGAGACTATACTGACAGCCAGTCAAGCTGGCTGCAGCACACCTCAAAGTGTAGCAGGACTCTTTTTTTTTCTATGCGGCTTTAATAATCTGTTATTTTACAAAAATCGCGTAGCGTGCCCCTATTTTTATTGACAGTGGCTTGTGTATTCTATCTAATTTATGTAAGTCTGCATCAATTGTACAAACAGGTAAATCTTTTTGTAGATGTCTACACTGTATTCTTTCATTGGTGCATCAATATATTTTTCGAGTTCTTTCCAGTTTTGTACTAGAATAGGTTTCGCAAGTACATAATCTTCAAGCAGTTGTTTTACTGTCTTTCCAATTATAATTAAAGCCTGTGTACCCTGAATAATGTAGCCGCGTGCTGTTTCATTTGCATCAGAGACTACACGGTTAATGATATTTTCGGCACCGGCATCATGGGCTGTTTTTGGCAGAAGTGTTTTTACCTTAATTCCCATGGTTCCTTCTTCAGACATCATCTCGTCAAATTCTGTAATTTCATCAGAAAGCTTTAAGAGTTCCTGATATGCATTTGACATAGGTGCAGAAAGGGTAGCGTCCCATTGTCCGCGGATAACAACTACATCGTAATATTCGCGAATGACTTTCTTTACAAACTCAACAAGAAAGTTTTTCAGATAGTTGAGAGGTTCTGTGTATTCAAGAATAGAAAGTCCTTTTTTCTCCAGCGGCGGATTAAAGTCATGAACATAATACTTTAAACTCTGTGGATTTGCTGTTCCAAAAATCTGCATGCAGATTGAAGAAGCTTTTGATTCCTTTTGTTCTGCTTCAATCTTTGCCATAAGGTTTCTTGTGTCATTTTCGATTTTTTCGATATATGGCTCAATAATTGAAGCATGATGATATGAAACTGAAGTTTCATACGCAAAATCCTGAGAAATATGCTGAATGATCATATCAAGAGATTTTGAAGACTGAATACTCTTGATTTTTGCAATAATCTTTTTCCAGTTACCTGGAGAAACAAGTTCTTTGCTCTGAGTTTCTTTGAGCATTTCAAACAGCATGTTCCAGTCTACTGAATCATCAGTTATGCTGTAGGCAACAGCAAGAAAATCTTTTAAGTCGTCAATGATATATTCTGCGTTTACCTTGTCCAGACGTGGAACCGAGTTGAACGAGAATTCCTGATATGAAGAATCAAACTTCTTCAAAATCATATAATAATCAAATTCACAGAAATCCTGGAAAAGAGAAAATGCTTTTTCGAGGCTGTCGGCTTTGGTTGCACGAGTTTCATTAAACTCATTTGTAAAAACCTGAAGCTTATGTTCTATATCCTGCTGAAGTTTTTGAAATGGAACAGTTCTTGCCATTTCCAGAATTTTCTGTTCATCGAGTTGTTCAAGAAGTGTAAGCTGATTTTCAGAAAGTACGTAGTTAATTATCTGCCGCTTAAAAATAGCAGGATTCTGTGTGTTGCGGAAATGAACCTGTGCAGAAGAAACTGCTTTGTATAAATCATAAATAAGCTTACCAAATGGAGCAAGCATTTCTCCTGTGGAAGGACGGTAATAACTGTGATACTTTGTTTTTGAGATTGCCTTTGCAAGGTTTTTAAGACGACGCTTTTTTTCTACCTCTGGATTTGAAGAATGGAAAAGCGATGCTATTAAAGACTGAAAAAAACTCTCTTTCTCCGGGGCTTTTTGTGTAGAGGCCGTTCCTGATGTATTTTTTTTAGTTGCCATACATACATAATATGGTAAATATTGCAATAATTCAAGGATAACTTGAAGACACTGATAATTAAGTTTATAATTAATAAAACGTTATAAAATAATTTTTGAAACGTTTATAATTTTAAGTAGTTTTATCATATAAGGAGTTTTGTATGAAAAAAATCTTACTGACGTTAGTTGCTGCAGGTCTTTGTTTATCTGCTGCATACTCTTACAACCCACCGGCAGGTGGAGAGGATTTGACTCTTGTTTCAAGTCCTGCAAATCTTTCAGGAATGAATTCAGTTTCTGGTGGAGCTTTGTTTGATGCAGGCTCTACTTCTATACTTGTAAATCCGGCACTTACGGCAGGTGAACAGCGTGTAAACTTGAATGCAGGAGGCACATTCCTTTATTCAACAGACAAAACAAATTCAAGCCAGATAGGTTCTTCTTTCCAGGCTGGTATTTTAATTCCATTTAAGCTTTATGTTTTCAGTGGACTTGTTAATGGAACCTTTGCTCCATATCATGAAATGCATTTGGGAGATTCTATAAATCTTAAGGCAGGTCTTTCAAAAGAAATCACAGAAAAGCTTTATGTTGGACTTGGTGTTGGTGGTGGATTTGCATGGAGTTATGGACATGACTGGTCAATTTACGCAGATATGGGTATGCTCTATAACCTTGGAAATCTTGGCCCATTCAGCAACTTCCGCATTGGTGCTTCTGTACTGAACCTTGGAAAGATGTATAACGATGTTGCCCGCTTTGGAATTGATGAGAGTGCAAACAATACACCATATCCTACTCTTGCAACGATTAAGGCTGGTGCTGCAGGTACAATTCTTGATACAGAAATAGCAAAGATTGGCTTAGGACTTGATCTTTCGATTCCATGTTTCCAGAATCTTGTTGCAGATATTAATGCTCAGGTTCAGTTTAAGGATGCATTTGTCATCAGCGTAAATGAAAAAATTAATCTTGTAGAAATAATCAACAAAAAATACAGTTTTGTTCCTTCTGTAGCTTTCCTGTTTAAGTTTGCATTTGATGTAAAGAATAATCAGTATCTTGCAAGCCACAGCTGGAGTCAGAGTGAAATGACTGTTTCTGCTGGTTATAAAAATCTTTATGGCTCAGTTCATGCAATTTCTGCTGGTGCTGATATTGATCTTGGTATGGCTGATAAGGAAGCTCCACAGATTGTTATTTGGAATGATAATGAATAGGTAGAAGGTTAGAGGTGTGAAAATGAATAAGAAGATTTTAATTTCTGGCCTTTTTATGGCCGCAGTTACTGTGTTTGCATCTGCAGACCCAAAATATATTTCACCGAATAATGATGGTATTCAGGATGAACTTATTATTCCAATGAAGATTTCGGATAAGCGTTATGTTCAGGGCTGGAGCCTTGTAATTATGGATGAAAATCATAACGTTGTCCGCACAATTGAAAATAAGGTTGCGCGTCCTACAAAAATGACTTTTAAGGCATTTTTTAAGCAGCTTATTACTCCAAAACAGGGTGTTGCAATTCCAGATACTGTGATTTGGAATGGTGCAATGAATAATGGTGAGACTGCTCCTGATGGAAAGTATTTCTACTATTTTACTGCAACTGATGATAACGGTAATACTGGTAAAACAAAAGAGTATGAAGTTGTAATTGATACTATTGCTCCTGATATTGAGCTTGCACAGCCTTCTGATAAGATTTTTGGTGAAGGTGCAAAATCAGCCCTTAAAATTAAACAGACTGGTTCTGTAGAAGATGAATGGGTTGGTCTTTTTAAGCGTGCTGATGGTGTAGTTGTAAAGACTGTGAAGTGGGTAAATGCAGAACCTGCAGAATTCAGCTGGAAGGGTACAAATGATCTGGATGGTCAGGTTTTTGACGGTGTTTATTCTTATGAAATTTCTGCAACAGACCGTGCAGGTAACGTTTCTGCTCCTGCCGGTATTACAAATATCATTTATTCTGCTGATAAGCCTGCAACAAACCTTTATGTAAAAGGTTCCCGCTATTTCTCTCCAAAAACAGACAGTAAAACAAATACTGTAACACTTGATGTTACAATTCCTGTTCCGGAAGAAAAAACTGGAAATAAACTTGTTGAATGGGCTGTCACCGTAAAAGATAAGGCTGGTAATGCAGTTCGTACATTTAATCAGAATAACAGCGGTGAGGTTCCACCTTCTTCTGTTGTTTTTGATGGAACAGATGATAATGGTGCTCAGATTAAAGATGGTGAATATCAGGCTGTAGTAACTGCTAAGTATCTTAATGGATATGAGCCGGATCCTATTTCTTCACCGGTACTCGTACTTGATACAGAAAAACCTTCTGCTCAGATTGTTGCTTCAGAAAAGGTATTTGGTGCAGGTTCTAAAGATTCTGTAAAATTCTCAATTATGCCTGTTCCTTCTTCTGGTTCTACTGTTCCTTCATGGAAGGGTGAAATTCAGAGTTCAGAAGGTAAGGTTGTAAATTCTTATGACTTTGGTGAGTATCCTCCAACTGAAATTGTATGGAATGGTATTGCTTCTAACGGAACAATTGCTGAAAAAGGTCAGTATCGTTTTGTTCTTACCGGAACAGACCTTGCAGGAAACACTGGTGTAAGCCAGACAACAGAATATGTAACTTTTGATACAACAGAAGCTCAGCTTTTGCTTGCAGTATCTGATGCTGCATTCTCACCAAATGGAAACAAGGTTAAAGATACTATTACCTTTACTCCGGTAACTGCAACAAAAGATGTTGTGTCTTATGAGTTTGCAATCAAAGATAAGTCCGGAAAAGCAGTTTACACTGTAAAGGAAAATAAAAAACTTCCTGTAAGCTTTAGCTGGGACGGAAAAGATGATTCTAAGCTTTTGTGTGCAGACGGTATGTATTTTGCACAGCTTTCTGTAGCTGCAGCAAATGGTTCTACAGCAGCTGCTTCTACACAGAATTTTGAACTTGATACAGTTGCTCCAACTCTTTCTGCAGAAATCCCATGGAACTTCTTTGCTCCAACTGGAAACGGTGCACAAAAAGATGTTCCTGTTACTGTAAAAGAATGTTCTGCTGAAAAACTCTGGGTTGCTGAAGTTCGTGACTCAAAAGATAAGGCAATCAAAAAGTTCTCTTGGAACGGAAGTAAAGAAGGCTTTGCATGGGATGGTACAGATGAATCTGGAAATCTTGCTGCAAATGGAAAATATAATATCGTAATTCATTCTACAGATGATGCCGGAAACAGCTTTAGCACAGAACTCAAGGGAATTACTCTTGATAACCGCGAGACAAAGGGATATATCACTGCAGAATATGAAGGAATATCTCCTAACAACGACGGTTACCTTGATACTCAGAAGTTTGAGATTCGTACTTCTGTAACAGACAACATTAAGTCATGGAACTTTGATGTCCGCAAGGAAGACGGAACAAGTGTTTATTCTCTCTCAGAAAAAGACAGTGCAAACCTTCCTGCTACAATCAACTGGAATGGTGCTGGAAAAGATGGAATTGCATGTGAAGGAACCTTTACTGGTACTCTCGAAGTTGTTTATAACAATGGTAATAAAGTAAGTGCAGTTTCATCTGCATTTATCTGTACTGCTACAGCTCCACAGCTCAGCGTAAAGACTGCTCCTGAATACTTTAGCCCGGATAACGATGGTGAAGATGATGACCTTTACATCAAGCTTTCTGGTTCAACAAAGGCTAAGATTAAGAACTGGTCATTTGTAATTAAAGATCCAAAGGGTAAAGATTTCTGGAAGACTTCTGGTAAAACTCAGATTACAGAACGCATTATCTGGGATGGTTTGAGTAATGTTCAGAAGGATGTAAACGGAAATGCAGAACGTGTTCAGTCTGCTATGGATTATCCATACGAGTTTACTGTAACAGATAATCTTGGAATGACTTCTACTGTAAGTGGAGTAATTCCTGTTGATGTTCTTGTTATCCGCGATGGTAATTTGTTGAAGATGGCAGTTCCTTCTATTATTTTTGAATCAGATGCTGCTAACTTCCAGAATGCAAATGCTAAGCTTGATAGCGCTAAGGTAGAGAACAACATTAAGGTATTGAATCGTATTGCTGATATCCTTAAGAAGTTCAAGGATTATAAGGTTACAATTGTAGGTCATGCAAACAAGATTACTGATAATCCTGATGAAGAGACTGTTGATAATCCTCGCGAATGGGGACGTGCTTCTATGCCGCTTTCTAAGGAACGTGCAGATGCAATTAAGGCTTACCTTACAAAACGTGGTGTAAGTGCTTCTGCTCTCGAAACTGATGGTATGGGTGGTACAAAGCCGGTTGTAAATCCAAAAGATAAGGATAATAACTGGAAGAACAGACGTGTAGAATTTATTCTTCAGAAATAAGCCTTTATTAATCATTCCTGTGTTATTGCATGGGAATGATTAATAAACTTAAATAGTAAAGATATTATCTACTATTATATCGCCGGGTGTTGTGGGTAGATCAGCTAAAACCTGCTGACTGAAACATACTCCGGCTTTTTTTATGTCAAAAATTAAAGGTACTTTAGAAAAATATACGTCATAAAAACCTTTGCCACGGCCAATTCGTCTTCCATCTTTTGTAAATGCACGGCCAGGAACTAAAACCAGAATATGTTCCTGTGATGGAAATTCCTCTTTAAGTTCTACAAGTTTAGAAGAGTGCGGTTTTGGAGCATATTCATAAATTGACATTTGTTCTATAACGCGTGAAAAGCTTTGTTCTTCATTTATTTCCGGTTCAAGTATGCCATAGCTACCTTCATGTACCGGAATTGAGCTGTCATAACGGTAAAATTCCATAAGGCTTGTTTCTGGAAGTATGCGCGGAAGAAAAACTTTTTTCCCGCATTTGAGGGCATCTTCAATGACCGGTGTAATATCCACTTCGTCAGGAAGAGGCATATAAGCAAGAAGAGTTGTGCAGGCTGTGTAACGTCTTGAATTTAAAATATTCTCGCAGATTTTCCGAGATTGCGAAGGCAGAATGGCCTGAATTGAAGGAGAAGCAAATAGTTCTTTAATCTGATTTCTGATTTCTTGCTTTGTCATATGGTTAGTATAGCATAAAACATGTAAAAAGGGGTAGTCAAAACCTGAATATGTTAAATCTTAAAACTTCGTGTTAAATAAAAAAGACTTTCTGAAATCTCGAAAGGGTTTGACGGCTGCTGCAGGTTTTGCCGCGACGGTCGCAAACCTCCTGTTTGCTCCCTCTGCGGCGCCTGCGTTCGCTTTCGGGCACCTCCTGTGCCCTCATCAAAAAAAATGCTGCGCAACTGCTCGCATTTTTTTTGACCGCTCACTCCGTTTCAAAACCTGCATCAGCTTTTTAATTGTTTGATTTTTGAAAAAGATTTATTGCAAAAAAAAGACTTTCTGAAATCTCAGAAAGTCTTAAGCGGCTGCTGCAGGTTTTGAACCTGCGACACATGGATTAACAGTCCATTGCTCTACCAGCTGAGCTAAGCAACCATC